>JAFRTK010000093.1 GCA_017427165.1 Clostridia bacterium
CGAACCCACGTGACCAGCTTGGAAGGCTGGAGCTCTACCATTGAGCTACACCCGCAAATGGAGCGGTAGACGGGACTCGGACCCGCGACATCCACCTTGGCAAGGTGGCACTCTACCAACTGAGCTACTACCGCATGCTCCTCACCGGGATAAAGGAAACCTTGTGCGGACGAAGAGACTCGAACTCTTACGCCTTGCGACACCAGATCCTAAGTCTGGCGCGTCTGCCATTCCGCCACGCCCGCGCAGCAGACCCGGCGAGCAGAAAAGTGACCCATTGGAGATTCGAACTCCAGACACCTTGATTAAAAGTCAAGTGCTCTGCCAACTGAGCTAATGGGTCAGAAAGCTGGGGTGGCAGGGCTCGAACCTACGAATGCGGGAGTCAAAGTCCCGTGCCTTACCACTTGGCTACACCCCAACGTAGGTAATCTGCCAGCATGACGCTTTATCAGGGAAAAATGGGGTGAGTAGTGGGACTCGAACCCACGGTCTCCAGAGCCACAATCTGGCGCGTTAACCAACTACGCTATACCCACCATATCTGGCGCGCCTGGAGGGATTCGAACCCCCGGCCCACGGCTTAGAAGGCCGTTGCTCTATCCGGCTGAGCTACAGGCGCAAAACCAATGGACGGCAATCCGAACTCTATGGCGCACAGCGGGCAGTGTGGTCTTTCCGCTGACAGCAACAGATTATATCATCAATGGCATGGGGTGTCAACTGATTTTTCAACGGAAAACGATGAGTTTCAGTGCAATCAGCAGGACCAGGTGGGCCGGGTAAAGCCCGTAGCTCAGCCATTTCGGCAGGCGCACGTCCCGGCGGAAGCGGCACAGGATGAACGGCAGGGACATCAGGGCATATGTTTCCATCCGCATCAGGGCACTGAGCGGCTGGGCAACAGCCGGGGGCAGGTCGGCCACGCGGAATGACCAGCCGAACAGCTTTGAGGTGACGCTGTAGCCCGTGCCCCAGTACAGGAAGTAGGCGACCATGACCGCCGCGATCCCCGGGCGGCTTCCGCGCGCGGAATACAGCAGGATCATGAAGACGATTCCGCGCCAGCCGTAGTCCGCTTTGATCACTGTGGCGAGCAGGATGGCAACAGCCGGCGCCCAGATGAAGCTCAGGAATTTCTTTTCCCGGATGCCCCACAGGGCGGCCAGACCCAGGAAAAGCGTGAAGAAAATATTGGGACTGTTGGGATCTGTATATAATCCGGAAATTACCTGCCAGAGCCCGGCCCAGGAAAAGCCGGAAGCAAGGGGCGCCGTGAACTGCAGGATCAGTTCACCGATATGGCCGTTATCATCCAGCGCCAGGGCATACAGCGGCTGGGAAATTACGCCGACCAGCAGGATCCGGAACAGGTATTTCGGAACGCTGCGCGTACGCCAGAATCCGACGATCATGCACCACACATAGATCGGAAACGCGATCCGCCCGAGGATGCGCATCTCCTGACAGTTGCTGAAAAGGACTTTCCCGCTGTGATCGATCAGCATGAAGGCCAGCGCGATCAGCTTCAGCAGGCCGGTCGCCAGGTTTCCCGCGGGGATAACGGAACCGCGGGGAGAATCGTTACGCAGGTCATTGGCCCGGACGGTCATTGACAATCACAGCCTTTCGGGGTAGAATTGGGATCCGGTGCGAGGTGAACAGACGATCGCGTGCCTGATGGCATGAGGAAAGTCCGGGCACCACAGGGCAAGGGTGCCGGCTAACGGCCGGTGGAGGCGACTCCAAGGAGAGTGCAACAGAAATAAACCGCTGCTTTCGGGCAGTAAGGATGGAAAGGCGAGGTAAGAGCTCACCCGGGAACCAGGTAACTGATTCCTGCTGTAAACCCCACCCGGTGCAAGATGCAATGGAGGCAAGACGGCGGCCCGCCGCGTTCTCCGCAATCGCTTGAGCCGTGCGGTAACGCACGGCCTGGATAGATGATCGTCCAGTACAGAACCCGGCTTATGGTCACGCTCGCTCCGATTCCTGACGGTTACGTCTGTCCGGCAAAGTCCGGACAGACGTTATTATATTTTTGGAAGGAATATATGTCAATGTCCATGGAAACGGATCCGCCGGGAGGAACAGATGCACCGTATCCGGCGGATCAAAATCCGACCGCAGACTGCAAACCGGGGGATCATGAATGAATCCGGCTGATCCGGATGGCCGGAAACGGGAAATGGAGCGAAATAAAGTTACACGCCCGCGCACAAAATGATGAGGCCGGAATACCGAGTTGTATTGCCGGCAGCAAACCAGGAACTGCCGGCCGCAACGCACGGTCCTTTATCCCTCACGTGAATCAAAGCGTGCCGAATTCCGGATTTGCCGGGTATAATTACATGAATCGATACATGCGGACAAAAAAATACTTGTCAAAGTAATAAAACGCTGATAAAATGTAACTAATGTATGAATTTCCATCAGTGCAGCAAGGAGGTTGTTTCGTGGCCGAGACCATTCGGATCCAGATGATGGATCATTTCCTCATCTATATTGATGAGAAAAAAACGGATCACCTGGCCGCCAAATCCAAGAAGGGCGCCGCGCTGATTCAATACCTGATCCTGAATGAGGGTGAACCGGTGCCGAACCAGCGGCTGCTGAATGCCCTGTGGGATGAGGACAAGAGCTCCAACCCGGAAAACGCACTGAAAACGCTTGTTTCCCGGCTTCGCGTGCTGCTGAACCAGATTGATCCGGCCCTGGGCGCATGCATTGTATCCGACCGCGGCGCGTATCACTGGGAATGCATCGAAGGCATGACCATCGACCTGTACGAGATCGAAGCCATCTTCAACCGGCTGAGCGAAAACAATGTACCGGTAACCGAACAGCGGACCCTGTACAACCTCCTGCTGGAAAAATACCAGGGCGACCTGATGCAGCACAGCGAGCAGAATGAATGGGCGCTGGCCAAGGCCACCACGCTGCACAACAAATTCATCGCCGCGATTTATGCCTATATTGAACTGCTGAAGAGCAAAGCCCAGTATGCGGATATTGTCAGTGTATGCCGCCGGGCGCTGGATGTGGACTCATTCGATGACCGGCTGCATATGGAACTGATGTCCGCGCTGATCAAGATCAACCGGACAGGTGAGGCACTGGTGCAGTACAAGCACGTGGTGCAGCTGAATTACCGGTACCTGGGCGTCCAGCCGAGCGAAGACCTCCAGGAGTTCTACAAGCAGATTGTTTCCGCCGGCAAGACGCTGGATTTCAACCTGGAATCCATCCGCAACGAGCTGCGTGAAAGCGGGGAACGGCGCGGCGCGTTTGTATGTGAATACGCGGTATTCAAGGAAATTTTCAACCTGCAGATGCGGAACCTTGAACGCCTCGGCGCCAGCATGTTCCTGGCAATCATCATGATTTCCCCTTACAACGACAAGGAAATTGACAGCATGCGGCTGGACAATATTATGACCGGCCTGATGGATATCCTGCGGAAGAACCTGCGCAAGGGCGATACGATTACACGGTTTGCCCCGACCATCTTCGCACTGCTGCTTCCGACGGTGAATTACAATACCGGCGGAATGGTACTGGAACGGGTGAAACGGGTATTCTACAGAAGTTACCCGAACAGCAACATTGTATTCAATTACCGGGTTGGACCATTGTCAAGCAATGGAATGGGACCGGAAGAAACACCGAAGACTGCTGAGTAAAGCGGTCTTCTTTTTTGGAGGGACAGAATATGGCTTTTTATGATGACGTGGCCAACGCCGCGGAATTCCTGCGCGGGAGGACATCGCACCGGCCGGAAACCTGCATTATCCTGGGCAGCGGGCTGGATGCCCTGATGGATAAGGTGCGGGACGCGGACACCATTCCCTACGCGGAGATTCCCGGATTTCCGGTATCCAGCGTAGCCGGCCATGCGGCCCGGATGATCTTTGGAAGGCTGGGCGGCAGGGAAGTGGTGCTCATGTGCGGACGGTTCCACTTCTATGAAGGGCATTCCATGAAGCAGGTGACCTTTCCCCTGTTTGTCCTGCATGAGATGGGCGCGCAGACGCTGATTGTGACCAACGCATGCGGGGGAATCAATGAAACCTTTACGCCCGGCGACCTGATGCTGATTACCGACCATATCAACCTGACCGGAAACAACCCGCTGACCGGGCCGAATGACGAACGGTTCGGGCCGCGGTTCCCCGACATGACGGAGGTATACAGCCTGGACCTGCGCCGGGCAGCCAAGGAACAGGCGGAAGCACTGGAAATCCCCCTGAAGGAGGGCGTATATGCCCTGTTTCCCGGACCGATGTATGAGACCGCGGCGGAAATCCGGGCATTCAGGACGCTGGGGGCGGACGCGATCGGAATGTCCACGGTGCCGGAAGCGACCGCGGCCCGGTACCTGGGTATGAAGGTGCTGGGAATTTCCTGCATTACAAACATGGCGACCGGAATCGCGAAAAAAGCCCATTCCCATGAGGCGGTGCTGGAAAAAGCCCGGCAGAGCGGGGAACGCCTGTGCGCGCTGATTGAGGCCGTTACAGGTTCCATACAGCATGGATGAATTCATAAAGTGCAGAAAAACCGGGACAGCAACTGCTGCCCCGGTTTTTCCATCGGGAATAATATCCCTTGCTTTAATTATTCAGCCACCTGAATGGAAGAAATGATCGCGCCCTTGGTTTCATCCCATTCCTCATCACCGTGCAGGGGAGTGAAGGCATATACGAGCACGCTGGTGTCGTTAACGGGAATAATCACCAAATCGATTCCCTTTTCTTCCTGCTCGAAACCGATTGCGTAGATGCCGTTGGTGGTGAACTGCTTGGCATTTTCTTCGGTGATGCCCAGTCCGGCAACATATGCCTGCCAGCCATCAGCATTTGCCAAACCATACACGGAAATGGTGTATTCTCCATCCTCTGTAGCGAAAGCAGCCAGAAGACCTACCGCTTCAATCGCGGAAATATCCTGCGCAGCCATGTTCTGCGGAACCCAGTAGATGATCTTTCCGGATTCCTGCATATCGATCGGGTAGAAGGAACCAAGAGCTTTGGCTTCTTCGGAGACGTTGTCCCAGCTCAGTTCGAGAGCGGCGTCTTCAGCCATCGCAAAGGAGCACAGCAGGCCCAGGGCCAGGATCAGAGCAAACAGTTTCTTCATGTCTTTACCTCTTCTCTCAGGGAGTATGATCCCTGACAATATTTAGCTGGCGTGTTCAGACGACACAAACCTTGTCCATTATACAGAATTTCACCATTTTGGCAAGGGGAAAACGGGCAAAATCCAACAATTTAAATTATTTTATATGATACTGCAAATCACAGTTCAAACTCGATCATATCCCCCATGGTGCTTTCACCGAAAATATCGTTGTAGATGAAGCAGAACAGCATCGGGGTTGCCTCATCCGTTTCGTCGCTGAGATCCTCATAGGTGACGGTCATGCCTTCCTGCCAGATGATTTTATCGCCTTCGAACTCAGTTTCCTGCAGGTCTTCCTTTCCGTCTTCCTCGTAATACATGGTATAAACGGGGATGATCTCATCACCGGGTTTCAGGCGGGTGGTTTCACGGATCGGAAGGCCGTTTTCATCATAACCGGCATTCGCACCGATAATGCGGCCTTCGGTTCCGCCGGCAGGGAAGACGACCACCAGATAGGTATAAACCCCGTTGAGTTTGACCGGGATCAGGCTCCGGCGGCTGTGATCATTGCTTGTCTGGTCGTAAAGCGGGACCGGCTGTCCGCCGAAGACCGGCCAGGTGCCGTCGTACAGGCTGACCACCGTACCGGACTGCCAGTCGACCAGGTTGTTCTGCATAAGGCCGAAATCCACATAACATTCCATTTCCTCATCGCTCATGTCCATGAGCAGCATACCTTCCACATAATCCAGGTAGGACAGGTCCTCCTGGGACAGAACCGCCGTGAAGCCCTCATCCTCATCGGAGATTGCGTATTCCGGCGCTTCATAGTCCTCCAGGTAGCATTCTTCCTCATCGTCCCACATCAGGAAGCTGAAGGGCCAGTAATCGCAGGAATAGAAGGTGTCATCAAATTCCATGCCGGCGGAGATCTGCCCGGCGGAGGAAGCATTGAAGTGCCAGCTTCCGCCCTGCAGCTGGTCCACATAGCTGTTGACAAAGCCCACCCAGTTGGGAATGACCGAGGTGAGATTGAATCCATCGCTGTATTCGTCGAAGTCATCGGCGGTGTCCTGGGGAATCAGGACAGACAGGCCGGAGCAGGTGCCCAGGTTATCCGTCTGGCCGCTGTATATGACCGCCTTCGACAGGAGCCGCTTCGCTTCAGCCGCGGTATTCGCGTCAAACTGGGCATACGCGTCCAGCATGGCGCCGAGGTCGACCATATCCCAGCTTCCGTCCGCAAAGGAACCGAAGGTATACATCCGGCTCCGGCCGCGGCGGATATCGGACAGGTGGCCATCCGCAACCTTCCCGGCCATGACGGAGGCAAATTTTTCCATGCAGTTTTCCAGTTCGCCCACTTTGGACAGATCCACCGCGCTGAGCGTCAGGTAGTCATCCGGGTCGTTGCTCAGGCCCGCGTCCATGAAGCTGTCGATAATGCCTGCGCAGAGATCCGTATCCGATACGGAGGGATCATCCTTCAGCATTTCCAGCCAGCCGGTATAATACCAGCCTTCACCGGGCTCCAGCTCCTCGCTGGCGACATAATAATCAATGTTATGGTGGGACAGCATCGCGGCCATTTCATAGGTGGCCATCATGCAGGCGTCACAGCCGAAGATGTTGATATGATAATCCGGTATGGATTTCTTCAGGCTGTTCAGGACATTGTTGATTTCCACGATGGTCAGACCGTCATCGTTGGCGGTTTCGTCAAAACAGACGCCGCCCTCGGAACCGGCACCGTGGTCCCACAGAACCACAATCGTGCGGTCGGCCGGATATTCGGTGAGTCCGAATTCCAGGAATTCCTTCAGGCTTTCCGGACTGCCCATGGAAGCCTGTTTCCATTGCTCCAGTTCCTCAAAATATCCGTCCCGGATTACCGCCAGGTTCCGGGCGTTGCCCTTCAGGTCATCGATATCCCATTCCGAAGCCCCGCCGGCCAGCACCACGACGTTGATTGCGTCCCCGGCTTCCACTTCAGCCATCTCAACCAGGTCCTGGCAGCCGGCATCCTGCAGATCCGTACCGCACATATACACCAGCAGCGTGGTGGTCTCCCCGGCCAGCGCACAGCCGGCAGCCAGCACCATGGCCAGCATCAGAAGCAAACAGATAAGTCCCTTTTTCATATAACGTCCTCCCTCCGGATTGCAAACCAATCTATTATACATGAAAAACCGCAACCGCTAAGACAAAAACAAAA
Organism: Clostridia bacterium; assembly: GCA_017427165.1. GTDB lineage: Bacteria > Bacillota > Clostridia > Christensenellales > Aristaeellaceae > Aristaeella. The sequence goes on from JAFRTK010000093.1 coordinate 7,340, forward strand.
GAAATACATCGATGTTTGCGGCAGAACAGGAAGCTTCCGGCGGGGCGGCAGCCGGCCGGGAATGTGTGTTGCATATGAAGCACTGATTATATATAATACAGTTACAGTATAACCATAGACGGAGGACAGACGGGTGGAAGAGAATATCGCGGAAAACACGCCTGCGGAAGAGGAAAAGGACTGGAAACGGGATTGCCGTTTCCATGTGGAAAGTCCGCTGGACAGGGAACTGCTTACGGAGGGTTACCGGGTACTGATGGTGCATTCATGGCGATTTATCCTTGGAATGATCCTGACGCTTGCCTGCCTGGGCTTTGCCGTGAAATATGCAGCGGACGCAGCACGGCTGATCCGTGAAGGCTATACGGGCGTATGGGAAAAGTGGCTGCCTTACATCCTGTTCTGGGCAGCCCTGGGCATTGCCAATTTTGTCCTGCATGTGAAAAATCCGGGAAGGTGTGCCCGGCGTTTTATCCGGCAGAGGGAAGAGCTATACGGGGATACGGCACACCAGAAGGCTGAATTCTTCTTCTGCGACGAGTCGGTCCATGCCGAGGGCAGCAGCGGGGCAAAAATGGAGATCGCCTATGCCCAGATCCGGCATGTTTATCAAACGAAGCATGGAATTGTCCTGAAACTGAAGGAAAACCTGTTTCATATCCTGGACAGGAGCCGGATTGACGGCGGATCCCCGGAAGAGCTGATCGCATTCCTGAAGGAAAAGCTTCCATGGGCGGCATTTCATATTTCAGACTGATATACCCCGGTCGCAGACAGTACAAGACATGAGACGGGGAACGCAAACGGCCTGCAGGAAAACCTGCAGGCCGTTTATGTGCCGGAGGCGGGACTCGAACCCGCACACTTTTGAGGGTAGCGGATTTTGAATCCGCCGCGTCTGCCATTTCGCCACTCCGGCAACGGAGAGGATTATAGCATAACCGGCCTGAAATGGCAAGGAAAAGGGCCGGTCGTTGCGCGGAAACGGAATGTGGCATATAATACCGACAGAGAATAACCGGCCGCGGACGCGGCTGCATTCCGAGGAGGCAGTTTGCCGATGAAGAAGATTGTGCTGACCGGCGGAGGAACCATGGGGCATGTGACGCCCCACCTGACGCTGATTCCCCGGCTGCTGGAAAAGGGATATGAAATCCATTATGTGGGCAGTGAAAACGGCATGGAGGCCGGGAAAATGGCCTCCATGGAAGGCGTGACCTACCACGCGGTGAAGAGCGGAAAGCTGCGCCGCTATTTTTCCTGGCAGAACTTTACGGACCCCTTCCGGGTGATTGCCGGGGCGTTCCAGAGTGCCCACCTGATGGGAAAGCTGAAGCCGGATGTGGTATTCTCCAAGGGCGGGTTTGTCGCGGTGCCCGTGGTGTTCGGGGCGTGGCTCCACCGGATTCCCGTGCTGTGCCATGAAAGCGACCTGACGCCCGGACTGGCGAACAAGCTGTGCAAACCGTTCGCGAAACGGATCGCGACCACGTTCCCGGAATGCGCGGAGGCGCTGGGTCCCAAAGCGGAAATGACCGGAACGCCGCTCCGGCCGGAGCTGTTCCGGGGAGACCGGGCGAAGGGGCTGGAACGGGCCGGGTTTGACGGAAACAAGCCGGTCCTGATGATGATGGGCGGATCCTCCGGCGCACAGAGCGTGAACAAATGCCTGCGGGAAGCGCTGGATGACCTGACCGGAACGTTTGATATCCTCCATGTATGCGGCCGGGGCAACCTGGACCCCGCCCTGGAGGGGAAGGCCGGATACAGCCAGGCGGAATTCCTGGACGCGGAGCTGCCGGACGCGCTGGCGTGCACCGATATGGTGCTGAGCCGTGCCGGATCCAATGCCCTGTGCGAATTCCAGGCGCTGGGACGGCCAATGCTGCTGATTCCGTATCCGAAGGGCGCCAGCCGCGGCGACCAGATCCTGAACGCCCGGAGCCTGGAAAAACGCGGGCTCTGCCATGTGCTGATGCAGGAAGATATGACGAAGGACACGCTGGTGAAGGCGGTCCTGGATACATGGGCAGAACGGGAAAAGCTGGAGGAAGCGCTGAGGAACGCACCCCCGGCGGACGGGACAGAGCGGGTGCTTGAATTAATCGAAGAGATCCAGGGCTGAAGCCCCGGATCTCTTTTTTTTCAGTTGAATATGCCGTTTGGATTGTCCATGAAATAGGACAGGTCCTTGATGCCGCTGACCATTTCACCGCTGCGCCAGAGCTGCCCGATTTCCTCCCGGGATGCCCAGCAGGCCCGGATGACTTCATCCGTGGATGCGTCCGCAAGCGGAATCCCGCCGCTGAATTCAAACAGGTATACATCGTTGATATCATTGACCCGCGCACCATCCGCATAATCCCGGACCTGCGTGAGTACAAGCTTTCCATCCCCGGGCTGCAGTACGATGCCGACTTCCTCCCGTACTTCACGGAGGGCGGCGTGCAGGCTGGATTCCCCCTGCAGGACAGAGCCGCCCACACATTCCCATTTCAGGGGACATGTTTTTTTCGCCGGGCTCCGCTGGGTCATCAGGTATTTTCCCTCTGAATTCCGGATCCAGATGTGAACCACCTGGTGATAGGCATCCGGAGGCATTTCCGTTCCGCGGACGTGCTGCCCGACGACTTCCCGTTTCAGGTTAACCAAATCCCAGATTTCCATCGGCACCGCCTTTCTTCTGACAACAGGAGCTTAGAAAAATAAAAAAGATTCGGCCGGAACATCCTGCCCTGCGGCGGGGTATTCCGGCCGGTTGATCCGGTTATCTGCTCCTGTGGAACAGGAGGCGTTCGTAGCGGTCCACATCGCAGCGGCGGACCATGATTTCCAGTTCCTCATCACCCATGACGGTGTTGCGGCCGTTGGCGTAGAGCTCATCGACCATATGGCGCATGGTAACCACCAGGGAATCGGTCTTGTCGATGGTATTGTCGCCGGTGAGGCGGAAGTAGTTGTTGATCCAGTGGGCGATGGAGGCGGTGCCGCCCCGGTTGTCCACAGCCACGGATGCCGGCCGGTTCAGGATCTTTGCGGTATCGAAGATGTTGTAGATCTCCTCGTCCTTCAGCATGCCGTCCGCATGGATACCGGCGCGTGTGACATTGAAGTGACGGCCGACGAAGGGCTGGCGGGGGCTGATCTCGATGCCGATTTCACGCTCCATGTAATCTGCAATCTCGGTGATGGCGGTGAGGTCCATTCCGGCTGTTTCGCCGCGGAGGGATTCATATTCAACTGCCATGGCCTCGAGGGGGCAGTTGCCGGTGCGTTCCCCGATGCCCAGGAGGCTGCAGTTGATGCTGGAGCATCCGTAGAGCCATGCGGTTGCCGCGTTGGAAACGACCTTGTAGAAGTCGTTGTGGCCGTGCCATTCCAGCTGTTCGGAGGGCACTTCCGCATAGTGCCGCAGGCCGTAGATGATGCCAGGCACGCTGCGGGGCAGGGCGGCGCCGGGATAGCTGACGCCGTAGCCCATGGTGTCGCAGGCACGGATCTTGATGGGGATGCCGCTTTCCCGGGAAAGCTTCATGAGCTCGGTGGCGAAGGGCACCACGAAACCATAGAAATCCGCCCGGGTGATGTCCTCAAAGTGGCAGCGCGGGCGAATGCCGTAGCTGAGGGCGGACTTCACGATGCCCAGGTATTTGTCCATCGCCTGGGAACGGGTGAGGTGCATCTTGTTGAAAATGTGATAGTCGCTGCAGGAAACCAGCACGCCGGTTTCGGCCACATTCGCGTTCTTGACAAGCTCGAAGTCCTTCTCATTGGCGCGGATCCAGGTGGTGATCTCCGGGAAGGGGAGACCGGCATCCTGGCAAAGGCGCAGGGCTTTCTGGTCGTTCTCCGTGTAGAGGAAGAACTCGCTCTGGCGGACCATGCCGTTGGGGCCGCCCAGGCGGCTCATCAGCTTGAAAAGATGCAGGATCTGTTCCGGCGTGAAGGGAGAGACGGACTGCTGGCCGTCGCGGAAGGTGGTATCCGTCATCCAGATCTGGTCGGGCATCTGCATGGGCACATGGCGCATGTTGAAGGCGACCTTCGGGACATGCTCGTAGTCATAGATCTCCCGGTACAGGTTCGGCTCCGCGACATCCTGCAGATCGTAACGGTATTTGGCCTGCATGAGCAGGTTCGTGGTCTGGTCAAATTTCAGCATTTGTCTTCTCCTGACTGTGGGCGGTTATTTCAGTTCATCAATGAAGGCGGCGACGCGGTCCAGGCCTTCGTTGATCTTGTCGGTGGAAATCGCGTAGGACAGGCGGCAGAAGCCTTCCGCCTCGAAGGCGATACCGGGGACAACAGCGACGTGCTTTTCCGCGAGGAGCATTTCCGCAAAATCCATGGAATCCTCCAGGACGCGGCCGTGATAGGTGCGGCCGATCAGCTTGCGGATGTTCATCATCACGTAGAAGGCGCCTTCCGGCTTCAGGCAGCTGATGCCCTCAATCCCGTTGATCCGTTCCACCATGACATTGCGCCGGATTTCAAACTGCTGGCGCATCTCCTCCACGCAGGTCTGGTCTCCGTCCAGGGCGACGGCGGCCGCATGCTGGGCGATGGAGTTGGCGTTGCTGGTGGCCTGGGACTGGAACGCGCTCATGGCGGCGATTTCCTGCCGGGGCGCGGCGCAGTAGCCGATCCGCCAGCCGGTCATCGCATAGGCCTTGGAAACGCCGTTGACAATGAATGTCTGCGCCTTGATCTGTTCGCCGAGCTGGGCGATGGACAGGTGCTGGCGTCCGTCATAGAGCAGTTTCTCGTAAATCTCATCGGAGACGATGTAGAAGGGATGCGTAACGGCGAGGTTGCCCACATACTCCAGCTGCTCCCGGGTCCAGACAGAACCGTTCGGGTTGGAGGGAGAGGTGATGATGATCGCCTTCGTCCGGCGGGAAACCTTGGACGCGATATCCCGGTTGCTGGGGATAAAACGGTTCTCCTCATTGGTGGGGATGAAGACCGGGACACCGCCGGCCATGCGGACGAGTTCCGGATAGGAAACCCAGCAGGGCGTCGGGATCAGGACTTCATCGCCGGGGTCGAGAATCGTCTGGAAAATCGTGAAAAGGGAATGCTTGGCGCCGTTGGACACCAGGATCTCCTGCGGAGAATAGGTGAGCCCGTGGTCCCGCTCCATTTTCCGGGTGATGGCCATGCGCAGTTCCATGGTGCCGGGAACCGGCGTATAACGGGTCATGCCCAGGTCCAGCGCTTCCTTCGCGGCCTCGCAGATGTGCGGGGGTGTGGGGAAGTCCGGCTCACCGGCGCCGAAGCCGATCACGTTGAGGCCGGAAGCTTTCATTTCCTTGGCCCGGGAATCGATCTGCAGCGTCAGGGAGGGAGCAATGTTGAGACAGCGATGGGAAATCGTCAGCGCCATGTGGAAATTCCTCCATTCCTATACAAAGCGTGCCTGAAAAAGCACGAGGGTATTATAAAGGGAATTCCGGGGTAAAACAAGGCAAATACGAAAACAAGACAATAAAAGACCCGTCCGGTGATTGACAAAAAACAGGAGGGACACCCGACGGGGTCCCTCCTGCAGAAACGCATTCCCGGATCAGTTGTTCAGCGCTCCGAGATCTTCCTTAATGCCGGCGGCCTTCACCCATTCATCGACCGTGGCCTGATAGGTTTCGTTCTGCCTGGAGGACAGGAGCGTATCGTGGATGGAATCCTTAACGGTATCCAGCGCCACAGCGCCTTCCTGTACATCGGATTCATACCGGATAATATAGTAGCCGTAGGTATCGCTCGCGACTTTGCCGGAAACATCGCCGACCTTTTCGAGGGCCATGGCGGCATCGACGAAGGCGGCGTCAAAGCTGGTCATTCCGGCAGCCACCGCATAGCCGGTTTCGGCAGTGGGAGCACCGGCCTTCATGCCGGGATCCTCGTTTTTCTCCTCGGCCAGCTTGGCCCAGTCTTCTCCGTTGGCCAGGGCTTCCACCACGGCGTCCGCATCCGCGTCGATATTGGCGAAAGCAGCCTTCTTCGCGGCATCCAGTTCCGCCTGGGCGGCTTCGAGCTCCGCCTTCGCGGTTTCGAGGCTGGTTTTTGCGGCTTCTTTGGCTTCCGCATCAGCTGCTTCATCATCCACAACCAGCTGGGCGGCTTCGATGCTGCCGTTGGCGGACTTCACCTTGGCCTGGGCATCGGAAATGGCTTTGCTGTCCTCATCCTTGAACTTGATGAGGATCTGCTTTACGCGACGGACACCGGCAGGCGTCCAGTACAGGGTGGTGGTGCCGTTGTTCGCTGCGGTGGCATAGGAACCGGCATTCTCAGCGTATTTTTCCTGGTCGGCAGCCACTTTGCTGTCGAAATCCGCCTGGATTTCTTCATCCGTGACAGCCACATCGCGGATGATATATTCCCTGACCTTATCATTAATGAGGTTTTTCCGGGCGCCGTCCACATAGTAGTCCATCGACGCAGTGGCTTTTCCGAGCGCTTCGGAAATCGTTTCATCCATCTTCGCGGCCACAGCTTCTTCCAGCGCGTCACCTTCCAGCGTAGTATCAGCAAAGAACTCGGATTTGAATTCCTCACGTGCCGATTCATAAGTGGATTTTGCGTTTTCCTGAGCGCGCGCTTCTTCCTCTTCGGTCAGCACGTTCAGCCCCAGCTCCGCTGCTTTGGCCTCGATGGCAAGGTTCTGTTTCAGCGTGTCAGCCGCGGCGTTGCGGACGGCTTCCATCACCGCCGGATTTGTATAATCCAGGGCCTGACCGAACATCCTGTAGTAGGATGCCATATAAGCCATCTGGTATTCCTGCTCAGCAAGGAACTGCTTCTTGTTAATTACCTGATCTCCCAGGGTCAGGATCGGTGTGGCATCATCCACAGCCTGGTCTTTTTTGATCAGTTCACAGCCGGACAGCAGCAGTACGGCTGCCATCAGAAGAACCAGCAGGGTCTTTTTACGCATGGGGGACATCTCCAATCATACAAGTATTCAGATCCGTAACTTCCGGTATTATAACAAATCCGAAGGGGAAGGGCAAGGGAAAATCATGGTACCAGGGTCATCAGGGTCATCAGCTGGTTGACTTCCTCGGGCATGGCGGCGGAAATCCGCTGGAAGATGCGGAGGACACCGGAGGCAATCTCCGCAGACAGCTTTTTGCCCTCTTCGGTACGGCCGGAATTGTTCAGGTCGCTGAGGGTGATCACCCGCTGGTTTTCCCCGTCAAAGTCGAGGACGATCTTTTCACCTTTTCCGATGGTATAATCCGCGGCAAACAGTTCGCTGCCGGAAGCGGTGACCGAGATGGTGCCTTTTCCTTCGCCGGTTTTTTCCGTGGTGCCGGCAGCCTTCAGGCCGATGACCATCCGCTCACCGGAGCCGTTGCTGCCGGTGGGTGTATCGATGGACGCGTCCAGGTCGTAATTATAACCGCGGCTGTCCGCCTTCAGGTTGAACTGCGCGCTTGTTTCGCCGGGAATGGCGCCATGTCCCGCAATGACGGTACCGACCATCCCGAAGTCCACATGGGCGGTGGCGGTTTTGTCGGCCAGGTCGGCTGCACAGTATATATCATTGCCGGCTTCACTGATATACAGTGTCATCCCGGGGAACTTCTCATCAGGAGTGGCAGCAACACTTTCCATCCATTGGCTGACCATTTCACCGGGATTTTCAAAACCTGCTTTTTTGTAATAGGAAGCCAGCTTTTCAGACTGAAGCATATCCCGGTAATCACTGAGCACCAGGGTCAGCAGTTCCTTCAGCGTGAGGCTGACCGGACGGCGGGAAGTGAAGGTTTTGCCTTCAAACTCCCAGGAACCTTTTTCCTCATCGCCGCACTTTTCTTTCAGGTGGGCCCGCAGGTTTTTAACGAACTGATCCTGCGCTTCCCGGAAGAGCCGCATATCATCGGCAGTGGCGGACGGGAAAGCAAGCTTTTCGCCGGTATAATTCATGTCTTCCTTTGTCATGAGGATGACGGAATCCTCCGGGAAGAAATCGGTTTTCATGCGCATAGCATCGTCCGACAGCTTCATGGCGACATAGAGGATATCCTGGTCCTTCAGCCGCAGGTCCATCCGGCCGACACCCTCATCCACGGTGAGCCCGATGGACGCGTTGTTGACCAGGGCGGTGACGGCGCTGAAGGTTTTGCGGAAGGATTCATCCGCGGGGGCCGCGTTCTGCGGAAGCAGGTCGTTGATCCCCTGCTCATTCAGCCGCATGGAGACCGTAAGGTTTACCGGAGTGGTGAGCGCAGCAGGTCCTTCATCCCGGCGGTTGAGATTTCCGATAATGATGGCCGCGACGGCGATGACCGCAATGAGTGCAAAGACGATCAGCAGTTTTCCACGGTTACCCAGGTTTTTCATGATACTTCCTCCCGTATGATCCAGCTATGTTTATTTGTTATGGTAGGACATGACCTCACCCGGCGAGGAGTCCTGGTGTTCCTGGTTGATGGCTTCCAGGTCCGCCTTCCGGGGCGTGGGCATGCAGTAGGGGCAGATCGTCAGCTTTGAATAGGGTGATTCGTCCAGTTCACCATAGGTAAACTGTGTAAGCGGCAGGAATTTGCTCTTGACGCTGGCGCAGTCGGCCACCGCGTGATACATGCTGCCGCCGTTGGGATTGTAGTACAGCGGGGTATCATCATCCGGGATGATGACCTCGCGGCCTTCATAATCCTCCCAGATGACCATTTTGATACAGTTGGTGTCCTTCCGCTTTTTGATCAGGTCGGCCAGGACTTTCATGCTGTAGCCGTCCGCGTTTTTGTTTTTCTGGGTGCGAATGCATCCGTGGCTGGCACGGGAACCCAGTTTCGGCTCATAGGGTTTGTAGTTTTTGGTTCCGTCGGCGTTTTTGATGTACGGAACTTCATGCAGGTAATCGGCGGCGTTGAACATGAGCGCGTAGTCACAGTGCATGTTCCCGTCGATCAGGGCACCGGTTTTGGTGTAGATAATCAGGTATTCACCGGAACGGGTCTCGTTGTAGGGCTGTTTGCTGTTGTAAAGACCGGTGGAAACAGCCAGCGAGGTTTCCAGATGTCCGTCTTTGAACAGATACAGACGCTGGGTCAGTTTGTCAATGATGATCCCGTAATTCTGATTGACCTGAACCTGTTTGAGCTTTTTGGTCTGGATGTATCCGGTGACAAAGGCGTTGAAGTTTTTCACCTTGCTGTCGTGGAAACTGGTGGAATAGGTTTCCACCAGGGACCAGCCGTTATCATACTGTTCCAGGACATGAAGCGCCTGACTCTGGCCGGTGACCATGCCGATGGCTTCGCTGGATTCATCCGGCTCGGCATACAGAACGGTCTGCTTTTTCATATTGATATCCACAACGGTGACCGGCGCGGTGAGCATACCCCAGACGGCTTCTTCGTCATTGATGTTCATGGGGGTGCACCAGAAGCAGTTTTCATGGTTCGGATGGTACTCACTGCGGAACGCGGGGGTGATGTCCGACGGAGCGGGTTTCACCCCCAGCAGGAAGTCATCACTGCCGGCCAGGCCTGCGGCGGGGCAGAGCAGGATGATCAGCAATAACAGGGCAAATGGTCTGCGCATAGCAGCCTCCTTCATTTGATACATATCTTCATAATTCTATCATATATGGAGAAAAATGGCAATGAAAGGGAAGGACGCGGAGGCCCTGCTGCATGCATCTTGACAATATGAAAGCAAAAGGATAGACTATCGTTCCAACACGGAAGGAGATCCTATGACACGCGAACTGAAACTGGCATTCCATTATGTCAGGAAATACTGGTGGCGGTATATCCTCGGCCTGGCGGCGCTTTTCCTGGTGGACCAGGTAAACGCCGATGTTCCGCTGCTGAGCGGGGAGCTGACGGACGGACTGACCGCCGGGACTCTTGACATGGGCGGCGTATGGGGCATTGCCATACGCCTGCTTGGCATGGGCGCAGCGATTAACATCGGTCGTTTTCTGTGGCGCTTTTTCCTGTTCGGAAGTGCCCGGATGACTGAACGGGACCTGCGGGGCCGGCTGTTCAGCCACCTGGAAAACATGTCCATGTCCTGGTACAACGAGCATAAGACCGGTGACCTGATGGCCCGGTTTACGAACGACCTGGGCGCGATCCGCGGGCTGCTGGGCGGGACCATGGTTACGACCTTTGACGCGACCGTGATGCTCATACTGGTACTGATGAACATGATCCGGTTTGTGAGCATCAAGCTGACGCTGGTGGCAGTGATTCCGCTGATTGTGATCATATTCGGGAATATCTGGTTCGGAAAGCAGATGCACCGGCGGTTCCTGGCCCGGCAGGAAGCATTTTCCGGCCTGACGGACCAGGCGCAGGAAGCAATCTCCGGGATCCGGGTGATCAAGGGATTTGTACAGGAACGGAAGGAACTGGCCGCTTTTGCCAAAGCCAACGGAAACAGCCGGGAGAAGAACCTGAATGTGGTCAGGCTGATGGCGCTGGTTCTGCCGCTGCTGGACCTGATTGTCGGGATTTCCCTGCTGCTGACACTGGTGTACGGCGGGCGGCTGGCCATTTTCGGCGAGATTTCCATCGGGCAGTTCGTGGCGTTCAACAGCTATGTCACTATGCTGATCTGGCCGATGATCGCTGTGGGAGAAAGTATTTCCGGCCTGAGCCAGGGACTGGCGTCGCTGCGGCGGATCAGTTCAATCCTGGAGGAAAAGCCGGAGATCGTGGACGAGGGAGATCCCGCGGTCACATCCCTGAATGGCGACATTGAATTCCGGGACCTGACCTTCCGGTATCCCGGGGCGCCGGAGGAGCATCCGGCGCTGGAGCATGTATCGGTGCATATTCCCGCCGGGGAAACGCTGGCTGTGATCGGCCGGACCGGATGCGGGAAGACCACAATGATGAACCTGCTGGAGCGGCTGTGGGACACCGATGACCCGGATATGATCCGGGTGGACGGACATCCGCTGCGGAAAATCCCGCTGCAGGTGCTGCACCGGGACATTGCCTATGTGCCGCAGGATTCCTTCCTGTTCAGCGATACAATCCACAACAATATCGCCTTCGGCGTGGAATCCGCCACTGAGGCGGAGACCATGGAAGCCGCAAAGGCCGCGGACGTCCATGAGAACATCATGGAATTCCCGGACAAGTACCAGACCCTGCTCGGCGAGCGCGGCGTGACGGTGTCCGGCGGCCAGAAGCAGCGGATTTCAATTGCGCGGGCGCTGATGAAGGATGCGCCTGTCCTGATCCTGGACGATTCGCTGAGCGCCGTGGATACGGATACGGAAGAACGGATCCTGACCCGTCTGAAGGAAGCGCGCCGGGGAAAGACAACCCTGATTATTGCCCACCGGATTTCCACAATCCAGCACGCGGACCATATCCTGGTGCTGGAGGACGGAAAACCGGCGGAATACGGCACGCACGATGAACTGATGGCAAGCGGCGGGCTGTACCGGTCCATCTATGACAAGCAGCAGCTGGAAAAACAGCTGCAGGAAGACCATCCGGACCTCCCGGAAGCGGCAACGGCGGGAGGTGAGACGGTATGAGTAAGGAAAAACGTTCCCTGAAGGAACGGTTTGCCTCCCTGCTGCGGGTGAATGACGAGGAACAGCAGGATATCCATTATGAAGGCAACCCCATGAAACGGCTGCTGAAGTATATGAAGCCGTACCGCCGGACCTTTGTCATCTGCCTGGTACTGGTGCTGGCACTGACAGGCCTTGAGCTGGTAAAGCCGATCATCATCGGCGACGCCATTGACCGCTATATCACCGGGGAAAAGAGTGAAGTTCTCCTGGCGGAAGGCCGGGAACAGTGGGAAGCCGGGGAACAGGCGGAGGAACGCTACAGCGGCGTGCTGAAAGCCGGTGCGCTGTACCTGGGCGTTTTGCTGCTCCTGTTTGCGTTCACACGGATCCAGACCCTGATGCTGCAGAAAATGGGCCAGGATATCATCTATGACATCCGGAATGAACTGTTTACCCATGTGGAGAAGCTGACCATGCGGTTTTTCGACACCACACCGGTCGGCAAGATCGTGACCCGGCTGACCAATGACGTGGAAGCGATCAATGAGGTGTTTTCGAACATCCTGGTGAAGCTTTTCCGGAACGTGGTGAAGATGATCGGCCTGGCCGTGATCATGATTGCAATGAACCCGCGCATGGCGCTGTACAGCTTTGTCCTTGTACCGGTGGTGGCAGTGATGACACTGGTGTTCCGGCTGATCAGCCGGCGGACCTACCGGCTGATGCGCACCCGGCTGGCCGCACTGAACACCTTCCTGTCCGAACACCTGAGCGGAATGAAAATCATCCGTGTCTTCGGCCGGGAGGAACGCAAATACCGTGAGTTTGAAGAGAAGAATGACAGCCTGTACAAGGCCAGCTTCCGCGAGATGATGGTGTTTGCGGTATTCCGCCCGGGTATTATCCTGCTGAGCGTGATCGCCCTGATGATCATCATGGTGACCGGCGGGGCGGAGGTGCTCGGCGGGACTATCACCATCGGTACGCTTTACATTTTCCTGCAGTATATCAACTCCTTCTACCAGCCGATTCAGGAACTGGCGGAGCAGTTTACAAGCCTGCAGAGCGCAATTTCCGCTTCCGAGAAAATCTTTACCCTGCTGGATACCAAACCGGCCATCGCGGAAGAAGACCATCCGGTGATTCTTCCGGAGATCCGGGGAAAGATCACTTTCGACCATGTGTGGTTCTCTTACAGCGGAAAGGAAGATGACTGGGTACTGAAGGACGTCAGCTTCACGATTGAGCCCGGCCAGTCTGTCGCGTTTGTCGGCGCGACCGGCGCGGGAAAAAGCTCCATCCTGAACCTGATCGGCCGGTACTATGAAATCCAGAAAGGTACCATCCTGATCGACGATACGGATATCCGGCAGATGAGCCGGGAACAGATCCGGCGGGCGGTCGGCCAGGTACAGCAGGATGTATTCCTGTTTACCGGGGATATCGCTTCGAATATCCGCCTGCGGGATGAAACCATATCGGACGAGGCAATCCGGGAAGCGGCGAAGGAAGTCAATGCCGCCCGGTTTATCGACCGCCTGCCGGACGGATATGCCACCCGGGTAACCGAGCGCGGCGCGACCTATTCCGCCGGACAGCGGCAGCTGCTGTCCTTTGCCCGGACACTGGCCTATGATCCCGCGATCCTGATCCTGGATGAGGCCACCGCGAACATCGACACGGAAACCGAACAGTGGATCCAGGAGGCGGTGACCCGCCTGATGAAGGGACGCACCAGCATCATGGTGGCGCACCGGCTGTCCACCATCCAGCACTGCGACCGGATTATCGTGATGCACCACGGACGGATCCGCGAGACCGGCACCCACCAGGAGCTGCTGGCCCTGGACGGAATTTACAAGAAGCTGTACCAGCTGCAACTGTCATAAAAAAGAGAACGCCCGGAGGCAGATGCCTCCGGGCGGTTTTTCATTCCCTGAAATCAGAAACCGACGATCAGGCCATGGCGCTCAGCGTAGAAGCTGTCGAGCCCGCGGGTGGCCATGATGGCGACGCGGATACCTTCAAAGCGTTCCTCCAGCGCTTTCTTGAGGAGCTGGGCGCTTTCACTGTTCATGCAGTGGCTGATGAGAATTTCCTTCCCAGCCAGACCGATGCGGGCAATCTCATCCACCAGGAAGCGGACCATGGACTTTTCGCCCCGGGCCTTGCCGCGGATGACGATCTCGCCTTCGTCGGAGCCGATGCCGATGCCCCAGAAGCCGAGGTGGCCGGCGATGAAGCCGATCAGGCGGCTGACACGGCCGGATTTGATGAGGTTGCGATAGGAGGACAGGGCAAAGATCGTATGGATCTTCGCGGCTGCCTGGTTCAGGGCGGATTCGATCTCCGCGAAGGGGGTGCCGGCGAGGATCAGGTCCCGGGCCTTCAGGATCAGCATCGCTTCTTCGGGACCGGTGGCCTTGCTGTCGATGACGGCAATCTGCTTGTCCGGCTCCTCTTCCAGGATCATATCCCGGGCGATGCAGGCGCTGTTGTAGGTGCCGGAGAGGGCACTGGAAATCGTAAACGCGATGACGGGACCGGGGGCGCGGAACTTTTCGCCGAATTCCTCCGGAGAGGGGCAGGAGGTCTGCGCCTGCTCGGCGTGGTTCTCGTTCGCGGTCAGCATTTCATCGATGTTGATGTTTTCATCATCCATGTATTCCTTGCCGCCGATGCGGATGGAGAAGGGAATGGTGGCAAAATCGAAGACGCCTTCGCCGCCCTCAACCGTGTAGAGATCACTGCTGGTATCACTGACCAGGTGCCACATGAACAATCACCTCCGTATGCCGCGTATTTTACATGTTTTTGACCGATATTGCAAATGGTGAACAGCCCGGAGATCCTTCCGGGCTGTATGTTTTCCGTTTTTTTCCGGCCTTACCGGCACCGGGAGACAAAGTCGACCGGGATGACGACCTGCTGCGGCGGAAGCGACGGGTCATGGATCCGGTTGCGGATGAGCTCGATCGCAATCCGCGCCTCATCCTGCAGGTGGCAGTCCACGGAGCAGATCGGCTTTGTGAAATTAATGTAGCCGAGAATGTTGTCAAAACCGATGACGTGCAGGTCATCCGGTACGCGGAAGCCGTTGTTCTCCAGGAGGGTAATGGTGCCCCACGCCTCCACATCACAGAAGGAGAACAACCCGTTGAATCCGGCGGCGATCCAGGCTTTCAGCTGAGCGAGAATTTCATCCGGATCCTGCAGGCACGCATAGCCGATATCCTCCTCGGGGATGCCGGCATCCAGGCAGGCCTGCCGGAAGCCGGTGAAGCGTTTGCGGGAGGAGAAAACCACCTGGCGGTGGGTCAGCATGGCCACTTTGCGGTGACCGGTTTCGATCAGGTGGCGGGCAGCCAGGTAGCCGCCCTCCTCATCGTTGCAGTATACACAGTCATCCCGGGACCCTTCCTGGAAACGGCTGAGGAGGACAAAGGGGATATGGGATTCCCGCAGGAGGGACAGAGCGGGGGATTCGAAGGAGCACGGGGTGATGAGAATGCCGTCCACCTGGCGGGAAAGGGCCATCTGCACTGCTTTCAGCTCTGTTTCCGGATCATCCTGCGAGCAGAGAATGAAGAGCGTGTAGCCGTACTGAACCGCTTCCCGCTGGATCAGGTCCATCAGGATGGCGTAGAACGGGTTCATCATGGAACCGGCGATCATCGCCAGCGTTTTCGTCCGCCCGGAACGAAGGGAACTGGCCAGATAATTGCGGACATAGCCCATCTCCCGGGCAACCCGCTGGATATAGGCGCAGGTTTCCCGGGATATGTCATCCTTGTCCTTAAGAGCGCGGGAAACGGTATTGATCGTATACCCTGTGGCTTTTGCGATATCCTGCAGGATGACCGGTCTGTTCGGATCCTTGCCCAAGTTCAGGCACCTCCTGACGGCCGGGCCCGGTGAAGCATGACCGCCAGGTAAACGGCGGCGCAGATTCCGGTGAGCCCGAGCGAAATGAATACGATGGAAGTAAAGGCAATATGCCAGACGTTGACGGTGAAGACGGAAACCAGCAGCAGGACCGCCATCCACCATGTGAAAATGCCGGCGGTGACCGCCAGGAACTGCAGTACGTGCCCGAGAACGGAGCGCACCTTATTCATCATACTTTACACCCCAGACGCTCTCATTGTTCCCGACAGCGGAGAAAACGGAAACTTCGGTTCCGGCGTCATCCTGCATGCGGGCCAGGATACCGCTGTATTCCGTACCGCCGAGGGACAGACGGAGGAACGCGGTGCCATCCTCCACATGCCAGGTGCCGGACAGGTTTTCCCCGCCGACCGTTCCGTCCCCGCGGAGGTACAGGATGAAGGGCTCAGCTATTTTGTCGCTGATATACGTTCCCTGGTTGATGACGTAATACCGGCCCGGCACAGAAGCGGGATCCACGGACGCCGGCAGGTCTTCCTTCCGGGTAGCGTAGGGAAGGGGACACGGCCAGCCTTCCGCGTTGAGCCCGTACTGTTTGACCATGGGCAGGTGGCCTTCCGAACCGTTGGCAAAACGGGTGTGGTAGCAGATGTACCGCTTGCCGTCCGCATCGATCAGGGCGCTGTTATGCCCGGTAGCCATGTAGGCGGTCCGTACGGAGGGAAGGATGTAGTTGCCGGAAAGCTTGAGCCCGAAGGGAGCGTGGGCGGATTTGCCGGGGCGGGCGCCGTTCATATCCTCATATTCCCCGTCCGGCGTGCGGGAACGGAAGACCCGGATCTGGTAACCGCCGTGCGCCTGGAGCTCGCCATAGGAGACAAAGAGATAATACCACCCGGCAGCCTCGTCGTAAAGAATGTACGGCCCTTCGATGGAATGATGCCCGCCGCCAAGCAGGCGTTTGCCGAAATAGGGGTCGATGCCGGCTGCGTCATCCGCTTCCGGATGGATCGGATATCCCGTGGCCGGATCGATTTCCAGGATGAAAATGCCGCCGGACCAGGAACCGTAGACCATCCACATGCGGCCGTCCGCATCGTAAAAGACGGACGGATCGATGGCGTTGGGCCATTCCCGGAAATTGTAGCCGCCGGCCAGGGTGAGGTAGCGGGATTTGATCCAGTCCTCCCCGACGACCTGCGCCGCGTCCGTCTGCGCGGCAATCCGCTTATCAAACCCGGAGCAGACGATGCGGCCCTGCCAGGTGTAGGGCCCCTCAACGGAATCAGAGATGCCGAAGCAAATATTGGAAGCGTTCCAGGTGGAAGAGGTGCAGTAGTACATGACGTACTTGCCCATGGTTTTGTTGTATATGACATCCGGCGCCCAGACGTGATGCCCCCTGTCATCGGTGGGAATCAGGCTGGACGGACCGCCGGCATAATCGAACACATGGCTGTCCTCCGCGAAAATATCCCCCCAGACACGGTTGCCGGAATAATAGCCGGTGGCCACCACTGTCCAGGAACGGAGATTTTCGGAGCAGGCGGCCGCCATGTGGGAACCGAAAATGTAGTACGCCCCGTCTGCTGCAATAATGGACGGATCATGCACGGCGGTGCGGGCGTTGACCGCGCCGAGGGCGATCCCTTCCACAGAAGGGGAGTAATCCTCTTCCGCACCTGCGGAAAAAACGGGGAGCAGCATGAAGAAAACCAAAAAGAGGGAAAGCAATCTCATTTCAATCATCCTCCAGGAATGATGACCGGCAGGCGGGAAACCGACAATATGCATGAAACCGTTGAATATCAAGGGCTTCACCTGAACCGGACAAAAAATTTCTGAAAACGGTTGACTTTTTTCTGACGGCATTATATCATGTGGACAACAAAAGTACAATAGTAATTTGCCCAAAAACATTAACGATCATGTTAACGATAATGTTAACAAGACACCGACAGACAGCAGACCGTTCAGGCACGGGGGAGAAACACATGGCAGGCGTGAAGAACACGGGACGAAGGGCGGCAGGATGGATCGCGGCGATCTGCATCGCATTTTCCGGATGCGCGGCAGCTGCCGGGGAAACAACCGGCGGGGAGATCTTTGTCAGCGAGCGGATTTCCCATAATTACACGAAGGTATCCGCCGGTTATACGCTGCCCGTTTACACCGGGGACGATATTCCGCTGGCAGTGGATCAATCCGTGACCGACGCAGGCGGAGCTGAATGGACCGATGAGACGATGGGATATACCGGTGCCGCCAAGGTGCTGCGCGTCCGGTACGGCAATACGGTTGTCCTGAAAGCTGAGATTCCCGCCGGCAGACAGTATGCCGTGCGCCTGGACTATTATTCCTACAATCCCGGTGCCGAAGAAAACCAGCAGACCGTGCTGCCGGACCGGATCGCCCTGGGCGTGGACGGAAGCTTTCCTTTCTATGAATGCAGAAGCCTGAAATTTGAATCAACCTGGAACCGTACGGCGACCTCCTCCTACGACCGTTACGGCGACGAAATGGTGGCCCTCCCGACAAAGCAGGCGGAGTGGAACACCCAATACCTCACAGACGGAACCGGAAGGCGGTCAGCTCCGCTGCTGCTGGAGCTGGCCGCCGGTTCCCATGAGCTGGCGCTGACGGTGACGGAGGGAACTTTCCTGCTGGGGAACATTACGTTCTGCGCCGCACCGGGAATCCCGGAAGCAGAAGCGCCGCACACGGCGGAGGGAAGCAACCTGGTGACACTGCAGGGGGAGGAATTCCGCAGCGCGAACAGCTCCTCCATCCACGGCGTGATGGAATATGACGCGGCGATCGACCCCTATGAGGTTGAGCATACCCGTCTGAACACGATTGACTCGGATTCCTTCAAAAACGCGGGGGACCGGGTGACCTGGCAGGCGGAAATCCCGGAAGACGGATGGTATTACATTGCGCTGAACTACCGGCAGAGCGACAAGACCGATTTCCCGGTGTTCGCGGATGTCTCCGTGGACGGGAAGATTCCTTCCCGGGCTTTCAGCGATTATCCGCTGGCATACGGCGCGTCCTGGCAGCGGCACACCCTGCAGAACGCGGATGGGGAAAAGCTGAGCGTCTACCTGACCCGGGGAACGCATGAGCTGAGCCTGCGGATTTCCATCGCACCGCTGCGGGAAGCGATGGAAGCGCTGGATGAAATCATGTACGGGGTGAACGACCTGGCACTGGAAATCACGAAGGTGGCCGGGACCAACGCGGACAAGTACCGCGACCTGAAGCTGAGCCGGTATATCCCGAACCTGACGGAAACCCTGCGCGGCTATGCCGCGAGGCTGCGGGAGCTGGAGAACGGATACCGGATTTACAGCCCGGGCGGGAAGAATGTGGCGGCGATGGCTTCCATGCTGATTGCCGCCCGCCAGCTGGAAAGCCTGGCGGAAAGTCCGGATGAGATTCCGTACCGGATCGGGGAGCTCAGCTCCTCCAGCAATTCCGCCAACCAGTACCTGGCGAACACGGTGGACAGCCTGCTGCGGAACAACCTGGCGATTGACCGGATCTGGCTGTACCAGGAGGGTGCCTCCCTGCCGGAAGCGGCGGGATTCGGTGCTTCCTTCTCCAAGAACTTTGAGCGGTTCTCTTCCTCCTTTACCAGCAGCCGGTATTCCATCGCCAATACCGATCCGGAGCACCTGCAGGTGTGGGTGAACCGGTCCAACCAGTATGTGCAGATTATGCAGAAGCTGATTGACGAGCGGTTTACGCCGGAAACCGGCATCCAGGTGGACCTGTCGGTGATGCCGGACCAGTACAAGCTGGTGCTGGCACGGTCTTCCGGCAGCGCGCCGGACGTGGCGACGGGCATCAACTACACGATTCCGTATGAACTGGCCATCCGGGGAGCCCTGAAGGATATGACATCCTTTGAAGGCTTCCGGGAAACAGCTTCCGTATACGAACCCGGGTTCTTCCTGACGGGAACCATCGGGGATGAAGTGTTCTCCATGCCGGAGACGATGAATTTCTGGGTGCTGTTCTACCGGACGGACGTGATGGAAAAGCTGAACCTGCCGGTGCCGGACACGATGGACGACGTGATCGACCTGCTGCCGGAACTGCAGATGCGCGGACTGAACTTCTACTACGCGACGGCGGGCATGATCTCCATGCGGAACTTCCACGGGACGACGCCCCTGCTGGTGCAGAACGGCGGCGCCCTGTACTACGGCACAGCCGACCAGGGAACCGCGCTGGGCAGCCGGGAATCTGTAAAGGGTTTCACGACGCTGACCGACCTGTTTACGATCTACAACATGCCGGTGAGCGTGGACAACTTCTACCAGCATTTCCGGAACGGGGATATGCCGATCGGCATTGCGGACTTCTTCACCTATAACCTGATCCGGAACGCGGCGCCGGAGCTGGATTCCAGCTGGGCGATCTCCCTGATCCCGGGTACGGTGCAGGAGGACGGAAGCATCGCACGAACGACCTGCGGATGTGCCGAGAGCACCGTGATCTTCAAAAGCACAGAGGAGCGGGAACAGAAGGCATGGGAATTTATCCGCTGGTGGTCCACCACGGAAATCCAGGCCCTGTTCGGCCGGATGGTGCAGAGCATCTACGGCGATGAATATATCTGGCCGACGGCCAACCTGGAGGCGTTTGACCTGCTGCCCTGGGATACCGAGGACAAGATGGTGGTGCGGCAGTTTGCCGAAAACGTGGTGGACGTGGCCCGGGTTCCCGGAACCTACATGCTGGAGCGGGAAATGAGCAACGCCTTCAACGATATTGTGGTGAACGGCGAGAACGAGCAGACGCGGATTGACCGGGCCGTGAAGACGATCAACCGGGAAATCAAGCGGAAGCTGGAAGAATTCGGATATGTGGACGCGGAAGGAAACGTGCTGAAGGAGTACCGGATTCCGACGATGGATACGGTGCGTGAAATCCTGGGACGATAAGAGAGGATAAGGCGGTATGGCAGAGCTGACCAGCAGGCGGAAAGCCGTAGGACGGAGGGAACGCAACAACCTGAGCGGGTTCCTGTTTGCCGCGCCCTACGCGCTGATTTTCCTGGTTTTCATTCTGATCCCGGTCATCCTGGCCGTGGTGCTTTCCTTTACGAACTTCAACGCGATCGAATGGCCGCGGTGGGTCGGATTCCTGAATTACATCACCCTGCTGACCAGCGACGAGGTGTTTATGCAGTTCGTGCTGCCGAATACCGTGCTGTACGCGGTGGTGGTCGGTATCGGCGGATACATCCTGAGCTTCCTGCTGGCATGGATGCTGTGCAACCTGACCCGCGGGGTACGGACGGTGCTGGCGCTGATAATTTACTCCCCGTCACTGACAGCCGGCGTGGCGATGACCGTTCTGTGGAAGGTGATTTTCTCCGGTGACCAGACCGGACTGCTGAACAGCTGGCTGATGAGCCTCGGAATTATCGACGAACCCATCATCTGGCTGGTGAACACGAATTACCTGCTGCCGATCGTTATCATCATCGGGCTCTGGTCGTCGATGGGTATCGGCTTCCTGGCCATGATCGCCGGTATCGCGAATTCCGACGAATCCCTGTATGAGGCGGGCGCGATCGACGGCATCAGCAACCGGTTCCAGGAAATGATCTACATCACGATCCCCCAGATGAAGCCGCAGATGCTGTTCGCGGCGGTCATGGCCGTGGTGAACGCCTTCCAGAACGGAACGGTTTCCGCCCTGCTGACGGGCAACCCGTCCCCCGGATACGCGGCGCAGCTGATTGTGAACCACATTGAGGATTACGGCTTCCTGCGGTACGAGATGGGATATGCCGCAACGGTGTCCGTTGTCCTGCTGCTGATTGTGCAGATATTCTCCAAGGCGGCCAACCGGCTGCTGACCGACAAAGACTGAGCGGAAAGGAGAGGGAATCGATGGCATACCGGGGACGGCATATCAACCCGCAGCGGTTTGAGCGCGGACAGATCAAGATCCTGCTGATTCTTCTTCCGCTTGCCCTGTTCATGGCGCTGCCCATTGTTTTTATCGTCAACCACGCATTCAAGCCGATGGAGGAGCTGTTCGCTTTTCCGCCGACATTCTTTGTCCGCAATCCCACGCTGGACAACTTTACGAAGCTGATCAAGTTTTCCCGGAGCGCCGGGATCCCGCTGACGCGGTACCTGTTCAACTCGCTGATCGTTACGGTACTGACGGTGGGACTGAGCCTGCTGCTGACCACCGGCGCGGCGTTCGCGTTTTCGAAGATCAGATTCCGCGGGCGGAACCTGATGCTGCAGATCAACCAGATTGCCATTATGTTCGTAGCAACGGCCGTCCTGATTCCCCGGTACATGGTGATCAGCCGGCTGGGAATGATCGACACAGTGCTGGCTCATGTGCTGCCGCTTGTGGCCATGCCGGTAGCCCTGTTCCTGGTGAAGCAGTTTGTGGACCAGGTACCGGACAGCCTGATTGAAGCGGCCCACCTGGACGGGGCGACGGATATCCAGGTGTACTGGCACATCATCCTGCCGGTGATCAAACCAGCGGTAGCCACAGCGATGGTGCTGGTGTTCCAGCAGGTATGGACGAACCTGGAAACCTCCAACTACTTCACGAATGACGAGAGCATGAAGACGCTGACGTTCTACATGAACACGCTGGTGAATGCCTCAAACGGCGTGGCCGGCCAGGGCGTCGCGGCAGCGGCATCGCTGATCATGTTCATTCCAAACCTGATTCTGTTTATCATCTGCCAGAACGCCGTGATGAACACCATGGCGACCTCCGGCATCAAGTGACACGCATGACGGGAAGGGACAAGAAACCGTGAAAAGGAATGCTGAGACCGGGAAGAGACTTGCCGCGGTGCTGCTGGCAGCGCTGGCGCTTTTCCTGCTGCTGTTTTCCGCGGCCGGGGCGGATACGCCCTATGTCACCTACACGGTGAACGGCTATGGGGACATCCAGGAGACCCAGACCGCATACCTGGCAAAGCAGGCGATCGTCAAGTTCGGCGACCAGTCCTTCTCCAATCCGGACGACCTGTTTGTAACGGATGACGGCACGATCTATGTGGCGGATACCAAAAACCACCGCATCCTGGCCGGTACGGCCGACGGAACCCTGAAGGCGGAGATCGGGAAAGGTACGCTGCAGACCCCCAAGGGTGTGTTTGTGACGAAGGACGGGCATGTTTACGCGGCGGACCGGGACGCGGAAGCGGTGTTTGAATTCAGCCCGGACGGGACGCTGCTGAATACCTACGGCAAGCCGGACAACCCGCTGTACGGCGAAGGTCTTTCCTTCATGCCGATCAAGGTGGTTGTGAATGACGCGGGAATCCTGTTTGTGATCTGCGAGAGCAACACGAACGGCATCGTGGAGATTTCCCCGATCGACGGGGGAACCTTCCTGGGCTACTTCGGCACCAACTACGCCTCGGCGGATTTCCGGACGATTATTTACCGGGCGATCCTGACCGAAGCCCAGCGGGCCAAGATGGTCAGCAATATTCCCGCCACGCCGGACAACCTCGCGATTGATGCCCGCGGCCTGATCTACACGGTGACCCGCGGCGACGGGCTGAAGACCGTGAAGCGGCTGAACATCGCCGGCATCAACCTGATTGACAGTGCCGAGAGCGTGGATATTCCCGCTTCCATTGCGGCCGGGAACCACAACAACATCTATGTGGCCGACCAGAAGGGATTCGTTTACGAGTACAACAACGACGGGGAGCTGATCTTCGTCTATGGCGGCAAGGATGACGGAAACAACCGGATCGGCCTGTTCACGACCGTTTCGGCGATTGACGTGGACGCACAGGACCGGCTGTATGTGCTGGACTCCGCTTCCGGCATGATCCAGGTATTTGAGCCGACGGAATTCACAGACCTGATCCATGAAGCCCTGTACCTGTACTCGATCGGCCGGTATACCGAGAGCAAGGAGCCGCTGCAGCAGGTGCTGGACATGAACAGCCTGTTCGACGTGGCGAACCGGGCCATGGGCCGGGCTTACTTCCAGGAAGAAAACTATGAGACCGCCCTGAAGTACGCGCGGCTTGCGAAGGACCGGACCGGATACTCGGATGCCTTCTGGGAGATCCGGAACATCTGGCTGAAGAAATATGTGACCTGGATTTTTGTGGCGGCCATCGCGGCCTTCATCCTGTGGAAGGTATGGAAGGCAGTGGACCGGAAGACACGGCTGTCCGAAAAATTCCGGAAGGGGCTGAAACGGAAAGAGGGCGGCCTGCGGGACAACATGGCCTACAGCTTCTTCTACATGCGGCATCCGATTGACGGAAGCTACGGCATTGCCCGGGAAGGCCGCGCCAGCTGGGGCGCCTCCGCCGTACTGCTGGTGATCTTCATCCTGGAGTTCCTGGCGGACAAGTACCTGTGCGGCTTCCTGCAGAAGACGATCCAGGACGGCCGGTACGAGATCTTCTCCGACATCGGGATGATCCTGGTGGCTGTGGCCGGACTGACGCTGTGCAACTACCTGGTGTGCACGATCAATGACGGCGAAGGCCGGGTGAAGCAGATTTTCACCTATTTCTGCTACAGCCTGACGCCGTACATCCTGCTGACGCCGGTGTGCTTCCTGCTCAGCCATGTGCTGACCACAAACGAGCAGTTCCTGATTACGCTGATCCGCCTGCTGATCTACGGCTGGTCGGCCGTGCTGATCGTTCTGGGAATCAAGGAGGTCAACAACTACACCGCGAAGGAGACGGCCAAGGTGATTTTCCTGACCATCTTTACGGTGCTGATCCTGGCCCTGATTATCTTCATCATCTACGTGCTGTGGGCGCAGGTGTTCGAATTCGTGAGCGCGCTGTTCGGAGAGGCGGTGTATCGCGTTGGGTAAGAGACGGATTTTACTGCTGTGCCTGGCCGCGGTGCTGTTCCTGACCGGAACGGCGGGCCTGGCGGAGAGCCCGGAAACAACCGGGGCGGCACTGCCCGCGGAATACGCGGAATATCGGCTGATCGCGGAAAGCGACCGGTATGAAATGTACCTGTACGAACCGACGATCTCCCTGCTGCTGCGCAACCGGGAGAACGGGGCGCTGATCGCCTCCACCCTGAATGAGCATACCGCCCAGGGCAAGCTGAACAAGACCTGGAAGGGTTATACCTATTCCGCGTTCGTGCTGGACGTGCTGACGGGGAGCAGCAAGAACTACAAGCAGGCGGACCTGATCAACAACGAGCATACGCTGGAATACAGCTACCTGGAGAACGGATTTGACGCGGCAGTGTTCTATCCCGAGTTCGGGCTCGGGCTGACGCTGCAGGTCCGGCTGGACGGCGATGAGCTGCTGGTGACCGTTCCGGACAGCTCCATCCGGGAAGAAACAGATGGCACCTGCATGGCCATGGTGAGCCTGTATCCCATGTTCGGCGCAACCTATATGGACCAGCGGACCGGTTACATGCTGGTTCCGGACGGAAACGGCGCGCTGATCCACCTGACCGACAAGGAAGGCCGGTTCCCGACCGGATATTCCCAGCTGATCTACGGATCGGACAACGGGTTTACGGAAAGCTCCCCGGCCAATTACCTGTGGGACCGGTATGAAACCGTGCTGAAGCCCCACCAGATTACGGCACCGGTATTCGGCATTGCACATACGGATGAGCAGACCGGCTATCTCGCGGTGGTGGAACAGGGTGAAAAGCGCTGCTCCATCGAGGCACACCCGAACGGGGTGATGCGCGTGAGCTACAACCGCTGCTTTGCCAAATTCCTGCTGCGGGATGTGTACAAGCAGCCGCTGAACCAGTCCGGTTCCACCAAGATGGATATGGTGGAAAAGGACCGGACCCATCATGATCTGTCCGTCCGCTACTGCCTGCTGACCGGGGAAGACGCCGGATATGCCGGAATGGCGCGGCGGTACCGGGAATACCTGCAGGAATACGGGATTGTGACCCCGCAGGAAGACAGCTACCGCACGCGGATTGACTTCCTGGCGGAGGACCAGGAGAAATTCCTGGTCGGCACCCGCGCGGTGGTGATGACCTCCGTGCAGGATGTAAAGGATATCTACGCGGAGCTGCAGGAAGCCGGTGTGAGCTCCGTGCTGAGCGAATATCGCGGCTGGCAGAACGGCGGAATGTACGCACTGCCGGTGACAAGCTTCGCGGTGGACGGGGCAATCGGCGGAACCGGCGCCCTGAAGGAGCTGATCGCGGAAGCGGCCGCGCAGGATTACCTGCTGATGCCCTATGTGGACGCCCTGCGGATGAACGCCGCCACCAACACCTTCACCTATGACGCAGCCAAGATGGTGAACAAGACGACCCTGAAGGAAAAAAGCAGCAAACAGGTTTATAACCTGTTCTACTACCTGCTGCCGGAGAAGACGAATGAAAAGCTGACCGGCCTGGCGGAGGACCTGAAGAGAAACGGCGTCGGCTCCATGGCGGTGGGCGGAATTACGGAGAACCTGTTCTCCTACAGCCTGCGGGATACCTATTATACCCGGAACGACGGGGCGTATGCCTACGAACAGGCGCTGCGGAACGCTTCCGGCGGGCTGAAGCTGGCACTGGAGGAGCCCTTCCAGTACCAGTGGCCCACGATGAGCGCGTTCCTGAACATGCCGCTGGACGGATCGGAATACATGTACACGGATGAGGAGGTTCCTTTCCTCACGATGGCCCTGAAGGGGCTGGTTCCCATGTACTCGGACTACGTCAACTTTGAGGCGAACAAGACGGAACTCTTCCTGACCCTGGCGGAAACCGGCGTATTCCCGTCCTTCTACATCACGAAGAAGAACTCGTCCGACCTGATCTACACAAACTCCAACGACCTGTATTCCACCGAGTGGGACGCATACCGGGAGACGGTGATCCGGTTTGACCGGGAACTGCGGGAGCTGAACGCGAAAACCGCCGGCGCTGTGATTGAGAACCATGAAAAGCTGGAAGGCGGGGTCCGCCGGGTGACCTACTCGAACGGCGTGACGGTCTACGTAAATTACGCGGATGAAGACCGGACGGCGGACGGGGAGACCATCGGGGCCAAATCCTTCCGGGTATCGGAACGGACGGCGGGAGGTGAAGCACAGTGACAACCTACGCAAAGCCGCGGCCGAAGAAGGAAAACCGGATCCGGGTGAAGCGCGGACCGCTGGAGAAGCAGGAAGCCCGGGCCGGCGTGATGTTCGTGCTGCCGTGGATCATCGGTGCGGCGGTATTCCTGGTATATCCGCTGTTTATGAGCTTCTGGTACGCGCTGAACAACATCCGCCTGACCTCAGAGGGCATGCGGTTCACGTTCCTCGCGCAGGGCAACTTCACCCAGATCCTGCTGAGCGACCCGGATTTCCTGCCGGAGCTGGTGGATTACCTGCTGAGCACGGTGATTTCCGTACCGGTGATCGTGGTGTTCGCGATGATGATCGCGCTGATGCTGAACGAGAAGATCAAAGGCAAGGGATTCTTCCGGCTGATCTTCTTCCTGCCGGTGATCATCGTATCCGGACCGATCCTGAACTCCCTGACGGAGCAGAACGCGGGCACGATTTCCGTGATCGACACCCAGGCGGTAACCGGCGCGATCTCGAGCTTCCTGCCGGAGGTGATCGCCACCCCGATTGCCGGGCTGTTCTCGAACATGGTGACGATCCTGTGGTACTCCGGCGTTCCGATCCTGATTTTCCTGTCCGCCCTGCAGAAGATTGACAAGAGCCAGTATGAAGCGGCGTATGTGGACGGCGCGTCCGGATGGGAAATGTTCTGGAAGATCACGCTCCCGTCGCTGAAGCCGATGATCCTGCTGAACTGCGTATACACGATCGTATTTGTTTCCTCGAATGACCAGAATAAGCTGATCGGCCTGATCAAGAGCGCCATGTTCTCCGGAACATCGGAAAAGGGATACGGATACGCATCCGCCATGGCGTGGCTGTATTCCCTGGTGGTGCTCCTGCTGGTCGGCATATTCGCCCTGATCTTCATGACCCGGAAAGACCGGTATGAGAAGGACGCGAAAAAGGCAGACCGGAAAGCAAAGGCTGAGCGCCGCAAGGTGCTGAAAATCCAAAGGAGGCAGGCACGGCATGCAAAGAAGTACAACCGTCCCACCGTCCGCTGAGACGCGCGCGGAAACGGCGGCCGTTACCCGCCGGATAAACCGGGACCGGATCCGGAAGCTGCTGCTGGGCACCCGCGACCGGAACGGCATGATCAAGCTGATTGCCATTTACGGCCTGCTGATCTGCATCGGGTTCATCTACCTGTATCCGATCCTGTACATGATCTCCGCGTCCTTCATGACACTGGATGACCTGCTGGATTCCTCAATCCAGTGGATTCCGTCCAGCTTCAACCTGGACAACTACCGGCAGGCAGGCGCCAGCATGAACTACGGAAACTCCCTGCTGCAGAGTTTCCTGATCGCCGGGCTGCCCACGTTGTGCAACCTGGTGGCCTGCAGCCTGACCGGTTACGGCCTGGCCCGGTACAAATTCCGGGGCAAGGGCATCATCATCGGGCTGATTATCCTGACATTTGTGCTGCCGCGGCAGATTACGATGATCCCCACCTACAGCATGTACGCGAACCTGGGCATCCTGAACAGCGTGTGGGCGTTCATCGTGCCGGCGATTGTGGCCCAGGGACTGAACGCACCGATCTTCATCATGATCTTCTGGCAGTTCTTCCGGAATGTGCCGCAGGCCCTGGTGGAGGCGGCGAAGATTGACGGCGCCGGGCACTTCAAGAGCTTCTTCTCCATCTCGCTGCCGACGGCAGCCCCGGCATTCATCACGGTAGCCCTGTTCTCCTTCGTGTGGTACTGGAACGAGTTCTACCTGACGCAGCTGTTTGTACACGGTGTGCTGGTGGAAAGCAGCCTGACCACGCTGATCATCCAGCTGCAGAACTTCAACACGAACTACTCCAGCTATGCGCAGACCGCGGCAAGCGGCGCCACAAACCTGAATGAGTCCATCAAGATGGCCGGCACGCTGATCGCCGTACTGCCGCTGATGATCCTGTACTTTGTGCTGCAGCGTCATTTTGTGGAAAGCATCGACCGGACCGGTATCACCGGTGAGTAACGAATATGGACCGCGGCGGGAACCCGGCGCGTATCATAGAGAACAATTTTTCGAATGAAAGGAAGGATTCCCCATGTTCAGAAAACTGCTGGCATGTCTGATGGCCATCACCCTGCTGCTGGGCTGCATGAGCTTTGCGGCGGCGGAAGGTGTGACCGGAGAGACGGAAGAGGTTGTGATTGACGGTATTACGTACCACAAGGCAACCGACCTGACCCAGGATGAAATCGAGCTGACCTATTTCCACTTTGACCAGGATGAAACGGTCCAGGCCCTGGCGGAACGTTTTATGCAGATCTACCCGAACATCAAGGTGACGGCACAGTACGAAAACGTCTCCACCTATGATGATACGCTGCTGACCCTGATGGGCAACTCCAGCGGCGGAATCAAGCCGGACGTCATCATGTACTCGGACTGCGACTTCGCGCTGAGCAACATGCTGCTGAGCGACATCTCCGCCTACTGGGATTCCGATCCTGAGACGAAGAAGATCGCTTCCACGATCAACAGCGCGGGGGTTGGCACCTTCATGACGAAAGCCCGCTATGCCGTACCGGTGAAGTTCTTCCCGACGGGCATGTACATTGACCGGAACGTGCTGGAAGCGCTGAACATGGATGAACCCGACCGCAACTGGACCTGGGAGGACATGATCGATCTGATCAAGGAAGCGACCGTGCCGAACTCCCCGGACGGCATTGCCTACTATGGCTGCGGATACTACAACCGCCTGGATTCCTACTACGGAATCGCGGCGTCCCAGGACATCATCGGCGAGTTCGGCTTTGACGGCAAGGACTTTGACCTGGGCGTATGGGCGGTCGGCGAGCAGGAATTCTCCGACCTGAAGCTGGGCGGATACATCGCCCCCTCAACCGAAACACAAGCCATGGAAGACTGGCTGGATGACTGGGAAGCCTGGGCCGGCGCTTCCGGACATGTGGCGCTGTTTACCGAAGCCTTCTGGACCTTCCAGGGCACCTGGAACACCGAAGCCTTCCAGCAGTACAACCTGGACATCGTGCCGTACGTGGTGCCGGCGGTGAGCGAGGAGGATGCCTCCAAGGACCACCACACCATCGCGACGATCGACTTCGGCGGAATCACCCCGGCCTGCCAGCATCCTCGTGAAGCGTACGAGCTGCTGAAGTTCATGAGCTTCGGTATCGACGGCTGGAAGACCCGGATCCAGATCTACAACGACGAGACGAAGACCAACAAGTCCGGCCTGGCCCTGAAGCACGACGTGATGCCGTGCCCGATCACCACGGACGAGGAAGTCTGGAACGCCTACATCGATATGTACTGCAAGGGCATGGACGATGAGCATGTGGAATGCTGGCGCGAATACTTCGAAAGCTGCATGCAGCCCATCCCGTACGGCTGGACCTCCATTGCCGGATACTGGAACTACTGCGACGAGTACTTCAACAGCATCGGCATCCATGACCTGGTGGACGCCGGTAAGGCCAAAGCGGCGGACTATGCCGAGGAAGCCACCCGGATGGCCAACCTGTACCACGCCAACGCGATGCTGCGCTACTTCGGGCCGGACGGATACAACGTACTGAGCGAGGATGAAGTAGCGGAATACACGCAGATGGTTGCGGACAATTCGTAACGGTGATTTAAGCGAAGGCTTAAACAATAAAAAAACCAAATGATAAAGGAGGAACCCCAACATGAAGAAATGGCTTGCCTTGATCCTGTGTGCCGCGCTCGCACTGAGCGTGTGCAGCTTTGCGGCGGCGGAAGGAACCGAACTGCCGGAAGCGTTTGCCCACATCACCTTTGACGGTGAAGACGAAGGCTACAAAACCATCACCAACGGCGAAAAGGCAGAGAATGATCCCCTGCTGGACGGCGCGAACAAATCCATTGTGGAAGCACCCGATGCCAAGCTGCTGTACGGCGAAGGCCCGGTCGGCAAAGCACTGTACATCGACGGCACCTATGGCCTGGACCTGGGCCTGAAGCCCACCAACACCGACGTCTGGACCGTTTCCTACTGGATGAACGCGGACCGGCTGAGCGACTACGGCCCCACGCTGCAGATCGGCTACAACATGGAACGCGCGGATACCGCCGCGAACGTAACCTGGATGAACATTACACAGACCAACTGGACGCCCAAGTATTTCCCGACCGTCTGGAGCCGCAATGTGGCTTCCAACGCGGAAGACGGAACCGCCTGCTGGCCCTGGATGGCTCCCTTCTCCGATGAAGGCGCCATGATCGGCAAGCGTGAATGGGCAATGTTCACCATCGTCTGCTCCGGCGAGGAACAGACCGGCGGCAACGGCCAGAAGACGGTCGGCGCCCAGCTGTATGTGAACGGCGAACTGCGGTATGACTCCGCGGACAACTATGAGAACGGCACCTACTTCACCTATACCTGGGATGCCACGCTGGCTCCGAACATCATGAAGCCCGGCGATGACGCCTTCGAAGCGTACTTTGGCATCAACTACTGGGACACGATCTACAAGGGATATGTGGATGACCTGTATGTGTTCGACACCGCGCTGAACGCCGAGCAGGTAAAGGCCCTGTACGCGATGGGCAATGCCGCGCTGGAAAGCCCGAAGGGCGGTCCGGTGGTGGAAGAAGCGGCTGCTGCGGAAGAACCCGCCGCTCCCGCGGTTGAAGTGAAAATTACCGGTACCGCGGTGGGCGCGGAAGACTGCACCACCGGTTTCTGGGGCGCTCATTCCGACATCTGGGCTGTTCCGGACGGAGAGTTCGCCGGCGTGATCTTCACCAACTACAATGCCGGTGAGGAAGCGGCCAACTGGAACAACTTCAACGTCGTGCTGCAGAACACCCCGACCGGCCACGCCGCGGACCAGGCGGAAGGCTATATGGAATACGCCGTGGTGCGCAGCGACAACTTCGGCTGGGGCGCCGGCTATGACGGAAACGAAGAACTGGTGACCACCCCCGAGTGGGAAGGCAACCTGGGACCGCAGCTGAACGGCGCACAGATCGCGGTGATCGTCCAGAAGGACGGCGACAAGGTCAGCGTCGGCATGTTCGGCGACAAGGTGGACGGCGGCTCCTATTCCCAGACCTATGAGAACATCAAGGCGGACGGCGACGTGTACTTCTGCCTGGTGGTCGACAACTGCTGCCTGGACATCCAGCAGGTGCTGGACAACGACGCAGTTATGGCGATGATCGCTGCCGAATAATCTGATTCTGACAGGTTCCATTTCCCCGGGCTGCCGCCGCGGCGGCAGCCCGGGATTTCCGGAAAATTCTGACGAACGGGTGATCATATGCAACCATTTATTGAACAGCGCGCGGATCCGTTTATCACATGCAAAGACGGCCGGTATTATTTTACGGCGTCCGTGCCGGCGTTTGACCGGGTGATCCTGCGCGGCTCGAACACGCTGGACGGGCTGCGGGAAGCAGAGGAAAAAACGGTGTGGACCCGGCATCCGTCCGGGGAAATGAGCTGCAACATCTGGGCGCCGGAGCTCCACTATGTGGACGGACAATGGGTGATCTATTTCGCGGCAGCCCGGGGCGGGGCGGATGAAGCAGGCCGCTTTGACCACCGGACATACGCGCTGGTGAATCCGAATCCCGATCCGACGGAAGGGGAATTCAGGGAAGCCGGACGGATCGATACCGGATGGGAAACGTTTACGATTGATTCCACCACGGTGGAATACGGCGGAAAACGCTATTTTATCTGGGCCCAGCGGGACTTCAGCATCCCCGGGAACAGCAACCTGTATATCGCGGAGATGAAGAACGCCCTGGAACTGAAGCTGCCCGCGGTGCTGCTGAGCGTTCCCGAATACGACTGGGAATGCCAGGGATTCCTGGTGAACGAAGGGCCGGGCTGCCTGATCCATGACGGCCGGCTGTATATTACCTATTCCGGCAGCGCGACCGACGAGCGGTACGCGATGGGCCTGCTGAAGCTGAAGACCGGCGGGGATCCGCTGAATGCATCGGACTGGGAGAAATCCCCGACGCCGGTGATGGTGACCGAGGAAAAGAACGGGCTGTACGGCCCGGGACACAATTCATTTACAAAAAACAAGGACGGGAAGGATATCCTGGTTTTCCATGCCAGGCCCTATCCGGGATTCCGGGGCAGCGCCCTGAGTGATCCGAACAGGCATTGCTTTTTACGGTATATCCGGTATAATGACGCCGGTGAACCGATATTTCAGGATAGATAACACGGAAGGAGTTTTCCTCTGATGAAGAAAGCGACAATGATCCTGGACCGGGATTTTTCCATCGGCCAGGTGGATCCCCGGATGTACGGCTCGTTTATCGAGCACCTGGGCCGGGCAGTATACGGCGGTATTTATGAACCGGGCCATCCTACGGCCGACAAAAACGGATTCCGGGAGGATGTGATCCGGAAGGTCCGGGAACTGGGTATCCCCGTGGTGCGGTATCCGGGCGGCAATTTCGTATCCGGCTTCAACTGGGAAGACTCCATCGGCCCGCGGGAGCTGCGGCCGAAACGGCTGGATCTGGCGTGGATGACCACGGAGACCAACGAGGTCGGCCTGCATGAGTTCGTGGACTGGGCGAAGAAGGCCAACACGCAGGTGATGTACGCCGTGAACCTCGGCACCCGGGGACCGGACGAAGCGCGGAACGTGGTGGAATACGCCAACCATAAGGGCGGCAGTTACTGGTCCGACCTGCGGATCAAAAACGGTGCGAAGAATCCCTTCGGCATCAAGCTGTGGTGCCTGGGCAACGAGATGGACGGCCCGTGGCAGATCGGCCACAAGACGGCGTATGAATACGGCCGGATCGCGAATGAGGCCGCCAAGGTTATGAAGTGGGTGGACCCCTCCATTGAGGTGGTTGCCTGCGGCAGCGCCGCGCACGACATGCCGACCTACGGCGAGTGGGAAACCACCATGCTGAA
The DNA here is from genome assembly GCA_017427165.1 of Clostridia bacterium. Taxonomy (GTDB): domain Bacteria; phylum Bacillota; class Clostridia; order Christensenellales; family Aristaeellaceae; genus Aristaeella. The sequence continues at coordinate 40,697 of JAFRTK010000093.1, forward strand.
CGAGTGCTATGAGAACGTAGACTACGTATCCCTGCACCGTTACTACGGCAATCCCACCAACGATACCCCCGGCTTCCTGGCCCGCAGCATGGACCTGGATGACTTCATCAAGGAAGTCGTGGCGATCTGCGACGCGGTAAGCGGCCGCAAGCACGCGAAGAAGCGGCTGAACCTGTCCTTTGACGAGTGGAACGTCTGGTACCATTCCAATGAGCAGGACAAGGAAGTGTGGAAGGCGGACAAGTGGGGCCGTGCCCTGCCGCTGCTGGAAGACGTATACAACTTCGAGGATGCGCTGCTGGCCGGCGCGATCCTGATCACCTTCCTGAAGAACGCGGACCGCGTGAAGGTGGCCTGCCTGGCCCAGCTGGTGAACGTGATCGCGCCGATCATGACGAGGAACGGCGGGGGAGTCTGGGCCCAGACGATTTTCTGGCCGATGATGCACGCATCGAAATACGGCCGGGGAACCTCCCTGCGGCCGGTCATCTCTTCGCCGGTATATGACTGCAAGGACTTCGAGAAGGTGCCGCTGGTGGACGCCGCGGCAGTGACCGGGGACGACGGCAGCGTGACCATTTTCGCCCTGAACCGCGACATGCAGGAAGACATTATGCTGAACTGCGATCTGCGCGCGTTCCCGGGGCTGAAGATCGGCGAGCACATTGTGCTGCACCATGACGACGTCAAGGCCGTAAACACGGAAGAGAACCCGGACAACGTGGCACCAAAGAAGGTGCGGGGCGGAAAGATCGACGGCGGAAAGCTGAACATGAAGCTGCCGGCACTTTCCTGGAACGTGATCCGGCTGGAGAAGGAATAAGAATCACTGAATCAAGCAAAAGGCTGCCTCTGAAGAGGCAGTCTTTTTTGCTGCGGGGCGGACAAACGTGAAAAAAGAAAGCATAGCGGCCGGGGAACGGATATCCCGACAGGGGATGCCGGACATCATGCAGAAAAAATAATTCCGTACGCATGATGATTTCATGTTCTGAACCGTCTAATAGTTGCAGCGCTGCAAAACAGGAGGTTAAAACCTTGGACAGAAACTTTTTCACGGCAGAGATCGAAGCCTGCTCGGACATGATGTACCGGGTAGCCTGGTCGATCCTGCGGAACCACGCTGACGTGCAGGACGCATTGCAGGATGCGGTCCTCAAAGCATGGGAGAAACGGGACAGGCTTCGGGAAGAAAAATTCTTCCGTACCTGGATGATCCGTATCCTGATTAACGCGTGCTATGACGCGCAAAAGAAACGCCACCGTATTGTTCCGGCTGAAAACATTCCTGCCCGGACACAGGCCTCTGTCCCCGATCCCGACCTGGCTATGGCACTGGAAGCCCTTCCGGAAAAGCTGCGGCTGCCGCTTGTGCTTTGCTATTCAGAAGGGATGAGCTATGAGGAAGCAGCAGATGTGCTGCAGATCCCGACGGCCACCCTCCGGGGACGGATCAGCCGGGGAAAAGCTGAATTGAGAAAGGAGCTGAAAGCGGAATGAAGCGCGATTTTGACAGCCTGAACCTGCGGGATGCTTTTCCGGCTATGCCGGACGAATGCCGTATTGCGCTAATGACAGCCGCCCGCTCCGTGAAGGAGGAAGAACCCGTGAAACGTATAACGGTCAGAACCATACTTATTGCCGCATGTATCATCATCGCCACCGCAGCCATCGCCATGGCTGCGGGACAGATCCTGGGATGGAACGATTTCTTTACCGCTTTCTACGGAAGCACCCGGGTGCCTCAGGCTGCCCAGGAAATCCTGGAGTCGGCCAGTGAGGAAACATTTACTGTCGGCCCCGCGACATTCAAGGTGCAGCAGCGCTTTGCCGACCGGCATACCGCCATGGCGTCTGTCCAGGTCACGATGACGGACGGAAGCCTTGCCCTGATGACCATGAGCGGCGAGCAGGAAGAATCCATCCAGGCAAACGGGCAGAACGGGAAGGATTACGCGAAACGCCTGGGCGTGGATCCGTCCCTGAGCTGGATTGAAGCTGCGAAGGAGCTTCACTGCCCGCTGTACATCATGCGGGGAATCCTGAACCTGGACGAGCAGTACTGCGGCGGCGAGGGAATGGAAGATGTGCTCTATGACGAAAACGGCTGCTTTGTGGATTACAGCATGCAGATGCTCGACAGCAAAGCAGTGGGAGAGGAACTCCCGATGCAGTTTTTCCTGCGGGTGGCAGAGATTGACCTGGAAACCGGGGAGGAGAAGGATGAAGTGCTCATTGAGCGTCCGGTCATTCCGGTCCGGGTCGCACAGGCAACGGACACGGTGAACTGGAAGCTGCCAGAGCCCTATACCGCCTATGGGATGACCCTGGACGCCGCATGGGGTGAACTGACTCCTGCGGGGCTGTATCTCTTTACTGATTTTACGGCTACTGAAGGTGCGGATCCGGATGATTTCGACGTCCCGGAATGGCTGGACGCAGATGGTAACCCATATTCCTGGGGCCTGAACCTGAGCTATGATGTCAACGTGGATGAATGGCCGAAGGTTTCCATGATGGGCCTGATCTCCGTGGACAGCATTCCGGAAAAGATTATCCTGTCCATGACCGACGGCGACGGAACCCACAACCTGACCCTGGAGAAATAAAAACAGCCGGGGCGCTGCCGGATTCTCGGCAGCGCCCCTTTCCGGAGAAAAAGATGAGAAAAACAATCATAATCCTCCTGGCGGCCGTGCTTTTCCTCCTGACAGCAGTCCCGTGTGCATGCGCAGAAGGAAAGGACACAGCAGGAACGGAAGCTCCCAGGGTGTATATCATGAATGATTCCGAAGAACGTGAATGGGCAGAGATACTGGGTTTCAGCAAGCCCCTGGAAAACATTCAGACATCCCGCAGCTATCCTTCTCTGGCAGACCTGCTCCGTGAATGCCAGCCTGACTTTTTTGAGATATATACCTATCAGTACGGATCACCACGGGATCTGTACCTTGACGGGCTGATCGAACCGTTTGAGCCCACAGAAGCAATGACTGCAGAGATTGAATCCATGGCCCCATACGTCCGGACCGCGATCCGGAATGAACTGATGACTCCGGACGGAAAAATGCTGGGATATCCATCGACAGACTATTCCATTTGCGAAGCCCCCGAATTTATCGGCTACTGGATTCCGGATGCATGGGCAGCATCGCCGTTCCGGGAGACTGCACCTCCGTCATCATTTGAAGAACTGCTTGATTTTATCGATGTTTACCTGGATACGCCCCATAACGGTTTCCGGCTCTCTTATGCCGGAAGCAAAAACGAATATCTGCATCAGCTGCTCCTGGATCTCCTGATGGTCTCCTGGGTGGTTCAATGTCGGTATGCGGGAGAACCGACTGTGTTCAGCGACCCGAAGTTTATTGAGCTCGCCTGCAGAACGCAGGAGCTGTTCCGGAAACTGCTGAAGGAAGATTACCGGAAAAACGTGGACACAAGCAAACGCTACCTTTTCGCGTGGCGGCAGCTTGGTGGTTTATCCTTTAACGGAGAAGATACATTCACCTGCGCAAATATGATCCCGCTCCGGATCACAGCTGACCAGCCGCCTCTGATCAACCTGAACATGAAGGTTTACTGCACGCGGCAGGGGACCCCTTATGCTTCCCACTCAGGTGAGCTTTTTGAAACGGCCATCAAAACCCATGTACTTAAAAGGAAGGAAGCTACCATATACGATGTATGGGCCTTTCCTTTAAAACCGGATCTGGACGCAGTGAACCGATACCTGGAAAAAGAGAAGGCTCCGAAGTATTGCGGAAATACCCATGAGTGGGCTGAAAGCGTTGAAACCCTCGACCGGTATGCGGTGCCTTGTATGGAATGCAGCGATTACATTATCGGGACCCAGTATGCCGAGTTTATGAAAGCCAAGTATGATTTCTTTATGAAGGCAGAGATGACGGCGGAAGAATTCGCAGCGGAGCTGGACCGTGAATATGCAGCGGCCAAGGATGATCCATGGGATAAGCATATCTGGATCACGGATTACAACTGAGAGTGAAATCGGAGACGGAAGAAAGATGAAAAGCAGCACCCGCAGGGCAATGCCCTGCGGGTGTTTTGGTTATACCGGCAAGCAAATCAATATGTGTTTTTATCTGAGGAACACCGGTGCTGTAATCTGTTTCAGGTAGGCTTCCTGCCGGGGAAGGTCAGGGAAAAGCCTGACCCGTTCGGCGGCCCTGTGATTATCATACGGAACAGCCAGGATGGTCATTTTCAGCGGGGCAGGCCCCGGCTCTCCCTCCAGGAGCAGCGCGTGGGCGCGGGCGATACCGAGGTTGTTTCCGACACTTCCGGTGTTCAGCGCGTATCCGCCGATCAGCGGACGGATAAAGGGCGCATGGCTGTCTGCACAGATCAGGCCGCTGGCTTCCGACCTTCCGTCATGGAAACGGAAACCTTCCCGGAGCTTGTCATCCGGATCCTCGCTTGTGTACATGGGATCGAGGAATCGCCCGTGGACCAGGCGGAAACGGAACCCGCTGATTTCCAGCTCATCCTCCAGGGGGAGGGAATCCAGCCACGCAAGCCGTTCCTCGCCGATCTGCCGGATAAAGAACGCGTTGTAATCCGGCTGCTGCCGCAGGACACGATCCCAGTTTCCGGCAATCCAGTGGGAACAATGCTCCCTGGCCCAGTCGCAGGTCAGATCGCTGTCCGGGCCTTTCCCGACGGCGTCCCCCAGGAACCAGACGTCATCCGGCTGAATCCGGTCCAGTTCCTTTTCCATTGCCTCTGTGGCAACCATATTGCCGTGAAGGTCCGCTAACAGTACGATTTTCATTATCGGATCATTCCTTTCTGCAGTGGGATGGGTGCTTCAGTATTTTGCCGAGGATGACCGGGCCTAAACTGTCAATCCGCCAGATCAATCCAGTATCTTTCCAGGATTTCTTTTTCATCCGGTTCGTAAACGGTTGATTCGTATATCCCGCCGTTTTTGAGGATTGTTTTCCGGCTTCCCTCATTATCGCTGAGGCAGGTAATCAACACCTTCCTGATTCCCAATTCCCGGCACTTCGGCAGAACGGCTTTCAGCATCTCTGAGGCATATCCTTTCCGGCGCTCGCCCGGTGCAACAGAATAACCGATGTGACCGCCGAACTTCTCCAGGTAGGGATTGAAATAATGCCGGATCTGGATCATGCCGACAATTTTCCGGTCTTCTTCCCGGACAAACATATACTGTGTAGCCGGGACAAGGCCTTCGGGGACGGTGGCAGGATCCTTGCAGAGAACTGAATGCCGGATCCAGTCCCGGGGATTGTCCAGACGCCTGAGTGCACCGGTGCCGTCCATTGAGTCACCATGGTCCAGAAACTCTTTCCGATAAGCGGAAATCTGCTGAGCATATTCCGCTGCAGGCTCAACCAGCATCATGCTATTTATCCTCCGTAAACACATATGGCGGCTGTACGCCGATTCAAAAGCTTCCGCCGATCACAATTTCCCAAATCTGCCGGTACCGGTCTTCGAACAATGCTTTGGTCCGGTCACTCAGGTCATTGTAGTCTTTTTCAAAGGAGTTCTTCATCCATTCCCGGACCTGGCTGAGCGAAATACCATGCTGATTGAACGCAGAATTGAACAGCATGGGAATATTGTCAAAATGCGCCAGGATGTCCGCGTCACATACGCACAGTTCTTCCAGGTTTTCGGCATTATGTGCGCTTCTGTGATGCAGTATACAGCCCAGCACTTTTTCCTTTGTTTCTTCCGGGCATGAAAAACGGTCCAGGATGCGGCTGCCCAGGATTTTCCCGTTCAAGTGATGATCTTTCCGGTCCCCGACCTTTTCGATCAGGGCAATATCATGCAGCAGCGCACCCAGTGCGACAATTTCCTCATCCGCATGATACTTCTGCGCCAGGCTGACAGCTTCCCGGTACACAAACCGGATATGCTCATTCCAGAAGTCATAGTGATCATCCGATTCACTCCTGTATTTTTCGGAACGGTCCATCACATACCGGGTGATTTCGTCAATCAGGCTGGTCATCCGCATCGTCCTTTCCGTTACCTGTACGCTTACAGCAATCCCTACGGGCCGGTTCAGATTCGCTTTCCGAAGATTTCACAGACCAGGGTGCGGGATCCGTCCGGATTCAGCATCACATATTCCCAATGGAAGCTGTTTCCGGTTATACCGGAAAAGATCCAGAAGGTGGCTTCCTCATCCAGAACTTTTCCGACCAGACGGTTTTCTTCCTTCCGGAAGCAAAGCCTTTTCATGGTTCCCGCGCAGGTGTATACCACATCATAGCATTGCTGATCCCGGTTGAACATGCGCAGGGAGGATCCGTATTCTGCGTCCGGCTGCGGACTGGCTTCCCGGGTGCTCCGGGAGGGGAAGATGAAGATATCCTGCACTCCGGTTCCGTCCAGAACGCGGCGGAAGATCCATTCACCCTTGACGTGGCGCTTTTTGCTGTCAAACAGTTCATCATAGTAATCGCAGTCCCAGTCCCCGAGCAGGGGAGAAAACCAGTCGTATTCAGCCGGAATCCGGCTGGTTTCCGGGCTGAGCAGCGCATCAGAGAAAGTATCCATGCAGTGATTATTCCTTTCCTTATTTCGGATATTCATCCGGTTTTATACAGCTGCAAGAACCGTATAGGTGCTTTCACCCCATTGCTGCATGATGCGGACATCCCGGAAACCGGCCTTGCGCAGCACATCCATCTCATGCTCAACGGTCAGCGGCGTATCATAATGGAAAAACACATCGTCCGGCAGGCTCTGTTCCTGTTTCAGATGTGCCAGGTTCCGGAAGTATTCCTTTTCCAGGTCTTCGGATTCGGCAAAGTAATCGGTCAGGACAAAGCATCCGTTTTCCTCCAGCGCGGCATGCAGTTTCGTGTACAGCCGCTCCTTCTGCTCCGCCGGGAAATGATGCAGGGATTCCACGGAAACGGCGGCATCAAAGGTTTTCTCGCCCAGGGGCTCGTCAAAGTAGGAAGCGTTGATCAGGCGGATATTCCGGTTTCCCAGCTTGGCTTTCAAGGCCTGCAGCATCGCATCCGACAGATCGATTCCGGTAACGGCAGCATCCGGGCAGAGACGGAAGTATTCTTCCAGCTCCAGGCCGGTACCGCAGCCCAGGTCCAGGACCCGGCTGCCGGCCGCCCGGGGCAGCAGGGACGCCGTATAGGCATAGAAGCGGGACCCGCCTTCAATATTGGTTCTCATATGTTCATCATAGCCGTCCACCCGGGCGGCAAAGAAATCATCCATTTTTTCCAGTTTCATTTCTCCAACCTCTTTTTGTTTACTGAATTGCTTTTTCAGCCGTTATCGGTTTGTGCCGGCTTCCGGCAACGGAAGAAGATAAACTCCGGCCGGTGAATTGTCCCGCCGAACAATGCCGGATACTGCTTCCGCATGTCATCAGAAATATGGGCTTCCTGGCACTCCTCAATGATGAATCCCGCACCGATCAGCGCGTTGATCAGGCTGGAGACCGTCCGGTGGTAGCACTCATATCCATTGACGACCCAGTCCACCTTCCGGGGACCTTCCAGGCAGTAATTCCGGAGGTTCGCGTACAGGCGTTCCCCTGTTTCCGTGCGGGTATACCGGTCATAAGCCCCGTCCCACGCGGTTACAATCGGATGGGACATGCTGAAGACGAATTCCGCCCCGGCTTTTACCAGCGTGTGGATTTTCCGCATGAGCCCGGGGAAATCCTCGATATAGTCAAAAACCAGGGAGCTGGTAACCAGGTCAAACTGTTCGCCGATTTCCCCGATATCCTCCATGGCCAGCTGCCGATAAGTGATATTATCCGCGCTGTTATGCTCCCGGGCGTATTCCAGCATCTTTGCGGAAATGTCGATTCCCAGGACAGATTCTGCGCCCATGACGGAATACTGCTTCGCATGCTGGCCCATTCCGCAACCGATATCCAGAACCGTTTTCCCCTCCAGGGACGGAAGCATTGAAAACAGGATCGGCGTTTCGATGCAGTCATTGAAATTGACCTTATTTCCCCGGCTGCTCAGGAAATTTTCAAAGAAGGTATCGTTATCGTACACATTCTGCTTTGCCATTATTTCGTCCTCCACTCCATTCCATGTCCGGATCAGGTTTCCGGGATGAAGCCGAAATCCTCCAGGAAACGCTGAAATGCCTGCTCCCTGTCCCGGGCGGTTTCATAGTACGGCAGGCCGTACTTTTCACATTGCTCCCGGATCAGGATGCTTTGCTCCACGATGTATTCCGCACCTTCCCGGAGCTCTTCGTCTGATTTCCAGAAGGTATAATCCTTCTCCGTGTCATATTTCTTCTGGATCGCGAAGCGCTCTTCCGGCGTGACATCGGAAGTGATGAAATACGCAATATCGCAGTTCGCATCGCGAAGGTACCGGTCATAATCCTCCGGAAGGAGCTGGTACATATCCAGGACCATCCCCGGCTCAAACTCATCGTATTCCCCGCTGTCGAGCATGGCCCGGACAAAGGGCGCCATTTTGCTGCTGATTACGCGCAGGGTATCCATGGAAGACAATCCCTGGTAAGTGCTGACACCGGTTTCGGGAAAGCACTTTTCGAAGCCCGCAATGATGGAATCCATGCTGATATGCTGGAAGCCGTACCGGGTGGCCAGGAGATGGGAAACGGTGCTCTTTCCGGCCCTCGGAACGCCGGAAATAATGATATTGTTCTTCACGGTATAATCCTTCCTGCAGTTTCAGGTGCGTACAGCCCGGCCGCCTGCCCGATGCGTACGGCAGTATTACTGATTTTGTATCATACTTTTTATTGAATTGCAAATACCCGGCAGTTTAAAGCCGAAAGAGATTTTTACAGAAAGCGGATTCATCCGTGCGACACTGAAAAACCGGCCGGGGAGCGGAACGCTCCCCGGCCGGTACGGTGTTGTTATTCCACCGGAAAACATGCTTCCGTGACATATTCATCCGGGTTCTGGGTATCCGCCGGACCGACATGATAGATATTGAACATCGGTCCGCTGATGGTATAACCGTTATCCCGGATCCAGGCAACCGCTGTCGCATAGGCTTCACCCATCTGCTGGTAGCTGCCCTTTACGACGCAGCTTGCGACTTTGACCGCCGGAAGCGTCTGAAACTTCACATGCTCGGTATCCTGGTATTTGCCTTTCACCGCCATCGATACCATGATTTCCACATTTTCTTCCTTAAATTCCGGATCCAGGAATTCCGCCACGGCGTAGCAGGGCTCCGCGGGGACCAGCGGCTGTTTGCATTCGGCCATCATGCCCCAGGCCATGCCTTCATCCTCATACCGGGGGATGACCATGCGCACGGTTGCCGCGTATCTTTCCGGAATTGTCTTTACTGTTACATCAAAACCCATACTGTTCTCCTTCCTCAGCCTCTTCCGGGCTGAATCCAGGAGCATCAGTTTATACTCCGTTTCCCTGGCCTGGGCCGCCAGTTCCTTCTGCTGCGCGGCCAGGAAGGGTTCGAGTTTATCCCTGTCATCGTAGATTTCCAGGAGACGGATGATATCCGCCAGGGGAAATCCCATGTCCTTCAGCGCGGTAATCCTGCTGATGACAAACAGCTGTTCTTCCCGGTAATAGCGATATCCGGTGAAATGATCAATCTCTGCCGGTTTCAGCAGACCGATATCGTCATAGTGCCGGAGCATCCTGATGCTTACCCTGGACAATTTTGAAAATTCACCGATCCTGAGCATTTGTTTTCCCTCCATGGATGGTTTTCCTGAGCTCGCAACCAGGATAATCCCTCACATAATGTGAGAGTCAATACACTTTTTACAAAAATCCGTTTTTCTCTGCCGGCATGCCGCATTCCGGATCTTGCCGGGCGGGAATGCGGTTATTTCCTTTTCTTCGTGATGATGTAGGACGGCAGTCCTTTCTGACAGCCGTTCTTCTCATAAAAAGCTTCCACTCCCGGCTGGGAGCCGAAGTACAGCATGGTCGGCGTATGCTCCCTGGCCAGGCGGAGGAGACTGCTTCCCACTCCCTGACGGCGGTATTCCGGAAGGACGAGCAGTTCCGTGATGGTTCCGAAGAAATAGCCGTCTGTCAGGATGCGCAGGCACCCGACCAGCTTTTCCCCATCCCGGGCGGTGATATTCAGCGTCCGGGACAGCGCATCCCGGGTTCTTTCCAGGTCATAGTTTCCCGGCCAGATCTGGTTTACAAAGGAAATAAAAGCGGAAACATCCAGGTTTTTATCATCTACAATATAATTCATCGTTCATCCTCCGCAGAATTCATCGCGTTCAACTGATGCCCGAAAGTCCCCGAAGCCGGATATCATCCAGCTGTTCAGCGGTCAGCGTTCCGGCCTGGTACAGCAGCAGGTATTCATTTTCGACGGTGCTGTCAAATATCAGCAGATCATCCGTGTTGATCGTTACGGGAACCCCGTTTTCAACCAGGATCCGGATCGGGTGTGTCCGGTAATCCCGGACAAATCCCAGCTTTACATTGCTGCTCGGGCAGACATTGAGCTGAATGTGATTGTCCGCCAGGAAACGCATGACTTCCCCGGAAGACGCCGCGTTGATTCCGTGATGAACCTCGGAGAGACCCAGGATTTCAACGGCCTTCCGGACATCCCCTGCGGAGCCGGTTTCTCCCACATGCATTTTCCGGACAAGCCCGAATTCCTCCGCCTTCCGGTAAAGGGGGACAAAGGCTTCCAGCGGCTGCACATTCTCGCCCGCACAAATATCGATGGCTTTGAAATAGTTGAGGCAGGCATACTGCCCCAGCTTCGCGGTTTCGTCCGCCACATTGCAGGAGGACGGATAGGTGAGTTCCGGTTCAAAAACCGTATCGGGGCAGCACGACTGATGAAGCCCTTCGATGATTTCCCGGAAGGCTCCGATCCCGCCGACCTGGTCCACTTCATTGACGCCGAAGTTCAGGACCAGCCGCCGGATATTGTTGCGCCGGGCTTCCGCAAACGCGCCTTCCCAGCGGATCAGCATGCATTCGTATCCGTCGCAGAACGGTTTTACGGAGGAACGGAACCACTGCTGCATTCCGTCCAGGCCGTCCAGTACCCCGTGAAGCCGGGGAATCTCCCGGTTCAGCCGTTTTGCAAGCCACTTCGGCCGGCAGCCTTTGGTTGAATGGTTATGAAGATCGCTTTTCGGGGCGGCGAGGAGGGCGGCCGTATCGTTTTCCGCCAGTGCCCTGCAGAATTCACTTCCCATGGTTTTCCTCCCGTCGCAGAATGCGGTTATCTCCCGGATCACAGCCGGTGAAACCCCTCCCGGATTTTGTTCCAAATCATAGCATATCTTTGATCTTCCTGACAAGGATTTCCGCTATAGCAGCCGGAAAGGCAGGGCCTGTGACCGGGCGCAATATATGAATCAAACGGCGCAATAAATGCCGATTGACAACGGGCAGCCGGTTTCGCTATATTGGGCTCAGACAAGTTGTTCGTACCAATTCATCAATGGCGGAGGAAAAGCATATGAAACAGCAGTGGCCTTTGGATGTAACCGTTTCCTTTGATCCCTATTTCGGCGAGCCCAGCCGGGACGGCGAACAGGGCGCGGAAGTCCTGCCGGACGGAAAGGTGCATTTCCGGATTATCGCGAAGGACGCGAAGGAGGTTGTGATCGACCGGTTCGGAACGGTTTTCCCGCTGGAGCCGGCAGGCGACGGCGCATGGGAGGGCACGTTTGACCTCGGTACGGGATTCCTGTACTTCTTCCTGAAGGTGGACGGCGCGGACGTGCTGTGCCCCTACCTGCCGATCGGGTACGGATGCTGCCGTCCGATGAACTTTGTGGATGTTCCGGTGGCCGATATGGCGGGATGGGACGACCTGGAGGATGTGGAGCACGGCGGGGTGACCCGGTATTACGTGAAGTCCTCCGTGACCGGCAAGCATGAAATCTGCCTGGTGTATACACCCCCGAAGTATGATCCCCAGAAAAAATACCCGGTGCTGTACCTGCAGCACGGATACGGCGAGAATGAAACCGGATGGATCTACCAGGGCCATGCGGGACGCATTGCCGACCGCCTGCTGGCGGAAGGCAAAATGGAAGAGATGATCATCGTGATGGGCAACGGCATGGTCCGGGGCAAGGACGCGAATGACCGGATGCTGTTCCCGCAGATTGTGGTGAAGGACCTGATTCCCTTCATCGAAAGCCGCTACAACGTGCTGACTGACAAGTGGCACCGCGCAATGGCCGGTCTGAGCATGGGCAGCTTCCAGACCAGCATTACGACGCTGACGAACCCGGACCTGTTCGGCTATGCCGGACTGTTCAGCGGATTCCTGCGGGCACCGTGGCCGACCGACGCGGAACAGCCCCACCTGAAGCTGCTGGAGGATCCGGCGAAATTTAACGAAACATTCCGGGTGTTCTACCGGGCGATGGGCACCGAGGATACCTACTGGGAAGCCTTTGCCAAGGACGACGCGTTCCTTGAGGGCAAGGGCCTGGACATCACGCGGGAAACCTTCCCGGGCGGCCATGACTGGACCGTATGGCGCCGGTGCATCCGCTCCTTCCTGCCGAGGCTGTTCAAGAACTAAGACCGACAGATCAAACAAGAAGCTCCCTTCGCTGTGACAGCAAAACTGCGGGCGAAGGGAGCTTTTTTGCCTTGTTTATCCACCGGCATTCCTGTATAATCAGAACAGAAGGAAAACGTACAGGACAAAACACCGCTGAAAACAACCGGAAGAGGGGACATATACAGGACGGGTATGCCGTACCGCCGGATACCGGAGGAGGGACCTGCGTGAAGGAACAGTGGAAAAGTGAGTTTACAGCGCGCTTCAGCCGCCATGAGGATGAGCTGAAATGGCTTTATTATGATCTGTACCACAGCAACGGGCAAGCATTTGATGCCTTTACCGATATGATGTACCGGCTGTGGGAGGAGCGGCCGGAGAAGCTGAAGGAAATGGACCGCGCCCGGGAACTGCAGCCGGGCTGGTACAGGGGCCATGACATGACCGGCATGCTGATGTATACCAACGCGTTTGCCGGAACCCTGAAGGGCGTGAAAAAGAAGCTGAAGTACATCACCGACTGCGGGGTGAACTACCTGCAGCTGATGCCGCTGCTGGAAAGCCCAAAAGGCCGGAACGACGGCGGATACGCCGTGAGCGATTTCCGGAAGGTCCAGCCGGAGCTCGGCACGATGGAGGACCTTTCGGACCTGACGGACGCATGCCACGCGGAAGGCATCGCGGTGTGCCTGGATTTTGTGATGAACCATACCAGCGAAGACCACGAATGGGCGCGGCGCGCCCGCGCCGGCGAGAAGGAATACCAGGACCGGTACTTCTTCTTTGACGACTGGACGATCCCGAACGCGTTTGAGCAGACGGTTCCGCAGGTATTTCCCACCACGGCGCCGGGCAATTTCAGCTGGTGCCCGGAAGCGGAAAAGATTGTGATGACCACCTTCTACCCATACCAGTGGGACCTGAATTACGCGAATCCGGTCGTTTTCAACGAAATGACGGACAACATGCTGAACCTGTGCAACCACGGGGTGGATATCATCCGCCTGGACGCGGTGCCCTATATCTGGAAGGCGCTGGGAACCACCTGCCGGAACCTGCCCCAGGTGCATATCCTGGTGCGGATGATGCGCATGGTATGTGAGATTGTCTGCCCCGGAACCCTGCTGCTCGGCGAAGTGGTGATGGAACCCAGCAAGGTGGCGCCGTATTTCGGAACGGTGGAGAAACCGGAGTGCCACCTGCTGTACAACGTGACGACCATGGCGACCCTGTGGCATACAGTGGCAACGAAGGACGTGCGGCTGCTGGCCCACCAGGTGCGCCAGGTGCTCCGCCTGCCCCGTGAGTATGTATTCCTGAATTACCTGCGGTGCCATGACGACATCGGATGGGGACTGGACTACGATTTTCTCCACGGGCTTTGCCAGGAGGAGATTCCGCACAAGCGGTTCCTGAACGATTACTTTACCGGGAAATGGAAGGGGAGTCCGGCCCGGGGCGAGCTGTACAACGACGATCCGCGGCTGGGGGATGCCCGGCTGTGCGGGACGACGGCTTCCCTGTGCGGTATCGAGGCCGCCCGGGAGAGCGACGACAGGGACGCGCTGGACAAGGCGCTGAGGCTGGACGAGATGCTGCATGCCTTTATGTTCACGCTCAGCGGGGTGCCAGTATTGTACAGCGGTGATGAGATTGCCATGGAAAATGATTACAGCTACCATGATGATCCCCTGAAAGCCGATGACAGCCGGTACCTGCACCGGGGCAGCATGGACTGGGAAAAGGCAAAGAAGCGGACAAAGAAAACCACGCCGGAGGGAAAGCTTTTTGCCGCAATCCGGCAGATGGAAAAGATCCGAGCGGAACAGGCCGCATTCGATCCGAACGCGGACACATGGATCCTGGACACGTACAACAACCACGTGTTCGGAATCGGACGGTATTACCGCGGCGAACAGCTGCTGGCCCTGTTCAATTTTGCAGATGAACCCCAGAAGGTATGGCTTCGGGATGAGAAGAGCTATACGAACCTGATGACCGGGAAGGAAAGCGACGCAGGGGAAATCCGGCTGGCTGCCGGGGACTTCTGCTGGCTGCTGCACCGCTTCTGAGCCGGGAAAGCCGGATTACACAATCCGGAAAAGATCATATACACCGGGATTGGCGCGGACCTCGAATACGGTTTCCGCGCCGTTTTTCATGAGCGGCGGAATCCGCATGGGGTTCCCGGTGCGGAAATCCTTGCGAAGCGGGAGCTCCAGCGCTTCCGCTTCTCCCTTTACGTGGATGCGGACGGCACCGGGCTGGGCCTGCGAGGTGACATACGGATACAGGATGAAGGCATCATTGTCATAGGTGAAGAGGCTGACGCCGCTGCCGCATTCCAGGTACACCCGGCGGGACGGGAACTCACTGCGGATCCGCGTGAGGACGGACTTCGGGATTTTGTACAGGTCCGGGTAGCTGTCCGGGACCGCCAGGGTCAGCATCTGCCCTTTGCCGTATGTATCCCGCAGGAGGAGGCCGAAGCTTTCCTCCGTATCCGCCACCTTGGCCAGCGCCCAGGTGGCGTTGTTCCGGAATTCGCATACCGGAATGCCGATTTCCTCCCGGCCGCGGGGATACTCCGTCCGCGAGAAGGGGTTATTGGTTTCGATGCGGTAATTCCGGCCGCGGATCCGGCGGCCGGGGAGGCGGATGGAGGTCATCCGCTGAATACCGCGGTCCATGGTATCCTCCAGGAAGCCGCTGGTGACCAGCGCTTTGCCGCCGCCGGCGACATATTTCTCCAGCTTGTCCACAACATCGGGATCACAGGCGGAGGAACGGGTGAGCAGGATGCTTTCCGCACCTTCCGGCCAGTAAGGCGAGCAGACAACGGGCAGGCCGCACATACCGAGGAAATCCTGGATATTATCCTCACCCTGGCTGTTGTCCGGCAGGTAGCAGACCGTGCCGACCGGACTTCCGCAGTAATCGAGCACAGCATCCAGCTTATCCAGGTGCCAGCCCAGGGCGGGAACGAGCGGGCTGTCGGTGAGCGCCTGGAAGCAGAAGAGCATCATTTCCCGCGGCTTGGAGAAGGCGGTCAGGTATGCCTGCTCCAGGTACTGGTCCATAATATGGAAGTCGAAGGGATCAAACCAGCCGCCGCCGTTGTGGCCCGGCCACATGTTCTCGAAATAGGTCATGAGCGAGAAGCTCAGGTACCGGGGAAGGTGCTGGTCTGTGGTGACGGTATCCCGGGCCTCCGTACCGGTATAGACCTGATCGAAAAGCTTTCGCTGGGCGGCGGGATTATATCCGGTTTCCTGGTAGCTCTCCGCCCAGTTCGGATACTTGATGGTGATCCGGCAGGCGGGGTTGGCCTTTTTCGACGGGGCGATCACATCCTCACGGCTGACCTTTTCCATCAGGCTGAGGCGGTAGGCCTGCCAGCTCCCGTCCGTGATTCCGTGGGCAGCATTGTACGCGTCCCGCCCGGCGCGGCAGGCGTCACAGGTGCAGTTGGTAAAGAAAAAGTCATCGATGATGAACTCATCGAACAGCTTTCCGGTATATTCGCTGGCCTTCCGCAGGATAGCCAGCATTTTCGGATCGTTATAGCAGAAGGTATCGAACAGGCGCTGCTTCGGCTCATCGCCTTCCGGGGTGGGAACGGTGGTGGTCAGGCCGCCGGCCACTTCGATCCCGTGCTTTTCAAACAGGCGGCGGCAGAGGGAAACCTGTTCCTCCGACGCCATGGTTCCGCCGCGGAAAGGCTCCAGGTATACCTTGTCCGGGCGCATGTACTTTTCAAAGAAGCGGATATCGTTTTCCAGCTTTTCGGCGGCTGCACGGGCTGTGCCCTGGGCAACAAAATAGTAAACGAGCTTGAAATTCCGGTAATTGCCCATTGAAATCCCTCCCGGCTGTGAAGTTGTGCAAACGTTTCCCTGACCGCATTATAACGGGTTTTTCCCGAATGCACAAGCCGGGGATTTTATCCGGACGCCGGGCTTTCTATGGGGATGACTGCGCAAACGGAAAAATCGTTATTGACAAAACCGGGAGGAATCCTGTATGATGCTCATCCACACGCTTGCAAGAATGAATCTGTAAGCCTCTGCGAGAATTGAATAAATGGCAGGGGCTTATTTCTGTTCCCCGCAGGAAGGAAAGCATATGCAGCAGACAAAACTGCCGGAGCATCCGGCAGCGCAGGAGGAGTATCTGCATCTCCAGCAGGTACGCGACGCAATTGAACGGGAAATCAGCGAGGTGGAGGCCCTGACCGGGGCCAAAGCCGGCGTGGTGATGGACGTCCGGATGAAAGAGGACCCGGACCAGCAGGAAGAGGTCACCATGCAGCTGTTCCAGGGCCAGCTGGACCGGCTCCGGCAGCTGAACATGGCGCGCGGGCAGGCGTATTTTGCCCGACTGGATTTTATTCCCGAAGGCAGCGGGGCTGAAACCTGGTACCTGGGACGGTGGGGCGTGCTGAATCCGGTGACACTGGATCCGGTGGTGGTGGACTGGCGGTCACCGGCGGCCAACCTGTATTACTCCGGGCAGGTCGGCCCGATGGACTACGAAGCCCCGGACGGCCGGATCTGCGGCGAGCTGACGCTGAAACGGATGCTGACCGTACGAGACCGGGAGCTGGAAGGGCTGTTTGACAGCGGCATCGTTTCCCAGGAGGCTTACCTGCAGGGAGTGCTCGGCAGTATTTCCTCGGACCGGCTCCGGGATATCGTAACCACCATCCAGGCGGAGCAGAACGTGGTGATCCGGTATCCGCTGTCCGACAACCTGCTGGTGCAGGGAGCCGCCGGGAGCGGGAAAACCACGATCGCGCTGCACCGGATTGCCTACCTGCTGTATTCCTTCCGGGAGAACCTGAAGCCGGAGAACATGATGATCCTGGCGCCCAACCCGCTGTTCCTTTCCTATATTTCCCAGGTACTACCGGACCTCGGCGTGGAACGCGTGGTCCAGACCACCTTTGAAGGATGGTGCCGGGAAGGCATGGGTAAACGGATGCCCGCCGTGAACCGGGAAGGCCGCCTGGAGAAGAACCTGCGGTCCACCGCGGAGGAACGGGAACGCACCGGACGGCAGATCCGCCGGAAGGGCTCCCTGCGGATGCTGGAACAGCTGACGGAATACCTGGACAGGCTGCAGTACAGTGTGATCCCGGAGGGCGGGTTCCGGATGGCAGGCGTGACGCTGATGGAGCGGGCGGAGCTGGAGGATGTCTTCCTGAAGCAATTCCGGCATTATCCCCTGGAGGTCCGGCTCGGCGAGCTGAAGAAGATCGTCCGGAAACGGGTCCAGTCCGCGGTATCCATGCTGAAGGAACGCTATACCGATATGGCGGAACAGCAGGTAGGCCGGCTCCGGTCCGCCATGCGGGACGGCCCGGAACGGCAGAAACGGATCCGGGATGTTTACGCGGTCAGGGACCTGCGGTACCGGCAGATCGATGAGCGGGCGGAAACCTATATGGCCGGATACCGGGGCAAATTTCCGGCGCTGGACGTCATGAGCGTATATGTGGATTTCCTGCATGCCTCCGGGGAGGATGAACTGATCCCGGAGGAGGGCGGTGTACGGCAGGAGGACCTGCCGCTGCTGGCGGTGATCTGCCGGACTGTGTTCGGACTGAAAACCAAACCCATGCGGCATATTGTGATCGATGAATGCCAGGACTTCTCCCCGCTGCAGATTGAGCTGCTGCGGCAGGCAAACCCCGCGGCGACATTCACCCTGGTCGGGGATCTGTACCAGGGGATCCGCGCCGATGAAGGCATCCGGGGATGGGACGAATGGACCGGGCCGGTTTTCCACGGAAAAGCGGAGCTGACGCAGCTGACGGTCAGCTACCGTAATACAGTGGAGATTATGAACCTGGCCCAGCTTGTTGCCGGGCGGTATCCGATCCCGGGAATCCGGGGAACGCGGCCGGTGCTGCGGCACGGGGACATACCGGTGATTACGGAAGCCGGCAACGAGAAGGAACGCCTCGCAATGATCCGGGAACAGGCGAAAGCCTGGAAAAGGGAAGGATTCCACAGTATCGCGCTGATTGAGAAGACGGCGGAACAGGCAAAGAAGTTGTACAAGGCCATCGGCACGGAGCTGGGCGCAAAGCTGCTGACGGAGAACGACCGCGAATACCACGGCGGGGTGATGGTCCTGAGCGCCGGGATGGTGAAGGGAATGGAGTTCGACTGCGTGGGCATCTGCGACGCGTCCGCCGCGAACTTCCCCGAGGATGAATGGATCAGCCGGATCCTGTATGTGATGATGACCCGTCCGCTGCACCGGCTGCATATCTGGCACCGCGGGGCCATTACCCCGCTGCTGGCGGAAACGGCCGGAGAACCGGTGCAGGAATCCGGGCCTCGCCTGAAGAATTAACCGGAAACAGATCACCGGAGGGAAAGGAGGGAGCAGGCATGCGAAAGGCAGCGGCAGTCATTCTCGCACTGCTGATCCTGCTGGCGCATTCCGCGTCCGCGGAAAAAATCCGGCTTGGAAAGACGAACTGCCTGCTCCAGCCGGCGGCGGAGGAGGATACCGGAAAACGGTATGTCCTGTTTGCCGGCTCTGGGGATTACTTTTTTGCGATCCGGAAATGCGCGGATATCACGGCAAAAGACGGGATGCTCCTGATTCCGCAGGGAGACAGCCAGTATGTGCTGAACTCCCGGGCCAGCGATGAGGTGATCCGGGACATCCGCCCGCAGCTGCTGGAGTGGGCGGAGGAAGGATTTGAGATGATCCTGGTGGGCTATTCCTCCGGCGGATATCCGGCCGTTGAACTGGCCCGGGAACTGGCGGAGGAAGGATATGCCGGAAAGCTGTTTGTCCTGGACGGGGCCAACCGGGCATATAAAAGCGTATACTACAATGCGGATTTTTACCGGGAATACCTGACGGCATGGGACGTGACCATCTGCGCATCCGCCGGGAACTCATTCCGGATTGCCGTCAATACCCGCGCGCTGGGGGAAGCGCTGCGGAATGATGAGAACGTGACCTATCTCCAGTACAATATGGGCCATAATGATATGAAAGCCCTGTACGGATACGTATTTGGCGGGCTGGAGATGCCGGATCCGGAGGAGATCAACGACCTGTACGGCCGGAAAGCGGGGAAATGAGCCATGAGGAAGAACCGGGAACCGCACTGGATCCGGCATACCCATCTGTTTGGCCCGGATGAATATGAATGCTCCTGCTGCGGGGCAGTATTCGCGCAGAAGTACCCGGCATGCCCAAATTGCGGAATCAGTCCGGGACCGGAAAAGGAAGAGCCGGACTGGGTGGAGGAAGCGGAAGAGCTGGACTGGCTTCTGGATGATGACGACTGAGGCCGCGAATCCGGAAGGAAAGTACTCTGCACATAACCTGTACACAGTGTGTCTTCTGCTTGACAGGGTATAACCACAATCTTATAATTAAGTTTACAGCGAACTACTATATTTTGTGGACAGAGGGGTAAAAGGACATGAAATATCTGCTTGGTATTGACCTGGGAACATCCGGTACAAAGACGGTTCTGTTTGACCAGAACGGCAAGGGCATCTGCTCCGCGACGGTGGAATACCCGATGTACCAGCCGCAGAACGGCTGGGCGGAACAGGATCCCAAGGACTGGTACAACGCGGCGGTCAGCACCATCCGCACCGTGCTCGAGAAGAGCGGCGTGGACAAGAAGGATGTTGTTTCCCTGGGCATCAGCGGCCAGATGCACGGCCTGGTCATGCTGGATGAAAAGGATGAGGTGATCCGCCCCTCCATTATCTGGTGCGACCAGCGGACCGCGAAGGAATGCGAAGAGATCACCGCGAAGGTGGGCTATGACAACCTGATCCGCATTACCGCAAACCCCGCGCTGCCGGGATTCACCCTGAGCAAGCTGATCTGGGTGCGCAACCATGAACCGGAAAACTACGCCAAGTGCAAGCATGTGCTGCTGCCGAAGGACTACGTCCGCTTTATGCTGACCGGCGATTTCGCCACCGAAGTTTCCGACGCCAGCGGCATGCAGATGCTGGACGTTCCGAACCGCTGCTGGAGCGATGAGCTGCTCGGCATCCTGGATATCGACAAGAGCATGCTGGCCAAGGTCTATGAAAGCTGCGAAGTGACCGGCCATATCTCCGCGAAGGCCGCGGAGCTGACCGGACTGAGCGAGGATACGCTGGTCGTCGGCGGCGCCGGCGACAACGCAGCGGCAGCCGTGGGCACCGGTGTGGTAGAGGACGGCAAGGCCTTTACCACCATCGGAACGAGCGGCGTGGTGTTCGCACATACCGACAAGCTGGCGATCGACCCCAAGGGCCGGGTGCACACCTTCTGCTGCGCTGTTCCCGGCGCATGGCATGTGATGGGCGTGACCCAGGCGGCCGGCCTGAGCCTGAAGTGGTTCCGCGACAACTTCTGCGCGGCGGAAAAGACCACCGCGGAAGCCATGGGCGTGGACACCTACGAGCTGACCAACCAGGAAGCGGCCCAGAGCCCCATCGGCGCAAACAAGCTGATCTACGCGCCCTACCTGATGGGCGAGCGGACCCCGCACCTGGACAGCGACTGCCGCGGCATCTTCTTCGGCCTGAGCGCGATGCACCAGCGGCGTGACCTGCTGCGTGCCGTGATGGAAGGTGTGACCTACAGCCTGAACGACTGCCTGGGCGTGCTGGCGGGCATGGGCGTTGCCCCTGAAACCATGCTGGCCTGCGGCGGCGGCGGAAAGAGCCCCCTGTGGCGGCAGATGCTGGCCGACGTGATGAACTGCCCCGTGGCCACGACCGTGAATACCGAAGGCCCGGCGCTGGGCGTCGCCATCCTGGCGGGCGTCGGCGCGGGACTGTACGGCAGTGTACAGGAAGCCTGCCGGGCGATGATCCACGTGAATCCGGCCCAGGAACCCATTGCGGAGAACGTTCCGAAGTATGCCAAGGTATACGAAGTATTCAAGAAGCTCTACACTGCCAACAAGGAACTGTACAAAGACCTGGCCGAACTCGGCTGATCGGAGGAATAGGCGATGAAATGCCAGTTTTGCAGCTGCCTGGACAGTAAGGTGATTGACTCCCGCCCCACGGACGACGGCAACAGCATCCGCCGCCGCCGGGAATGCATGAACTGCGGACGGCGGTTCACCACCTATGAAAAGGTGGAGATGAGCCCCCTGTTCGTCGTCAAACGGGACGGACGCCGGGAAGGCTTTGACAGCCAGAAGATCAAGGCCGGCATCCTGCATGCCTGCGACAAACTGCCGGTGAGCATGCAGCAGATCGACGAGATTGTGACCCGCGTGGAGCAGAAAGCTTACGCCACCATGGAAGGGGAGATTCCCTCCGAGAAGATCGGCGATATGGTGATGTCGGAGCTGAAGGAACTGAACGACGTCGCCTATGTGCGCTTTGCCGCGGTGTACCGCAAGTTCACCGACGTCGGTGCGTTCATGGATGAACTGAAGAAACTGGTGGCGGAAAAGATTTAACGCACACAATATGGGGCTGCCTCATCTAAGAGTGAGGCAGCCTTTTTTGTATCGAGATAATTGATTGGATCATTAAGGCAATATGTGAATAGACGCCCAATAATTCGCGTATATGTTTCACTTGAGATGATGGATTTATTCAGGCTTTTGCTGATGGAGACTGTTAAGAATTTCTTTCATACTTGGATTCATCATGAGCAATTCAAATGATGATATCCCGTATATATTTTTGTTGTGAACATTGCATTTATAATGCAATAATAGTTTCAGGATGTCCGTGTTATCACCAACATAGAACGAAGGATTGTTTCCATTCTGATCTATTAAATTAGGATCTGCACCATTTTCAAGAAGCATCTCTACAATCTGCCTGTTGCGATTCATAACAGCTGCATGCAAAGGGGAATAACCTTTATTATCCTGAATGTTTATGTCAGCCTTATGTTCAATCAAGGTTTTAACAAGATTGGGGTAATTATACAAGCTACTATGAATTAGGAGCGTTCTTCCGTCTCTACCCGTCACATTGATATCATCTGCTTTTGAAATGAACATTAAGGCTGCGTTTTCCACATCTTCTCTTTTTGCCATCATCATAATCGACAGATTATCAACAACGTTTGCTCTTTTCATCGTCTTATTCCTTTTTTACCAAAAGACATTAATGAAGAATATTGAAGTACTTATCATTTCGAATCCAAAACAAATATATAACTGCATATTTCTTTCTTTTCCAATGATGAAATATAGCTGAGAGCTTTTTGACAACTTTACCGAGCATTCTCTGCGGGCAAAAGAGTGAAGTCAATCTTATAATTCCAGAAGGCATAAATGTATTCGTCATTCGTGTTCAAGACATCACCACCCAGTATTGTAAAGTTTCCTTCTTCAAAAATATAGCTAATAGCAGCTAAAACCTCCTTATAGGACAATATAATCTCTCCCATCAATTCTCGCGTTCGGCCAATACCCAGTTGATCGTATAATAATTTTTCAATCATGATCGCCATCTCCATAAAAACGAGTGAAGGGAAAAAGCAGGTGCTTGTTCGGTAGGACGCTTGAACCCAGATATGCTCAGCATTTACCTGATGTCACTTTTTCGCCCCATTCCAATTATTTCTTTTGAAACAAATGCATATTTTCTGTGCGCCATTGAACAAATGCTGCTTCCAATTTTTCGCTGTCTTCTGCTGTCTTCAGCAATTGTTTTACTCTAGTATTCAGTTTTTCTAAAACATATGGCATATATGGACATTTTGATAATGACTGAAAAAACAATTCTGCTGCGGTATACGCCTCCGGCATATGGTGCAGATACACCTCCGTAAAAACAAGTAATTCGTATACATGATCTTGCGCACATCTGAGAGGGACTGCTTCATCATATCTTTCTTTATGCAACAGGTATTCACGTATACCAGAGGCTGTAGATACTTCTTCAATAAATGGTAAAAGTTTTTCATCAATATACTGTTTCGCGTTTTTGCACCAATTTATCATTTCTTCCCCTGAACTGTTGTTCTTTATTGTTTTTTTCAATGAAATATCCATGTTTCCAAGACGGTTTCCATAATTGAGAGATATCCCTCCACTTAATGAAGGAAAGTATAAAGGGATAAAGGCAAACTCAAAATAGTAAATTCCAGAAGGACAGTCTATGCCAATCAATGCAATAATATCTTTTTTTATCATGTAAAATGTTGTTTTGGATTTCTTCTGAAATCCATATTCTCTAATCATATTCCAAAAGATTGAATGAATATTATGCATAATCTGTTCCTCATTCACAAATCCCGCTGGTATAAACGAAATTATTGAAATAACAGTAATTTTTCTGTTCGCCATTGGGTAAAGGTCGTCTGCAACTTATCACTGTCATCTGCAATATCCAATATCTGCTTAACGCTGTTCCTATGCCATTCCATGACATATGGCATATAGGGATATCTTGGCAGCCATTGATAGAATAATTCAGCTGCAGCATACGCTTCTGGTATATGGTGCAGAAACACCTCTGTATATACAAGTAGTTCATATACATGATTCTGTGCGCATCTGAGAGGGACTGTAGTATCGAATCTGTCCTTATGTAATAGATACTCACGTATGCCTGATGCTGTGGAGGCCTTTTCAATAAATGGGGTGAGGTATGTCTCCATATACCATTTTGTTTTTGCGCACCAATTGATCATCTCTTCCTCTGAACTGTCGTTCTTTATTGTTTCTTTCAGCGAAATATGCATATTCTCAAGACGATTTCCAAATGTAAGGTCAATTCCCCCGCTCAATGTTGGAAAGTACAGAGGAATGATGGCAAACTCAATATAGTATAATCCGGAAGGACAATCGATACTGAAGAAAACTACTATATCTTCTTTTATCATGTAATACTTGGTTTTTGATTTCTTTTGAAATCCAAATTCCTGGATTATTTTCCAGAATACTGAATGAAAAGCTGACATCTGTTCCACCCTTATTATTTTATCATATCAATGAAATACCCAGGTTTAGTTCTTGCCTGCCGAGAATACCAGCCTTTTGCTCAAGGATGGAAAAACCCTGGTGAGAATCTCACCAGGGTTTTAAATCGGAATCAGTCATCCGCGCGGAAAGCGTAGATGGTGGTGGTATCGTACTTCTCGCCGGGGCGGAGAACTGTGGTGCCCGGGAAGTTGCTGTGGTTCGGATCATCCGGGCAGTGCTGGGTTTCCAGGCAGAAGCCGGAGTAGTGCCCGTAGACCGCGCCGTCCTTGCCGCCTTCGGCGTGGGTGGTGCAGGCAGTGTAGAGCTGGATGGCGGGCTGGTCGGTGATGACTTCCATGTAGCGGCCGGAATCCTCATGGTAAACGCTGGCCGCGATGCCCATGGTTTCGCGCTTGCGGAGGACGAAGTTGTGGTCATAGCCGCCGGCCGGAATCATCTGGGGGCAGGTGTCCATGACTTCGAGGCCTTCCTCAAGCAGCAGGCCGTCCCGCAGGTCCAGGGGCGTATCGGCAACGGGCATATAGTCGCCGGTGGGGATCAGGTGGCTGTCCACCTTGGTGATCACATCGGCTTCGATGGCAACGACATGGTCCCTGACGGTGCCGTGGGCATGGCCGCCGAGGTTGAAGTAGGTGTGGTTGGTGAGGTTGCACAGGGTGGGCTTGTCGGTGGTGGCCTGGTAGCGGATGATCAGGTCGCACATATCATTCCAGGTGTACGTGACGGTGACATCCAGGTTGCCGGGATAGTTTTCCTCGCCGTCCGGGGAAATGCGGTGGAAGGATACGGAATCCTCATGCTCGCCTTCCTTCGCGGTGCCGGTCCAGAAATGGGCGGAGAAACCGACATTGCCGCCGTGCAGGTGGTTGATGCCGTTGTCATTCAGGGCGACCTGGTACTGCTTTCCGTCGATGGAGAATTTGCCGGCGCCGATGCGGTTGCCGTAACGGCCGACGGTGTCCCCCATGCAGCCGTGGGGCCCGATGTACTTTTCCAGCGTATCAAAGCCCAAGGCTACGTCATCCATATTGCCGCCGGCATCCGGCACAATGATGGAGGTGCAGATCGCGCCCCACTCGATGACGGTAACGGAGGCGCCCATGGCATTGGTCATGGTAAACTTGTGTACGTCTTTTCCTTTGGGGGATTTGCCCCAGACTTCGGTTTTGATGGACATGGCAGTCATTCTCCTTTGCATTTATTGTTGATTGGAAACATCCAAAGAATTCCTGTGTCAGGATTCCGGGAGACGGAACGGATCCGCTTCCGCCGGGGATTCCGGAAGCTCCGGAACATCGGTTTCGATATTGGACAGCTTTTTCCGGATCGTACGTGTGCGGGAGACGGCGGAATCGATGGATTCCCCCGCCTGGTCCAGCCGGCGGCGCGTTGCCTCCAGCATTTCCGTGAAGCGGGCGAAATCGGTTTTGATCTCCCCGAGCAGGCGCCAGACCTCGCCGCTGCGCTTTTCGATCGCCAGCGTGCGGAAGCCCATCTGCAGGGCGTTCAGCATGGCGGCAAAAGTGCCGGGGCCGGCAATGATGATCCGGAAATCCCGCTGCAGGGAATCCACCAGGTCCGGGGTCTGCAGCGCCTCGGCGTAGAGGCCTTCGATAGGCAGGAACATGATGGCAAAATCCGTGGTGGAGGGCGGGGAGACATACTTGGAAGAAATCTTCTTCGCCTCGTCCTTCAGGCGCTTCTCGAGCGCCTTGCGGGCCGCGTCCGCTGCGGCCGCGTCACCGGCCTGGGAAGCATCCACCAGGCGGACATAGTCCTCCTGCGGGAATTTGCTGTCGACCGGCAGGTATACCATGCCGCCGGACTGGTCCGGCAGGCAGACGGCAAACTCCACCCGGTCCGCGGAGCCCGGTACGACCGCGACATTCTCCTCATACTGGCCGGGAGCCAGCACCTGGCGGATCAGGCTGCCGAGCTGCATTTCTCCCCAGATGCCCCGGGTTTTGACGTTGGTGAGGACCTTTTTCAGGTCACCGACGCCGGATGCCAGGGTATGCATTTCGCCGAGGCCCTTGTAGACGGATTCCAGCCGCTGGCTGACCTGGGCGAAGCTGGAATCCAGCTTTTTATCCAGGCTTTCGGACAGGCGCTGGTCCACCGTGCGGCGCATTTCACCGAGCTGGCGCTCGTTTTCCAGGCGCAGGGTGTTGATCTTTTCCTCCTGGTTCCGGGTGGACAGGAGGACCTGGCGCTGCATGCTCTCGAGCAGGGAAGTCTGGTTCTGGCCCATCTGGGACATGGTGGAAAGCAGATGCTGGTTGGTGTTCTGCAGGGATTCCACCATCCCGTCATGCTGGGCGTCCAGGCTGTCCAGGAGCTGGTTTCCGAGGACGGTCAGGCTGTGTTCCTGGCGCATTCCTTCTTTTTCCTGCTGATGGGACAAAGAAGCCTGGCGGACCAGCAGGATGACCAGCAGCACGAGGCAGGCCAGCAGCAGGTAGAATTCGTAGCTCATATTTCCCGCCGGCCTTCCAACGCCTTGAGCAGCGTTACCTCATCGGTATATTCCAGGTCACCGCCGACCGGGACGCCGTGGGCAATCCGGGTGCAGCGGATGTTCATGGGTTTGAGCAGCCGCGCGATATAAGAGGCGGTCGCTTCCCCCTCCACATCCGGGTTGGTGGCCAGGATGACTTCGGAAATCGTTTCGGAACCGGCGCGCGCCATCAGCTCCCGGATGTGGATATCATCCGGGCCGATGCCCTCCATGGGCGACAGGGTGCCGTGGAGCACATGGTACAGCCCGTGGTACTCATGGGTGCGCTCAATCGCCGCCACATCCCGCGGATCCCGGACCACGCAAACCTGCCCGTTGTGGCGGGCCGGATCGGCGCAGACGGAACAGGTGTCCCCGGCGGAATAGTTGCCGCAGACACTGCAGAAGTGGATCGCCTTCCGCCCTTCCCAGAGGGCGACGGACAGGCTGCGCACTTCTTCCAGCGGCATGGAGGCAACGAAATACGCCAGGCGCTGGGCGGTTTTGACGCCGATGCCGGGCAGGCGGTGAAGCTCCGCCGCCATCGTTTCGATGGGTTCAATCTGGCTGCTCATCTCAGAACAACCCGCCCATCCCGGGAGCCATACGGTTCATGGCGGACTCGCGGGCTTCCTCGCCCTTGCGGAGCGCTTCGTTGACCGCGGCCAGGATCAGGTCCTGCAGCATTTCGATATCATCGGGATCCACCACCTGGGGATCGATGGTGATGGCGGTCAGCTCGCGCTTGCCGGTCACCTTAACGGAGACCATGCCGCCGCCGGCAGAAGCTTCATACTCGGCAGCGTCCAGCTGCTCCTGCGCTTCCTGCATCTGCTGCTGCATCTTCTGCGCCTGGCGCATCAGCTGCTGCATGTTGGCTCCGCCGCCGAAGCCGCCGAAATTGTTGGGTCTACCCATTGTGATTCTCCTCCTTGTTTTTACGGATTGGTAACCGGGGCCGGATCCGGGATGGTTTCGACACCGTAAAGCGCGGTGACGATATCATCGAGGATGGCCATCAGATAGGGCATTCCTTTGCCCTGGCGGTTCTGAAGCAGGATTTCCGCCTTGTCGAGGCGGGTCATGGGGGAACGGGCCTGGGTAACCAGCAGGGTCACCGGCGTATCCCGGTCTGTGCGCAGGATGCCGGCAATCACGCGGCCGTTGGATCCGTTCTTGTTGAAGTAGAAGCAGCGGACGCCTTTGCCACCGCGGTTCTGGGATTCAAAGTCCAGCTGGGGACTGCGCTTGGCCCAGCCGCGCACGGAGAAGAGGATGACCTCATCCTTTTCGGACAGCTGGCTGAACCAGATCACTTCATCCGTTGCTTCCACGGACATTGCTTTGACACCGGAAGCGATCCGGCCCTGGGCCGGTACACCGGCAAGCGGGAAACGGATGCTCATGCCGTCCCGGGAGACCAGGAGGATATCATCCTGTGTGGGAGCGGGTTTGATATCCAGGAGGGCATCGCCCTTCTTCAGGGAAAGCGCCGGATACTTGCGGGAACGGACATCGTATTCCGCCGCAGCGGTCCGCTTGATCATGCCTTTCTTTGTGACAAACAGGAAGTCCGGCATGGCTTTCAGGCCCGCGGAATCCGCGGTGAGCATGAGCAGCGCCTGCTCGCCTTCCTCCAGGCCGGCCAGGACGCCGGAAAGGAGCTGGCCGCGGTCCCGGGGCTTGATTTCCGCCAGTTTGCCAACGGAAACCGGGTAGCAGTTGCCCAGGTTCGTGAAGATGTAGAGGGTTTCCGCGGTGGTGGCGGTGAGCTGGAAGCGGGCGCTGTCCGGCTCGCTTTCCTCCACGGTGGGCAGCGGGGTACGCTTCAGCTGCGCCGGGGAGACCCGCTTGAGGTATCCGCCGCGGGTGAAGATGACCACGGCATCCTCGGCAACGGGGGTATTGTCCGGCAGCTCCACGGGCGCGTCATCCGGCTTTTCGAGGGTGGTGCGGCGTTCGTCGGAATACTGCTCCGCAATGGTTTCCATTTCCTTGCGGATGACTTCACGAAGCTTTTTCTCGCTCTTCAGGATGCCTTCCAGCCGGCTGATCAGCTTCAGCACGTCCGCGTATTCCTTGCGCAGGGCTTCCACTTCCAGGTTGGTGAGGCGCTGGAGACGCATATCCAGGATGGCCTGCGCCTGGACCTCGGTGAGGCTGAAGCGCTCCATCAGGCCGATGCGGGCTTCCTTCGGGCTCTTGCTGGCCCGGATCAGGGCGATGACTTCGTCCAGGTTGTCCAGCGCGATCATCAGGCCTTCCAGGATATGGGCCCGGGCTTTGGCCTGGCGGAGCTCATATTCCGTGCGGCGGGTGACGACCTGCTTCTGGTAATCCACATAGTGGGCGATCAGCTGTTTGAGGTTGAGGAGCACCGGCTTGCCGCCGGCAATCGCAACCATGTTGACGCCGAAGGTAACCTGCAGGTCGGAATACTTGTACAGGTAAGCGAGCACCCGCTGGGGATCGACGTCGCGCTTGAGCTCGACCACGGCGCGCATGCCGGTTCGGTCACTCTCATCGCGGATGTCGTAGATCCCGCCCAGCGCGGCTTTTTTCTCCTCGCTGAGTTTGAGGATCTTTTCCAGCATGGCGGATTTATTGATCTGGTAGGGAATCTCGGTGATGACCAGCAGCTTGCGGCCGGCAGTCCCGTCCTCCACATGCACGCGAGCGCGGAGGGTCAGCTTGCTGCGGCCGGTTTCATAGCCGCGGCGGATCTCCTCGTTATCCACCAGGACCCCGCCGGTCGGGAAGTCCGGACCGGGGAGGATCTTCATGAGATCATCCAGGGAGATATCCGGGTCGTCCATCTGTGCGAGGACGGCGCGGACCGCTTCCCCCAGGTTATGGGTGGGGATGTTGGTGGCCAGGCCGACCGCGATGCCGTTGGCGCCGTTGACCAGCAGGTTGGGGAAGCGTGCGGGGATCATGTCCGGCTCTTTGAGGGTATCGTCAAAGTTGAGCCGGAAGGGAACGGTGTCCTTTTCAATATCCCGGAGCATCTCCATGGCCAGGGGCGTCATGCGGGCTTCGGTGTACCGCATGGCGGCCGCCCCGTCCCCGTCGATGGAGCCGAAGTTGCCGTGGCCGTCGACCATGGTGCAGCGCATGGAGAAATCCTGCGCCATATGGACCAGGGCGCCGTAGACGGAGGAGTCTCCGTGGGGATGGTATTTACCAAGGCAGTCGCCCACGATACGGGCGCACTTGCGGTGCGGCTTGTCCGGGGTGGTGCCCAGCTCCATCATGGTGTACAGGATGCGGCGCTGGACCGGCTTGAGGCCGTCCTCCACGCGGGGGAGGGCACGCTCCAGGATGACGTGCTCGGCGTAGGGCATCATGCTGTTGTGCATGACGTCCTCCATGTTGATATCCAGGATGCGGGAGGGATCGTCCTTTACGATCGGCTGATCGTCCTTCTTCTTCGGCACGGTCAGTTCCCTCCTTCCTGCGCGGCGCGCTGGTTATCCGGCAGCTCAAAGTTGTCCGGCCGGTTGAAGTCCGCGTGTTCGCTGATATAGTCACGCCGGGGCTCGACCTTGTCACCCATGAGGACGGTGGTGAGGCGGTCGACGAGGGCGGCGTCCTCGATGGAGACGCGCATGAGCTTGCGGCGGGAGGGATCCATGGTGGTCTCCCAGAGCTGCTCGGGGTTCATTTCGCCCAGGCCTTTGTACCGCTGGAGGGTATAGCCCTTGCCGGCGGCGCGGGTGGCTTTGGAAAGCTCCTTGTCGTCATACGCGTAGATGACATTGCTGCCCTTCTGCACCTTGTAGAGCGGGGGCATGCCGATATACACATGGCCGCCGGTGATCAGGTCCTTCATATAGCGGAGGAAGAAGGTGAGCAGGATCGCGCGGATGTGCGCGCCGTCCTGGTCCGCATCGGAGAGGATGATGACCTTGCCGTATTTCAGGTTCTCCAGGGAGAAGCCCTCATCGATGCCGGTGCCCAGCGCTGTGATCAGGGAACGGAACTCCTCATTGGCGAGCACCTGATCCAGGTGCTTTTTCTCGACATTCAGGGGCTTGCCGCGGAGCGGAAGGATAGCCTGGAAACGGCGGTCCCGCCCCTGCTTCGCGCTGCCGCCTGCGGAGTCGCCCTCCACGATGAACAGCTCGTTATCCTCCCATTTGCGGCCGGTGCAGCTGGCCAGCTTGCCGACCAGGGGCGCCGCTTCCAGCGCGCTGGCCTTGCGGATGTTGTCCCGCGTTTTGCGGGCGGCTTCCCGCGCCTGCGCGGCACGGACGGCCTTGGTCACGATCGCCGTGGCGGCTTCCTGGTTTTTCAGGTTGTCCAGCCAGTCCACCAGCTGCTGGGAGACGATTGCTTCCACCGCCGGACGAACCTCGCTGTTGCCGAGGCGGCCCTTGGTCTGCCCCTCGAACTGGGGATTCTTGACCATGGTGGTGAGTACGCAGGTGAGCCCCTCGCGGAAGTCCTCACCGGCGAGGTTGTTGTCCTTTTCCTTCAGGAGGCCGGACCGGCGGGCGTAATCATTGAAGCACTTGGTGAAGGCAGCCTTGAAGCCGGTCTCGTGCGTGCCGCCCTCCGGCGTGTTGATGTTGTTGACATAGGAGAACAGGCTTTCCGTGTAGCCGTCGGTATACTGGATGGCGGCACGGCAGATGATGGAATCCCGCCGGCCTTCCAGGTAGATGATATCCTCTTGCAGGGCGTTCTTGCCCGCGTTGAGGTAGCGGACGTAATCGGTGATGCCGCCATCGTAGCAGAAGACGCGGGTGCGGCTTTCGGGATCCGCGAGGCGCTCATCCGTGAAGGTGATGCGGACGCCCTTGTTGAGGTAGGCCAGCTCCTGCAGGCGGCGCGCGACGGTCTCTGTCTGGAAACGGACATCCTCAAAGATCTCGTCATCGGGGAGGAAGCGGACCAGGGTACCCTTCTTCCGGGTGTTGCCGACGATTTCCAGCGGGCCGACGGGCTTGCCGGCTTCGACTTTTTTGGAAGCCGGATTATATTCCGAGGTGAAGGCCATGCGGTAGTGCGTCCAGTTGAGGAACACATCCACGGTGAGCCATTTGCTCAGCGCGTTGACGACGCTGGCGCCCACGCCATGGAGACCGCCGGAATAATCGTAGTTTTCGCTGTTGAACTTGCCGCCGGCGTGCAGGACGGTGAAGATGACCTCAACGCCGGGGATATGCATGGTCGGATGCTCATCGACCGGCATGCCGCGGCCATTGTCCCACACGGAGGCGGAGCCATCCTTATGTAGGGTGACGGTGACCTCATCGGCGAAGCCGTTGGCCGCCTCGTCGATGGCGTTGTCCACGATCTCCCACAAAAGGTGGTGCAGGCCGCGGGAGGACGTGGTTCCGATGTACATGCCGGGACGCATGCGGACGGCTTCCAGGCCTTCCAGCACCTGAATATTCCCGGCGTTATAGGTTTGCGATGCCATGAGTCCACTCCTTGATCAGATATGTCCATAAACAGACATCATAGTATACCATAAAATGGGGCAGAAAGGAAAGGGGAACACAACATTTTGATATTTTGTTTTCCCCGGAAGACGGTGCCGAAAACTTGACACGGGAGGGGAAAACGGGGATAATGACTTCGTATACGATGAAGGGAGTTGAACGCATGAAGCGTTTGATATGCGCACTGCTCTGCATGGCGGTCCTGCTGACCGGCTTATGCTTTGCCGCGGCAGAGGAACCTGATGATGAGGACGTCGAGTTTTCAAACGAGGAAGAGGATGAAATCCGCAGCCTGGACGAAGTGGATGAAAGCATGTATGTGGTGACGGGCAAGGTTTACCCGGAACCGACGCTGAAGGATTTCAACAAAAACTCCCCGGCCATCTACACCGGCACCCTGATCGGAAAGTACAGCATCTTTTCCCAGATGGATGTCAAATCCAAGCGGGTTGTCAGCAACAGCGGCAGTTCGAGGCAGGTGGATATCCTGTACGTCGGGCTGCAGTGGCTGATCGTACGGACGAAGGAAAAAAAGATCGGCTATGTGAAGCGGGAATGGTTCAGCCTGGACACCATCAAGCCGCTGGATCCCGTGAACACACCGCCGTTCAACGCACAGAAGCATGCCTATATCGCGACGACCGCGAGCACCTGCCACGTGCGGAAAACCATGGATCCCAGCCAGGGAAGCGGGGATGACGGAAATAACTGGGTGATCCTGAAGCCGGGCACGACAATCTCCATCTGGAAGTTTTACGACGGCTGGGCCATGGTGAACTACATGCGCAGCTACGGATACATTGACCCGAACGAACTGACGGACCTGAAGCCGGTGAGCCCCACGGACGAAATGCTGTATCCGGACTGCCCCATCGGCGCCTATACCAGCTATTACAAGATGGTCCAGATTGAGCAGAACATTAACCGGATCCACAACATCAAGCTGGGCTGCAAGTTTATCTCGGTGGTCATCAACCCCGGCGATGAATTCAATGCCAACAGGCTGATGGGCCGGTACAACGCCAGCAAGGGCTACAAAAAGGCCGGCGTGCTGGTGGACGGCCGGACGACCGCGGGTTACGGCGGCGGCACCTGCCAGGTGTCGAGCACGCTGTACAATGTGGTGGTGCAGCTGCCGAAGATCCGGATTATCCAGCGGCGGGCGCACGGCGGAAGCGGCGCGAGCTACCTGCCGATCCACTGCGACGCGGCGGTCGGCAACAGCGAGCTGAACCAGCGATGGATCAACAACTACCCGTTCCCGATCCGGATCGAAGCCAGTTCCAATGACGACGGCGCCCTGTGCGTACAGATTTACCGGGCAGACTGAAACCGAAGAAAAACACCTGAAGTACAGCCGGGTTCCGCGGATTCCGCGAAACCCGGCTTTTTCACGGCCTGCGGAGGAATGACGCAGCCGCGTGTATGCCGGTTGCAAAATAAGAACGGTTATTTTGCGAAATGAAAGAGTTTTTTTCCCGGCAATATTGTGATACAATCCGCAATGTCAACAAAGAGAATTGCCGACGGCAATACGTGAGGAAGGACGAAAGACCATGATTACACTGGAACATGTCACGAAAACCTACGCGAAAAACAACACCAAGGCGGTGGATGACCTGACGCTGACGGTGAACGGCGGCGAACTGTTCGGATTTATCGGACCGAACGGCGCCGGCAAGACCACCACCATCAAGCTGATGACCGGCATCCTGACGCCGGACGAGGGAACCGTGACGATGGCCGGGCACCGGATGGACCTGGAGCGGCTGGAAGCCCAGCGCCTGATCGGTTTTGTGCCGGACGGAAACGACCTGTATGACCGGCTGACCGGCATGGAGTACCTGAACTTTATGGCGGACGTATACCAGGTGAGCGCAGCTCAGCGCAAGGCGCATATTGAGAAGTACCTGGACATTTTCTCCCTGGAGGACGCGATCAACAACCAAGTGCGTTCCTACTCCAAGGGCATGAAGCAGAAGCTGCTGGTGATCGGCGCACTGATCCACAACCCGCCGGTCTGGATCCTGGACGAACCCCTGGGCGGCCTGGATCCCCGCGCGGCACACCTGCTGAAGGAAGAAATGATCCGGCACTGCCAGGAAGGGAACACCGTGTTCTTTTCCACGCACGTACTGGAAGTGGCAGAAAAGCTGTGCACCCGGATCGGCGTCATCAACCATGGCTCCCTGAAGGCACTGGGCACGCTGGACGAGCTGCGTTCCGGTGAAGTCGGCGCGAGCCTCGAAGAGCTGTTCCTGGAGCTGACGGAAGACGGAGGCGAAGAGGCATGACAGGCTTTTTTCCGCTGCTGAGACTGCAGCTGCTGAGCCGCTTCGCGGACATGAAACCGAAGAACCTGAAGACGGCATTCAAAGAGAAACGCGGCCGCACGGTCGGTATGTTCATCGCGGTCCTGATCCTGATTGTATACATGGCGGGCTTCCTGTACTTCATTGAAAAGAAAGCCCTGGACCTGATGATGCCGATGGGAATGGGCGACGTGATCGTGAGCCTGTCGGTGGTCCTGGCTACCGGCGCCACGCTGATCATGGCATTCTTCTTCGTGATGAGCAGCCTGTACATGGGCCGGGACGCTGCATATATCGCCGCGCTGCCGGTGAAAAGCCGGACGGTACTGAGCGCGAAGCTCGCCCAGGTATGGGTTTCCGAAACCGCGATTGACGCGGTGATTATCCTGCCGGCATGCATCCAGTACGGGATCCGGGCCGGCATGCCCGCGGATTTCTACCTGCGGATGGTGATTGTATGGCTGACCGCCGCAATCCTGCCGGTTGCGATTATCAGCCTGGTATCCGCGCTGGTGATCCGGATCTCGGCGCTGTGGAAGCACCGGGAGATCATCGCGACGGTGGGCGGAATCGCCTTCTTTATCGGCTATATGTTCCTGATGATGAACGTGGGGCAGATTACCGGTGACGCGGCGGACGGCGGGGAAATGATCTCCCAGCTGATCCTGAGCAACACCGCCCGGATCCAGTCGATGACCGGCTTGTTCCCGCCGGCCGCGTGGGCCGCGGAAGGCATCCTGGGCAACTGGGCGAAGCTGGGCCTGTTCGTACTGGTGAGCATCGCCGCAATTGCGCTGGTGATCTGGATCCTGGGCTATCCGTACCGGAAGCTGAGCCTGCTGGTGACTGAGACGCCGGCGGCCTCCGCAAAGGGCGGTATCCGAAAGGGTGCCATCCGGGAGGGGAACGCTTACCTCGCCAATGTAAAACGTGAGTTCAAGCAAATCCTCCGTGTGCCTTCCTACATGATGAACATCATCCCGATCTGCTTCATGCCGCTGCTCTTCGTGATCATGATGACAGTGATTGTCGGCAGCAAGATCGGTGATGAGGGAGAATCCCTCCAGGTCATTTTCAGCACGCTGAATCCTGCCCTGGTGATGGGTATCCTGGCAGCGATGATGGCGTACGTCGGCGGAATGAATCCGGCACTGAGCACCGCGGTTACCCGTGAAGGCAAAGGCCATGACTTCCTGATCGGCCTGCCGGTATCCGGCCGTACGCTGATTAAGGCAAAATTCACCGTCGGCTGCGGCCTGTCCCTGCTCGGTATGCTTGCCGCGACCATTGCCCTGGTGATTGTATTCCCCGCCGCAAGGCTGGAAGCCATCCTGGCATTTGTGCTCTGCGCCCTGTTTGTATATGCCGCGGCCTGCATCGCGCTGACCCACGACATCAAGCATCCGAAGTTCAACTGGACAACGGAACAGGAAGCGGTAAAGCAGAACTTCGGCGTGATGATTTCCATGCTGGTCAGCTGGGGAATCCTGATCCTGCTGGCTGTCGGAACCTACTTCATGATCAGTGCCGGATGGGGTATCTGGCCGGTGTTCATGATCCTGGCTTCCGCACTGGCTGTCCTGTGCGTTGCCCTGCGGGCACATATGTACAAAACGGTGGACAAGTATTACACGAAGCAGTAAAATAGTAACCGGAGAAAGAGGATCTGAAAGCTCCGGCTGCGACCAGAGAAGACCTGAAAACGTCGGGGCGGAGTTTTCCGCCCCGCTTTGCATTTCGGAAGGGAGACAGGAATCATGATGAGACGGATTGCCGCACTGGTTTTCGTACTGCTGCTGGTGATGGCCGGGACGGCCTTCGCGGACCAGGATGTCCAGCTGAAAGGGACCCGGTATACGCTGACGCTGCCGGACAGTATGGAATATGACGGACCCGGGAATCCGGGCCGGGCGGACTTTGCCTATGTTTCCGACTCCCTGGGGCTGGAAATCCTGTTTACCTCCGCCAACGGGAGCGGACTGCAGCAGCTGGCGGACATGATTCCCAACCTGGCGGATGACGTGGAAGATCCCCGGATGACGACGGTGAACGGAGTCGAAATGCTCGTATACCGGGTAACCGCCAGCAATCCGGACGGGAAAGCCATCGGATACATCCTGCGGGACGGGGACAAGGTATGGCAGATTGAATTCTGGTATACCAGCCAGGCCGCCGCGGATATGACCAAAACCATCATGGAAAGCATTCAGTAAGGATACGGGAACGGTATGAGCTTTACGCATCTGCATCTGCATACGGAATACAGCCTGCTGGACGGCGCCTGCCGGATCCAGCCGCTGGTGAAGCGGCTGAAGGACCTGGGCATGGATTCGTGTGCCGTGACGGATCACGGCGTGCTTTACGGCGCGATCGAATTCTACACGGCGATGACAGACGCGGGAATCAAGCCGATTATCGGCTGTGAGGCCTATGTATGCCGGGACCGGACGGACCGGTCTCCCACAGGCCGGGAAAACAGCCACCTGATCCTGCTGTGCGAAAACAACACGGGATACCAGAACCTGATGTACCTGATCAGCGAAGGATTCCTGACCGGGTATTATTATAAACCGCGCATCGATTACAACCTGATCCGGGAACACCACGAAGGCCTGATCTGCCTGAGCGCCTGCCTGAGCGGCGACCTGCCGAAGATGCTGCTGAACGGGCAGGACGAGAGCGCGCATGCCTATGTGCGGGAGATGCAGGAGCTGTTCGGGAAGGACAACTTTTTCATCGAGATCATGGACCACAACCTGCGGGACGAGAAGACCGTCCTGCCCCGGCTGATCGCTATCGCGCGGGAAATGGACGTGCCGCTGGTGGCGACGAATGACTGCCACTACCTGGAAAAAAAGGACGCCCACGCGCAGGAAGTGCTGATGTGCATCCAGACCGGCAAGACGCTGGCGGACGACCAGCGGATGCGGATGGAGACCAGCGAGCTGTACGTCAAGAGCGAGGAAGAAATGCGCGCCCTGTTCCGGCAGGTGCCGGACGCCATAGACCGGACAAAGGAAATTGCCGACCGGTGCAATGTGACATTCGAGTTCGGCGTGACGAGGCTGCCGAAGTACCCGGTGCCCGAAGGCGAAACCGCGGAGCAGATGCTGCGGCGGCTGTGCACCGAAGGAATCCGGAAGCTGTATCCGGAGGCGAAGGAAGGGGACGAACCCTGGCAGCGCTTGGAATATGAACTGTCTACAATTGAACATATGGGATATGTGGATTACTTCCTGATCGTATGGGACTTCATCCACTATGCCAAATCCCAGGGAATCATGGTGGGACCGGGCCGCGGGAGCGGCGCCGGATCCATTGTCGCGTATTCCCTGGGCATCACCATGCTGGATCCGCTGAAGTACCAGCTTCTGTTTGAGCGCTTCCTGAACCCGGAGCGGGTGACCATGCCGGATATCGACGTGGACTTCTGCTATGAGCGGCGGCAGGAAGTGATTGACTATGTGGCCCGGAAATACGGCGCGGACCATGTGAGCCAGATCATCACTTTCGGCACGATGGCCGCCCGCGGCGTGGTGCGTGACGTCGGACGCGTGCTGGGAATGAGCTACCAGGAGACGGACGCGGTGGCCAAGGCAGTGCCCATGGACCTGGGCATCACCCTGGAAAAAGCGATGAACCTTTCCCCCATGCTGCGCCAGATGGCGGACGAACAGCCCCGGGTGAAGGAACTGATTGATACGGCGATGACGCTGGAAGGAATGCCGCGGCATGCCTCCACACATGCCGCCGGCGTGCTGATTACCGGGAAGCCCGTGGTGGAGTTTGTGCCGCTGCAGCGCAATGATGACGTAATCACCACGCAGTATCCCATGGGCATCATCGAGCGGCTGGGCCTGCTGAAGATGGACTTCCTGGGGCTGCGGACGCTGACCGTGATCCGGGATACGCTGGATATGATGCGGGAAGCCGGCACCGACATGAAACCGGAGGATATTCCGCTGGATGACCCGGCCGTATACGAGATGATCTGCCGGGGAGATACGGACGGCGTGTTCCAGATGGAAGGCGCGGGCATGACCGGGTTCCTGACCAATATGAAACCCTCCTGCTTTGAAGACATCATCGCGGCGATTTCCCTGTACCGGCCCGGCCCGATGGATTCCATCCCGCGCTATATTGCCGGGAAGATGGATCCCTCCAGCGTCCGGTACAAGACGGAGAAGCTGCGCCCGATCCTGGACGTGACCTACGGGTGCATGGTGTACCAGGAGCAGGTGATGCAGATCGTGCGCGACCTGGCCGGGTACAGCTACGGCCGAAGCGACCTGGTGCGCCGTGCCATGGCCAAGAAAAAGCACAAGGTCATGGAGGAGGAGCGCGAGATCTTCGTGCACGGAATGACGGACGCGGACGGGAACGTGAAGGTGCCCGGATGCGTGCGCAACGGCGTGCCGGAGAATGTTGCCAACGAGATCTACGATGAAATGATCGCCTTCGCGAGCTACGCGTTCAACAAGTCCCACGCGGCCGCGTACGGTGTGGTCGCCATGCAGACCGCCTGGCTGAAGCACTACTATCCGGTACAGTTTATGGCGGCGATGCTGAACAGCGTATACGGAAACACCGGCAAGATCGCCGGCTACATCCAGTACTGCCGCGGGCGGGGTATTCCCGTACTGCCGCCCCATGTGAACCGGAGCCGCTGGAAGTTTACGGTCGCCCGGGACACGGAAGGAAAGGCCGCAATCCTGTTCGGTCTGGGCGCGGTGAAGAGCGTCGGGGAGAACGCCGTGAACGCTGTGATCCGGGAGCGGGAGAACGGCGGACCGTACCGGGATATCTTTGATTTCTGCAGCCGGATAGACACGGCGGACTGCAGCAAGCGCGTGACGGAAAGCCTGATCAAGGCCGGCGCATTTGACGGGATGGGTGCCAACCGGCCCCAGATGCTGGCCGTTTATGAAACGGCGATGGAAGCCAACCAGTCCATCCGGAAGAAGAACGTGAGCGGGCAGGTGAGCCTGTTCGACATGTTCGGGCAGGATGAGAGCCCGGCCATGATGGGGGCGCAGATCCACCTGCCGGACCTGCCGGACTGCCCGGCGCGGGTGAAGCTGCAGATGGAAAAGGAAGCATCCGGCGTGTATATGACCGGTCATCCGCTGGACGATTACGCCGATGTGCTGAAGGATATGACCATGACCGCCGCCCGCCTGGAGGACAGCGAGGAAGACGGGCAGGACCTGGACGGCATGTTTGTCGACATGGGCGGTATCCTGACCGAGGTGAAGGGCAAGGCGACCAAGAAGGGCGACTACATGGCCTTCCTGACGCTGGAGGATATGACCGGCCAGATTGAGTGCCTGGCATTCCCGCGGGTGTTTGAACGGTACCAGCCGCTGATCCGGGAGGATGAAGCGGTGGTGATCAGCGGAAAGATCAGTGTACGGGAAGAGGAAGCGCCGAAGCTGCTGGCGGAGCGGATTGCCCGCCTGGATGACTGGAAAAAAGCCCCGGTGAAGAGGGAACCGGAACAGCCGCTGATTCCCGACGCGAAGGCGGCGGAACTGGCGGAAGCCAAGCTGT
The DNA here is from genome assembly GCA_017427165.1 of Clostridia bacterium. GTDB lineage: Bacteria > Bacillota > Clostridia > Christensenellales > Aristaeellaceae > Aristaeella. Next base: position 80,971 of record JAFRTK010000093.1, read on the forward strand.
TCCTGCGGCTGGAGCGAAAGGACATGGACCGGACGCAGGCCATGCTGGCGCTGGACAGCGGCGATATCCCGGTTTATATGCACATCCCCGCGGAGAAGATGACGCTGCTGTGTCCGCGCAGCAGCTGGTTCAGCGGGAGCGAAGACGGGCTGGCCCGCCTGAAGGAGGCGCTGGGCGCGGAGAACGTGGTCCTGCGGAAAAAGACATGATTGAACTGGAACACGCGACCAAGAAATACGGCGCGATATACGGCCTGCGGGATGTGACCCTGCATATCGGCAGGGGAGAAACCGTAGGACTGCTGGGAAGGAACGGCGCGGGGAAAACCACCGCGCTGAACCTGATTACGGGGTATTTTCCGCCGACGGAAGGCACGGTGCGGATCGGCGGTATGGACATGCTGGAATCCGCCCGGGCGTGCCGGCACATGATCGGATACCTGCCGGAACGGCCGCCGCTGTATGACGAGATGACCACCGAGGAATACCTGCGGTTCGTATGCGAACTGCGGGAAGTAACCGCGAAGGCGATCCCGGCGCATGTGGAAGAAATCCTGACCCTGTGCGGCCTGCAGGAGACGCGCGGGCGCTTGCTGGGCCACCTGAGCAAGGGCTACCGCCAGCGGGCGGGAATCGCGCAGGCACTGTGCGGATCGCCGGAGATCCTGATCCTCGACGAACCGACTGTCGGCCTGGACCCGAAGCAGACGGTGGAAATCCGAGAGCTGATCCGGCGGCTGAAGGCCGACCATACGGTGGTATTTTCAAGCCATATTCTGTCGGAAGTGCAGCAGCTGTGCTCCCGGGTGATTATCCTGGACGGCGGGCGGATGGTGCGCGACTTTGACCGGAACATACCGGAAACGGGAACCCTGCGGATCCGGCTGAAGATCGCGGGAGACGAGGAAACGGTGATGCCGCGGCTGCAGCACCTGGACAAGGATATCCGGGCGGAACGGCTGCCCGCGGAGGAAAACGGGGTGACCGAAGCCCGGCTGGTGATGGAAACCGGCGGAAACGAAGGCGCGGCAACGGACCGGGTATTCCGGATGCTCGCAGGGGCGGGAATTCCGGTGCGGATGATGAGGGCGGAAAAGGAAACCCTGGAGGAAGTTTTCCTGCGGGAGACGGACAGAAACAATGAATAACGGAAAGGAGGAAACCGCATGAAAGCCATCTGGAAACGGGAGATGCGGGGGTATTTCCATACCCCGGTGGGCTACGTGTTCCTGGGTGTATTCCTTGCGATTTCCTCGGTTCTTTTTTACCTGGATATCCTGAGCCGGAGGAGTACCAACCTGCCGGGCTTTTTCACGGAAATCAGCGCGATCTGGATGCTGGTGAGCCCGATCCTGACGATGCGGCTGCTGGCAGAGGAACAGCAGAAAAAGACGGACCAGCTGCTGCTGACCAGCCCGGTTTCCCTGCCGGGCATTGTGGCCGGCAAATACCTGGCCGCGGTGACGGTGCTGCTGATCACCGCCGGGATGACGCTTTTTTACGTCCTGATAGTGGCGATTTACGGACAGGTGTTCCCCGCGGAACTGGCGGTGAACTACCTGGGGTTCATCCTGGAAGGGTGCGCCTTTGCGGCGATGGACCTTTTCCTGTCGGGCTGCGCGGCAACGCCGGTAACCGCGGCGGTGCTGGCGTTCGGCGCCAATTTCCTGCTGTGGATCCTCGACCTGCTGCAGACCGCTGTGAAGACCGCATGGATTTCCGATGTCCTGAAATTTGTATCCCTGTACAGGCGGAACATGACGTTCCAGGCGGGGCAGCTGAGCTATGCATGCATCATCTTTGACCTGGCCTTTATCGCCCTGTTCCTGACGCTGACGGTATACCGCCTGGACCGGAGAAGGACCGGCAGCGGAAGCCCGGACGGATCCCTGCTGCAGCGGATCCGCCGCGGAATCCGGAAGGAGAAGGACGCGGACCGGGAAAAGCGGAAAAGCAGGGTGAAGAAATGGAAATACAGCGGGATATCCGCGGCGCTGCTGGCGATGCTGGCCCTGTCCCTGACCGCCCTGTGCATCGGCGCGGACGCGCTGGAGACCCGGAAAGGGCTGCGGATTGACCTGTCGTTCAACAGCATGAGCAGTTACAGTGAAAAGACGCAGGAAGTGCTGGAGAACGTCGGGCATGACGTGCATATCTGGGCATTGTTCCGGAACGGGGATGAGGATGTCCCGCTGATGGAACTGCTGAACCGGTACGCGGCAGCCAGCCCCCGGATTACCTGGGAGCAGGCGGACGCAGCGCTGAACCCGGCGCTGATATCCCGGTTCACCACCGAAATGGGAACACCGCAGGATGAGGGACTGATTGTCTGGTGCGAGGACACCGGCCGGTTCCGGCTGATCGGTCCGGTGGAATACTCCACCTGGCTGACTGACGCGGAAACATCCGAAGTAAGCGCCCGGTGGAATTCCGAAGTCCTCCTGACGGAAGCGATCCACTATGTCACCCGGGAGCGGGTGCCGAAGGTCGTGATTGTGCAGGGACATGATGAATGGACTGCCGGAATGCTGGAAACATTTGAAAACATGCTGAAAGCCTACCAGTATGAAGTCCAGTACGCGAACACCGCGGACAAGGAATTCCAGCCGGATCCGAGGGATGTGCTGGTTTTCTTCAGCCCGCGGCAGGACCTGGACAGCGCCGAACTGGAGAAACTGAACGCGTTTGCCCGGCAGGGCGGAAGCTTCCTGTTTACGCGGGATTACGCTGACGACAACAGAATGCAGAGAATGCCGAATTACCGGGTTCTCCTGCGCAGCTGCGGCTTTGAATGCATCGACGGGATGGTCGAAGCAGATGCCTCAGCAAAGGACACATACTATGACGTGTATACCACATGGCTGCTGCCGGAAATGCTGTCCACCGAGATCACGCTGGACCTGGTCGCGGCCGGACGGACCGAAACCATGATGGTGAACGCCACCGCGTTTGAAACGCCGGAGGACACCGACAATTACCTGATGACCTCTGTGGTACTGCAGAGCGGGGAAACCGCACACCTGATGCGGCCGGCAATGACGGGTGAACCGGCGGACAGCGGAGCGGCCGGCCCGTTCGCACTGGCCCTGCAGTCCTGGCGGATCACAACGGAAGGCCATCTCTCCCGGGCGTTTATCATCGGCGATACCGACACACTGGTGAATGAAGAATACCTGAGCATGACGGACGGACAGGAACTGGCCATCCGCGTGATGGAATACTTGCTGGATATGGAGGCTTCCAACCTGAACATCATGCCGAAGGTGGGACTGCATCCGACACTGGGTACCGGAAGCACCATGCTGGGATCCGTCCTGCTGGTGGCGCTGCCGGCGGCCGTCCTGCTGGCCGCCCTGCTGGTGCTGCTGCGGCGCAGGAACCGGTGAACCGGAGAAAAGGGAATCAATCATGCAGCATGTTGACCGAAAACCCCGGAAAAGGAAAAAGCACGGACGCGCTATATGGATCGCGGCCGCGGCACTGCTGCTGGCAGTGAGCGTGGCAGCCGCCGTGCTCCTGACCCGGCAGACGGAGACGGAGGATCCGGATATTCCCGAGACAGGGGGTATCCTGCTAAACCGTGGGACGGAAGAAGTGGAATCCGTTACCGTGACGCGAAAAGGATCCGAGCCCTGGATGCTGACCCGGGGCAGCGACGGAAAAATGCACCTGAACGGTGAGGAAGACTGGACTGCCGAGTCCGAAACGATCCGGCGGATGCTGGAATCGCTGGCCAACCTGGCCTATGAGGATGTGCTGACGGAGAACCCGGCCGATTACCAGGGCTATGAAGCCCTGTTCGGGCTGGAGGAACCCGCTGTGACCGCCTGCGTCCGATTTGCGGACGGGCAGGAAGTGACCGTACGGATCGGGGACCGGATTCCGGGTGAGGAAGAACGGTACTATATGACCGTGGACGGGGACGGCCGCCTGTTTGCCATGTCCCGCGGACAGGCGGAAGACCTGGACCCGTCACCGGAAATCCTGCATCCGGTGAACCAGCCGGAGATTTTTGCCGTACTGCTGGATCGGATTACGATTGCCGGCGCGGACGGGGAACCAATCGCAGACTGGCGGCTGCGGGGCAGCATTGAGGACCGGGACGTCTCGACCAACTGGGAGATGACCGCACCGGTCCTGTATCCCGCGGATGATGTGAGCATTGACAGGCTGAAAAGCGCCGCGGAGGATCTTCGCCTGGGAATCTACGTGGAGGAAGCCACGGAGGAAAACCTGGAAAAGCGGGGACTGCTCCGGCCAGCCCGGACGCTGACCCTGCACATGGCGGCCGGATCGACCGGCAAGGTGTCCGACAGCGGCGTATATGATGTGGTGGAGCGGCCGGAAAGCACCGTGGTGATCGATATCGCTGAAAGCGAAGACGGGATGTACCACTATGTCCGTTTCGGAAATGAGATCGACAAGGCGGCCTATGTGATGCTGGCGCCGTTCCTGACTGTGAAACCGCTGGATACGGCGGCCCGGTACCTCTTTGCCACCCCGCTGAACAGCCTGAGCAGCATGACGGTGGAAAAGGACGGGATCACGACGGAATACACGCTGAAGCGGGGAGTCGTGACGGATGAGGATACCGGGGAAACCCGGACGGCCTGCCTGCGGAACGGCACTGAAATATCCTGGGACGCATTTACCGCACTGTACGACCGCCTGCTGACGGTGAACATCACCGGGATGCTTCCGGCGGATGCGGAACCCGGAAACGCGCACACAAAAATAACGCTCCGCACGGTCAACGGCGGAGCGCATACGGTGATTCTCAGTGACTGGGACGGCATGCATGACGCCGTGACCATCGACGGAGGAACCCTGTTCTATATTACGCGGGACAGCTTTTCCGCGGAAGTGCCGGAATAAAGGCGGCTTATTCGCCGATGGCGATGATATTCCGCCCGGTAAACCGGACCGTGTAAGACTGCCCTTCCTGCAAAGCGGGAAGCGGGATTTCCTCATCCCAGTAAAGGAGCTGTTCCCGGGAACCGTGCTTGTCCGCGTCCCCGAGGAAGATCAGGCTGAGGCAGGATACCCCGTCCACGCTGGATACATCCGGCTCTGTGCGGACATACTCCATCTCCCGGTCATGACTGCGCCCGGAAAGGGCGGAGACAACGAGTTTCCGGTAATTGAGCAGGGGACGGCAGAACATCTCGATGAAAAAGATCAGGAATACACCGAGCAGCGCCAGCAGCAGGATGGAGAGCCATTCCATGCGGATGACCACCGACCAGACGAAGGCGGCCAGCAGCAGCGCGGAGACGACACCGGTCAGGATCCAGCGCTTTTTCAGTTTGCCGTCCAGGGATTCCAGCATTTCAGCAGAATACAATTCCTTCATACGGGTACCTCCGGTCACAAACAGGGAAGCCCTTCCCCTTGTGCGTCAGGGAAGGGCTGTGCTTGCTTGATGTGTGGAAATAAATCGATCAGATGAGCTCGAGAATGACCATCTCGGCGGCATCGCCGCGGCGCGGTCCGAGCTTGTAGATGCGGGTATAGCCGCCGGAGCAGTTCTTTTCGGCATTGCGGGCCTTGTACTTGGGTCCGATTTCCCGGAAGAGCTTTTCCACCACAGGATGCTTGTTGTCCTTGGTGCGCTCGCGGTAATCCGCCTTGCTTTCATCCTGCTGCTTGGTTTCCTTCAGATCATAGAGGTAAGCCATCATGATCCGGCGGGCATGCAGACGGGAAGGAGCATCGTTGACGACGTCCAGCGTAACCAGCTGGCCCTTGTCGTTATGGGTTTCCTTGGTGGTGGAAACCGTGTTGTCGCATTCGCGCACAGCCAGAGTGATCATCTTATCCGCGATCCGGCGGACTTCCTTGGCCTTGGCCTCGGTCGTCTCGATGCGGCCGTTCCAGATCAGATTGGTCACCTGATTGCGGAGCAGCGCCTTGCGCTGATCAGCCGTGCGACCCAGCTTGCGTTGGTTAGCCATGGGGTTTTCCTCCTCTTAGTCTTCGTTGGGTCGCAGGCCCAGTCCGAGCGCGTTGAGCTTCTGCTCAACTTCTTCCAGACTCTTGCGGCCGAGGTTGCGAACCTTCATCATATCTTCCTGATTCTTCTGCACCAGCTCAGCGACGCTGTTGATGCCGGCACGCTTCAGGCAGTTATAGGCGCGGACGGAAAGATCCAGTTCCTCGATGGTCATCTCCAGAACCTTGTCTTTCTTATCCTCTTCGGGCTGGACCATGCTCACGGGCATGACACGATCGGTCAGGCTGATGAACAGGGTCAGGTGCTCGGTGAGGATCTTGGCGGCGCTGGAAATCGCCTCTTCAGGCTTCAGCGTGCCGTTGGTCCAGATTTCAAGCGTCAGCTTGTCATAGTCGGTGATCTGGCCTACACGGGTGTCTTCCACCATGTAGTTGACCTTCTTCACGGGGGTGAAGATGGAATCGATCGGGATCACACCGATGGGCATGCTGGCGGTCTTGTTCTTGTCGGCGCTGACATATCCGCGGCCCCGTTCGAGCGTCAGCTGCATCTGCAGGTGCGCTTCTTCGTTCAGGGTGGCGATATGCAGGTCCGGGTTGACAACTTCGACTTCGTCATCCGTCTTGATGTCGCCGGCCTTCAGCTCGAAGGGACCCTTGACGTCGATAGACAGCTGCTTGGGTCCGTCCGTGAACATTCTGCAGGCGATGGACTTCAGGTTCAGGATGATTTCGGTCACATCTTCCTTGATGCCCGGAATCGTGGAGAATTCATGCTGCACACCTTCGATGTGCACGGAAGAAACTGCCACGCCGGGGAGGGAAGAAAGCAGTACCCGACGCATGGAATTGCCGAGCGTATGGCCGAAGCCGCGCTCCAGGGGCTCGATTACGAACTTGCCGTAAGTGCCGTCCTGGCTGGTTTCCACACATTCGATGCGGGCTTTTTCGATTTCGACGATCATTTCGTTTTACCCTCCATACCGGATGCGGAGCACAGGCGACAGGATCGCCCGCAGCAACCGCACGGTTCCTTGTTCGTTCGGTTGTCGGCAAGTCATTAACGGGAGTAATACTCGACGATCATGTTCTCCTGGACCTGCAGGTCGATATCCTCACGGGTCGGAAGAGCCGCGACGGTACCGGTCAGGTTCTGGGCGTCAAAGGAGAGCCACTTGGGGGTCAGCACGGTGGTGCCTTCCCGCAGGACCTTGAACATCTCCATCTCTTCGCTGCGCTTGCGGAGGGTGATCTTGTCACCGACCTTCACCTGGTAGGAAGGAATGTCGACCTTCATGTCGTTGACCCGGATGTGACCGTGATTCACGATCTGGCGGGCCATGCGGCGGGTCTTGGCCAGGCCGAGACGGAACACCACGTTGTCCAGCCGCAGCTCGAGCAGCTGCATGAGGTTGTCACCGGTGATGCCCTTCATGTTGGCGGCCTTCAGGTAGTACTTGTGGAACTGCTTTTCCAGCACTCCGTACACGAACTTGACCTTCTGCTTTTCCTGCAGCTGGGCGCCGTATTCGGAGACCTTGCGGCGGCGGTTTCCGCCGGGATTGCGGTTGGATTTCTTATTGCCATAGCCCATGACGGCCGGGGAAATATCGAAACTCCGGCACTTCTTGGCGATCGGCTGTTTATTAACTGCCATTTCTATATGCCCTCCTATACTTACACGCGACGGCGCTTGGGCGGACGGCAACCATTGTGCGGAATGGGCGTCACGTCCTTA
>JAFRTK010000016.1 GCA_017427165.1 Clostridia bacterium
CAAGGAAGAGGGCTTCAACACCCTGGTGGTTACCGGCCCGAACACCGGCGGCAAAACCGTTACGCTGAAAACCGTCGGCCTGTTCACCCTGATGGCGCAGGCCGGGCTGCAGGTGCCGGCGGACCCGGGCACTGAGCTGGCGGTGTTTGAGCAGGTGTTCGCGGACATCGGCGATGAGCAAAGCATCGAGCAGAGCCTGTCCACCTTCTCCGGCCATATGACGAACATCGTCAAGATCATGCGCGAGGTCACCCCGCGGGATCTGGTGCTGTTTGATGAGCTGGGCGCCGGCACGGACCCGACCGAGGGCGCGGCGCTGGCCCAGAGCATTCTCACGCGGCTGCTGCACATCGGGGTGCGCACCATCGCGACCACGCATTACAGCGAGCTGAAGGTGTTCGCGCTGACCACCAAGGGCGTGGAAAACGCCTCCGTGGAATTCGACGTGGAAACCCTGCGGCCGACGTACCGCCTGTCCATCGGCGTACCGGGCAAGAGCAACGCCTTTGAGATCAGCCGCCGGCTGGGACTGCCGGAAAACCTGATCGACGCGGCGAAGAAGCTGCTCAGCGGCGACGCTGTGCGCTTTGAGGACGTTATCGCCAACGCGGAATACCACCGGCAGATCGCGGAGCGCGAACGCCAGATTGCCCAGGAGGCCGGAAAGGAAACGATCCGACTGCGGGATGAGGCCGAGGCGCTGCGCCGCGAAATGGAGGCGAAGCGCTCGGAGACCCTGCGCAAGACCCGCGAGGAAGCGAAGCGGATCCTGGAGCAGGCCCGCCGCGAGAGCGACAGCATCATCTCCGAGCTGAAGAAGATGAAGAAGAATGCCGCGGAGGGCGGACTGTCCGCCGCGGAACTGCAGCGGAAGCTGGACCGCGGCATCGACGACCTTTCCGAGGGCATCCGCCCGGCGGATGACGACGGCAACGAGGCGCCGAAGACCGTGAAGGCGGGCGACCGCGTACGCATCCTGACGCTGGGGGCGGAAGGCGTGGTGCTCGCGCCGCCGGACGAAAAGGGCGAGGTTTCCCTGCAGGCCGGCGCGATGAAGTTCAAGGCGCCGCTTGCCCAGCTGCGCATGACGCAGGAAGCGCCGAAGAAGGAGCGCACCACCGTGAAGGCGAAAACCGGCATGATGACCCGCACGGTTTCCTCCGAGTGCGACGTGCGCGGCATGAGCCTGGAGGAAGCACTGACCGCCGTGGGCCTGTACCTGGACGAGGCGGTGATGGCCGGGCTGAACGAGGTGTACGTGATCCACGGCAAGGGAACCGGCGTGCTGCGTGCGGGCATCCAGCAGGATCTGCGCAAGAACCGCCATGTAAAGAGCTTCCGCCGGGGCATGTACGGCGAAGGTGAGGACGGCGTGACCGTGGTCACGCTGAAGTGAGGCAGGAACGCATATGAAGGACAGACCCGAAATCCTGGTTGTGGACGACGATCCGAATATCAGCCGCCTGGAGCAGCTGTACCTGGAAAAGGAAAACTATGAGGTGCGCACCGCCGCGGACGGGAACGCGGCCATCGCGGAGTTCAGACGGCTCCCGCCGGACCTGATCCTGCTGGATGTGATGCTTCCCGGCGTGGACGGGTACGAGGTGCTGAAGACCGTGCGCCGCAGCGGGAATATCCCGGTGATTATGGTGACCGCCCGGGGCGAGACCTTCGACAAGGTGCTGTGCCTGGAGCTGGGCGCGGACGACTACATCACCAAGCCCTTCGACGGCAAGGAGCTGGTGGCCCGCGTGAAGGCGGTGCTGCGGCGGGCCCAGGGCGGCGAAGAGGAGAAGACCACTGATATTTCCTTCCCGGCACTTACGGTGAGCATCGCGGAATACGACGTGCACTACGAGGGGAAGAAGATCGAGATGCCGCCGAAGGAGCTGGAGGTGCTGTATTTCCTGGCGTCCCACCCGAACCAGGTGTTCACACGGGAACAGCTGCTGCGGCAGGTATGGGGCTTCGATTTCTTCGGGGACAGCCGCACGGTGGATGTGCATATCAAGCGCGTGCGGGAGAAACTGCCGGACAGCGAAAAGTACGGCTGGTCGATTTACACCGTGCGCGGTGTGGGATACAAGTTTTCGGCGTAATCAGATGAAAGAAGGGGGCGGAACGCTGTGTTCGCACGGATTATGGCGGTGGTGCTGGCGGCCATCCTGCTGACCACCATCGGGCTGTCAGCGGTGTGGTATATCACGCTGCGCAACCAGCAGATTGACGCCCGGCTGGACTACCTGATCTCCGAGGCGCAGGACATCGCGTACCTCGCTTCCAATTACAACGATTCCAGCGACATCTGGAATTACTTTCCGGTATACGGAAGCACTACCGGCAACGACATGGTGCGCGTCATCATGGACCGGAAGGCGGACAAGATCAACCGGGAATTCGGCGCGTATATCGCCGTGGTGGACCGCAGCAGCAATGTGATGGATAACCTGCCGGCCGCCTACCGGGAGGATCCGGAATTCGTGGCCTCCCTGAACAGCGAGGAGATCAACAGCGCGCTGAACAAGATTATCGGCGGGGAAACGATCCGCCTGCGCTCCAGCGCCGGGCCGGACCCGACCTTCACCGTGGGCGTGCCGTTCACCCGGCGGGGCTTCATCTACGGCGCGGTGTTTATCCAGACCAAGGCCCAGCGGATTGAAAGCGGGCTGAACGAGATCCTCCTGAAGGCCGGCCTGCTGGCGGCGGGCGTGATGCTCCTGTCCGGCGTGGCGGTGTTCCTGTTTGTCCGCGGCGCGATGAAGCCGGTGCGGAGCCTGTCGGCGGCGGCCGGCGCCATCGCCGGGGGAGATTTCAGCCCCCGCCTGGCGGAGGACAAGGGCGGCCGCGAGATGCGCGAGGTCAGCCGCACCTTCAACCATATGACGAAAACGCTGGCGGACGTGGAGGAAGGCCGGCGGGAGTTTGTGGCCAACGTGAGCCACGAGCTGCGCAGCCCGATTACCAGTATCCGCGGCTTTGCCGAGGGCATGGCCGACGGCGTGATCCCGCCGGAGGAGCAGCCGAAGTACCTGCGCCTGGTGGCGGATGAAAGCAAGCGCCTTTCCAGCCTGGTGGACGACCTGCTGGCCCTGTCCCGCCTGGAGCGTGAGGACGCGAAACCGGACTGGTCAGTCTTTGATATCAACGAGATGCTGCGCCGGGCGATCATCCGGCGGATGGACGACCTGGATAAAAAGCGGATCGAGGCCGAGTGCGACCCGGCGGTGGACCCCTGCCCGGTGCGCGCGGACAGCGACCGGATTGAGCAGGTGATCATCAACCTGCTGGACAATGCCCTCAAGTTTACTGGGGAAGACGGAAAGATCCGCCTCAGCTCCGCCGTGAACGGGAATATCGTGGAAGTCACCGTATGGGACAACGGCCCCGGCGTTCCGCCGGAGGACCGGGACCGGATTTTTGACCGGTTCTTCACCGGCGACCGGGCACACACCTCCGGCAAGGGCACCGGCTTGGGCCTGAGCATCTGCCAGCGTATTATGGAAATGCACGGGCAGACGATCCGCCTGCTGGATACGGCGGAGGGCGCGGCGTTCCGCTTCACGCTGGAGTACGCGCCGGACGGGAAAAACTTGACGGAAACGGAAAAAAATGCATAATTGCTGAGGAACAAAAATACGGAAGGAGGGGACGCCATGCCGGACCGGCACATATTCCTGATCGGAATGCAGGGCTGCGGCAAGAGCAGCCTGGGCAAGCGCGTCGCCCGGGAAACCGGACTCTCCTTTATGGATACAGACGCCATGGTGGCGGCCAGCGCCGGATGCACGGTGAACGAATTCTTCGAGAAATACGGCGAGGAAACGTTCCGCCGGGCGGAAACCGGCGCGCTGTCCCTCCTGACCCGGGAGCACCCGATGATCATCTCCACGGGCGGCGGCACCATCATGAACCCGGTCAACCGGCATATCATGCGCGCCTGGGGTGCGATTGTGCTGATCGACCGACCGCTGGAGGAAATCCTGTCGGATATCAAGCTGGACCGGCGGCCCACGCTGCGGGACGGCGGCCTTGCCGAGGTGGAACGGGTATACAACGAACGCATCGGCATCTACCGGGACCTGGCGGACATCACCGTGCGGAACGACCAGGGATACCATATGGCGGTGTACACATTAACCAGGCTTATACGAGAGAGATTCTAAATCCGGGCAACAGTACAATGGAGTAGCTGGAGGAATGGGGATATGGAATACGAATTTGATCTGGTGGGCAAGATCGGCTCCATGGCGCTGATCCGGAAAGAGGACCAGGACATCGATTACAATATTTTTTCCCGCCTCGGCGCGGAGCTCCGGCCCGGCATGATCTGGGTTACCAGCGGCGCGACGGAAATCGGCCGCCTGGATTACCTCAAGCGCACCGGCTGTGAGCTGTGCGGCGATCCGGAACAGGACAAGGCGGACTACTCTTCCCAGGGCCAGGCCATCCTGATGCAGAACTACCGCCAGTTCATTCCCCAGGAATACGGCATCCGCCAGATCCTGGTGGAGCATACCCATTTCAATGATCCGGAAAAGTGCGAGCATATCCGCCAGCTGCTGATCCGCTCCGCACGCCAGAAGACGATTCCGATCGTGAACTACAACGACCCGGTGTCCGACGAGGAAAACCGGAAGATGGAGCTGGCGGCCCGGCGTGAAAAGGGCGGCGAGGTCCATGAGTGCGTGGATAACGACGAGACCGCGGCGGTGATCGCCGGGCTCGTGAAGGCGAAGATGCTGGTGCTGATGACTTCCACCGAGGGCATCTACCGTGAAAGCGGAAATCCGGACACCCTCGTGCGCGAGGTGACCGGAAAGACCTATGAGGATGTGGAGCGCCAGGTACGCGAGCTGCAGAAGGGCTGCCATGGCACCAGCCGGGCCGGCTCCAACGGCGCGGCCGCGAAGCTGGAATACGCGCTGGGCTGCGTGCGCGGCGGAACGACCGTGATCATCGGCCACGCGCGGCACCGCCTGTCCGACCTGACGGAAGGCCGGGTACCGTGTACCCGGATCGGAGTGGAAAAATGAGCACGGCACTGACGCAGGGAATCCGGTTTTTCACCCGGGAGACAGGTATCCTGTCCGCCCTGGCCGCAGCATGCGGAACGGAAAGCCGGACGGAAACGGCGATGGACGGTGATTGCGCTTCCACGTCCGTGTTCGACCTGGCCAGCGTGACGAAGCTGTTTACGGGCCTGTGCCTGATGAAACTGAAGGAAGACAGCCTGCTGGATTTCAGCAGGCCTGTTTCTTTTTACGATCCGCGTTTTGAAAACTTGAAGGACACCCCGGTGGACGCGCTGGCGAAGTTTGCCCTGACGCTGAAAACCCCGTGCCGGCTGGACGCCTGCGGCAGCCGGGAGGAAGCGCTGGGGGCGCTGTTTGCTGCTTTCCCGGCGGAAAAGCCGGACCGGCGGATCTATTCGGATATTCCCGCGATGGTGCTCAAGTATGTGATCGAGGCGGCGGGCGGCATGCCGTTTATGGACTGTGTGCGGAAAACCGTGCTGGAGCCTGCCGGCATGCGGGAAACCTGGGCAAAAGTGCCGGAAGGCCGGATCGCAGACTGCCAGGTGTACAGCCCGGAATACCGGATTGAAAGCGGAAAGCGGATCGTGCGGGCGGGTCTCCGGCCGGGCGTTCCGCATGACCCGAAGGCCGCCGTGCTGCAGGGGGATACGGGCGACCTGTGCGGCCATGCCGGGCTCTTCTCCACCGCGGCGGATATGGAACGCTTCTGCCGGGCGGTGCTCGCACGGAAAATCGTGGGGGAGGAATCCCTGCGGGAAACCGCGGTCAACCGCACGGGGCGGCTGCTGGAGGACGGGACCTATACCCAGTACCTCGGCATCCAGTGCTATGTGCGCCATCCGGTGCAGTACTGGTCGGAGATCCCGGCGTACATGGGCAGCCGGGCATTCGGCATCGGCGGATTTACGGGCAACCATGTATCCATGGACCCGAAGCGGAATATTTTCACGATTTTCCTCGGCAACCGGGTGAAAAACCGGCTCACGGTGCTGGTGCCGGAGGCGGGAAAAACGCTCACGGATTACGGCCTGAACGCGGATGGAAGCGGAACCTTCCCCTGGGAGGAAGGACTGGTTCTCCCGTCTTCCGTGAAATATGTGCACCAGAAGGACGCACACCTGCACAGCGCGGTGATGGAAACGCTGAATCTCCCGGCGGTACCGTTCGGGGAAGATTAACTTGCATTCAATGAAAAACTGTGATACACTCTAATGGTCAAAGAAAGTCGAAGTATTCTTTGGCCTGAAAAGAGGGGGATCCGTATGCGACTGAGCGACTCGATTGAGAGCTTTATCAAAGAAATGCTGGATGACGGCTCTGCCGAGGTGGAGCTGAAGCGGAACGAGCTGGCGGAGTATTTCCGCTGCGCGCCGAGCCAGATCAACTACGTCCTGGCCACGCGCTTCAGCCCGGACCACGGGTACCTGACGGAGAGCCGCCGCGGCGGCGGCGGGTACATCCGGATTGTCCGGGTGGTGCAGAGCGGCAGCCAGCGGCTGATGTACCTGGTGAACGAGCGCATCGGCGATTCGCTGACCGGGGAGGAGTGCATCCGCCTGATCAGCCAGCTGAAGGAAGCGGAGGTTGTCACCGCGGACGAGGCGTCGCTGATGGCTGCGGCGGTCAGCGCCCGGGCGCTGAGCGTCCCGCTGACCGATGAGCTGAAAAACGCCATGCGCGCCCGGATCATGAAGAGTATGCTGATGACGATTGCAGCCCGGAACAAGGGCTGACCCGGAACGGAGGAGTGCCGGATGCTGTGTGAGGAATGCCACGTCAACGAAGCGAGCTTTACCGTTTCGGTCGTGACGGGCGAAGAGACGACGGTCCGCCATCTCTGCGCGGACTGCATGAGCCGGATGAACGCGGACCTGATGAAGGGCAACGTGCGCAGCCTGCTGAATACGGTGCTGAGCGCCATCCAGGCCTCAGCGGAGGAGAGAAAGGAATTTTCCATGCCGATTTTCGGAAGATTTACCCAGCGGGCGCAGCAGACCCTGCTGCTGGCCCAGCGCATCGCGGCGGAGCTGCAGCAGAGCTACGTGGGAACTGAGCACCTGCTGCTGGCCCTGCTCAAGAGCAACGCGAACGTGCCCGAGGCGGTTTCCGCCCGCATGAGCTATGAGTCCGTGCTGGACGAACTCAAGCGGGAGATTGCCGCCCTGAACGATCCCGAGGCGGGCAAGGGAACCGGCCGGATCGAACTGAGCCCCCGGGCGAAGAAGACGCTGGAGAACAGCGTGCTGGAGAGCCATAAGCTGGGGCAGAACTACGTGACCGTGGAACACTTCTGGCTGGCGCTGCTGGGCAATGACGACGGCGTGGCCGGCGGTCTGCTGCGGCGCGCCGGGGTGGACCTGTCCGCCGCGCGGGAGGAGATCCTGCGTCAGATGCGGGAGAATGCCGATGCCGGCGAACCGGCCCGGCCAAGCGTATGGCCGCCGTTCGCGGCGGTGCGCAACCGCGGCGGGAACAACGCGGCCCCGGAGAAAACACTGCTGGACAAGTACAGCCGCGACCTGACAGCCGCCGCCGAGAAGAACGAGCTGGATCCGGTGATCGGCCGGGAAAAGGAAATCCAGCGGATTATCCAGATCCTGATCCGGCGGACGAAGAACAA
>JAFRTK010000094.1 GCA_017427165.1 Clostridia bacterium
GGGGGAAGACATCAAAATGGAAGAAATCGTGGAAGGCATGGAGCATGAACACGACCATGACCATGACCACGATGACCATGATCATGACGAAGACGATCATGGCCATGATGAGGATGACCATGATCACGACGAAGACGAACATGACCATGACCATGAACATGAACATGAGCATGAGGAAGAAGCGGATGAACACGTATGGCTGAGCCTGCGCAACGCGCAGAAGCTGGTAGCCGCCCTCACGGACGCCCTCTGCAAAGCGGATCCCGCCGATGCGGAAGCCTTCCGGGCGAACGCGGCTGCCTACATCGAAAAGCTGGCTGCGCTGGACGCGCAGTACAGCGAAGCCGTAAGTTCCGCTGCCTTCAGGACCATCCTGTTCGGCGACCGGTTCCCCTTCCGCTACCTTGCGGATGATTACGGCCTGGATTACTTTGCCGCTTTCTCCGGCTGTTCCGCGGAAAGCGAAGCCAGCTTTGCAACCATCGTATTCCTGGCCGGCAAGGTGGATGAGCTTGGCCTGCCCACCGTCCTGACCATCGAAAACCCGCGCACCCGGATTGCGCAGACCATCGTGGAAAGCACCCAGGCAAAGAACCAGAAGATCCTTTCCCTGGATTCCATGCAGGGGACCACGGCCGCGGATATCGCCGCGGGCGCAACCTACCTCGGTGTCATGGAAAGCAACCTGGCGGTCCTCCGGGACGCGCTGAACTGAACGTTTCCTGTACCCGCATGCTGAATTCCGGATCAAAAGGAGGAACCTGAGATGAAGAAAGCCGTTCTGCTCCCGGTGCTTGGCCTGGTTATCCTGCTGCTCACATCATGTGCACCGGCCGGCGGAAACCCGCCTGCCCCTGCGGAAGCAGTGCCTGCCGCGGCCCCCGCCACAGTGGACCTGGACCTGTCCGGCATGAGCGGAACCGTGGTCTACGCGCAGGTCTTCAACCTTCTGTCCAATCCGGAGGAATACATGGGAAAAACCATCCGGATTGCCGGTTATTACAGCGTGTACGAGGATACGGAGCTGAATAAGGTATACCATGCCTGTGTCATCCCCGACGCGACTGCATGCTGCGCCCAGGGGCTCGAGTTTGTCTGGAAAGGCGGCCATACCTGGCCGGATGACTATCCGGAGGAAATGACCGGCATCACGGTCACCGGCCGCCTGGATAAATATGAGGAACTCGGCCTGGAATACCTGCACCTGGTCGACGCGGACCTGGTTTGTGACCCGTCCGGGGAGTAAGCCCGGTCCCGCAGGCGGAAAGCAGTCCCGGAAGCCTTCGCTTCCGGGACTTTTCTTTCAATGCCCTGTTCGTTCATCGGGTTCCTTCTTCAGGTACCACAGATCGTTCTGCCTTCCGGGGTCACCGGCATACGGGCACCCGGCATTCTGCCTGCAGTTCCTTCTGCCACCGGGACGCGGTTTCCTCGTCCGGCGCCATAAACCCGTCTTCCGGCAGGCCCAGCTGCCGGCGTTTGTTGTTGCCCAGCGCGTGATACGGCAGCAGGTCCACCTGCCGGATCCGGGGGAATTTTTCCGTCAGTGCCGCGATGCCGCGGAAGTGCTCCGGCGTATCGTTCACGCCGGGAATCACGGGGCACCGCAGGATAATCTCCGCACCCTCCCGGTACAGCATTTCCAGGTTTTCCCGGATCAGGCGGTTGTCCTGCCCGGTCCATTCCCGGTGCGCTTCGGGGTCAGTGATCTTCCAGTCAAACAGGAACAGCCCCGTATACGGCAGGATGGCTTTGTACGCTTCCGGGGCCGCGTATCCGCAGGTCTCCACCGCGACGTGGATATTCTCCCGGTACAGCAGGATGGCCAGCGCAGCCGCAAAGGCCGGCTGCTCCATCGGTTCGCCGCCCGAGAGGGTGACCCCGCCGCGTTTCCGGAAGAAAGGCCGGTCCGGCAGGATCCGCGCCATGACCTCCTCCGGCGTCATTTCCTTTCCGCTGATCCGGCAGGCCTCCGCCGGGCATACGGAAACGCATACGCCGCACCCGGTGCAGCGGGCAGGATCCAGCTCCCCGTGCGCCCCGCGCGCCCCGGCGGGGCACACAGCGCATGCCCCGCAGCGGATGCAGCGGGATTCGTTCACCATCACCTGCGGTCCGGGGCGCTGCGCCTCCGGGTTGTGGCACCACCGGCAATGCAGCGGGCACCCCTTCAGGAACACGCTGGTGCGGATTCCCGGCCCGTCGTTCACGGAAAACGGGATAATGTCTGTTACAGTTCCGCGCATCTCAGTACAGGGCGCGGGAGAGCATATCCGCCTGGGTGCCGCTGTCCAGGTTCACAAACCGCGCGCTGAATCCGCCCACGCGTACAAACAGGTTCTGGTGCAGTTCCGGATGGATCATGGCGTCCTCCATTTCGCCCTTGTCCATCACGCTGATATTCAGGGAAAGGATCCCCATGTCGAATGCCGTGTCAATCAGGTCGCGCACCACGTCCGGATGGTTCCGGAACAGGTCCGCGCTCAGCTTCAGGTTCTGCGCGGTGCCGGCCGTCAGGTCCATCCGCGTGGACGCCAGCGAGCGCAGCAGCGCCGGCAGGCCGTTGTGGTCCATGCCCGCCATCGGATTGTTGCCGTTGGA
>JAFRTK010000095.1 GCA_017427165.1 Clostridia bacterium
TCGTCCAGCAGCAGCAGGTCCGGCTCCGACAGCAGCATCCGGCCCAGGCACAGCCGCGTCCGTTCCCCGCCGCTCAGGCGGTCCGCCGGCATATCCGCATGATCCCGCAGGTCCAGGCCCTTCAGGACACCGGATACCTGGCTGCGCCATCCGTAACCGTTCCGCCGCTCAAACTCATGCATCAGGGCGTCATAGCGGCTGCCCAGGCGGCGCAGCGCTTCGGCGTCGTCCCCCTGCTCGGCCATTTTCTGCTCCAGGTCCCGCATTTCGGCTTCCATCTGTACCAGCG
This sequence comes from Clostridia bacterium, assembly GCA_017427165.1. GTDB lineage: Bacteria > Bacillota > Clostridia > Christensenellales > Aristaeellaceae > Aristaeella. The sequence goes on from JAFRTK010000095.1 coordinate 290, forward strand.
GCTCAAACACGCTTTCCAGCGTTTCCCGGACGGTCTCCCCTTCCCGGAATTCGCCCTGCTGCGCCAGGTAGCCGATCCGCAGCCCCTTCTGGATGCTGACCGTCCCGCCGTCCGCGGTCTCGATGCCGGCGATGATCTTCATCAGCGTGCTCTTGCCGCTGCCGTTCACACCCACCAGGCCCATACGCTCCTGCTCCTGCAGGGTAAACGAAACACTCTTCAGCACCTCATGTGTGCCGAAGCTCTTCTGTATATCCTGCACGGCCAGTATAATCATGCCTGTGAATTCTCCCGAATACAGTAAACTTCGCCGGTCTCATCCCGCAGGGCGATCTGCAGCTGCACATCTGCCCCCGGCCGGATGCCTTCCCGCGCGAGTGTGGTTTCCGACACGCGCCGGGCCAGCCCCGGGGTATTGTTTTCCCCGCTCAGGTGGCCCAGGATCACGGTGCCGGTGCCCCCGGCAATCAGCTTCAGCAGCGCCGACGCGCATGCTTCATTGCTCAGGTGGCCGTAATCCCCCAGGATCCGCTTCTTCAGTGCGGGCGCGTACTTCGGGTTCGCCCGCAGCATGTCCGGATCATGGTTGCTCTCCAGCAGCACCAGGTCGCTGCCGGCAATCCGCCGGTAAACGTCGGCGGAAAAATGTCCGAGGTCCGTCGCCGTGGAGATGCTCAGGCTTCCGCCCCACAGCCGGAACCCCACCGGGTCCGCCGCGTCATGCGGAATGGAAAAGGGCGACACCCCGATATCCCCCAGGTAAAAATCCCGGTCCGCCCCGATCACCCGGGTCAGTCCCGGCGGAATCTCACCGATCTTGCTGCCGATTCCCTGCCAGGTGCCCGCCGTCGCGTACATCGGCAGGCGGTACCGCCGCGCCAGCACGCCGGCGCCGGAGATATGGTCCGAATGCTCATGGGTGATCAGCACGCCGCTGATTGTCTCCATGCCCACGCCGATCTTCGCCAGCGCGTCCGCGATGGCCTTGCCGGGCTTTCCGGCGTCCACCAGCAGCCGGGTGTTCCCGTACTGCACAAACAGGGCGTTCCCGCTGGATCCCGAATACAGCGGGCAGAAATACATTTCCATCGAAAGTCAGTCGCTCCAGGTGAAATTGATTTTACAGGTCCAGGTGCTTGGCGACGCGCTCCTCCACCGGCGGCGGCGTCATGTAGTCCGGCCCGAACAGCACGGTCAGCACCTCGTCATACTTTTCCGGAATCAGGCACTCGAGGTCTTCGAACTGCCCCCGGATTTTCTTTTCAAACTGTTCCGGATGCCACACATGCGTCATCAGCTCAAACGCGCCGTTGGACATGTGCAGGTCGTTCCCCTCCCGGTATTTGGTGGAAACCTTTTCGTACCGCTTCGCCTTCCAGGCGTAGCTGAACGGAAGCCCCAGCAGGTGGGTCGCCCGCAGCAGGATCCGGTTTTTCAGCCCGAACCGGCTGTAGTCGACGTTCTTTTTCATCATGCCCTGCAGCAGGTGCAGGTGCAGCAGGTGCAGTTTCCGGCGGAGTCCCTCCGGCGGCAGCGCGTCCAGGATGAAGAAGTCGGTGAACGCGGCGGCCTTTTCCGGGTCGCGGTTCATCACGCGCGGCGTCCAGGTGTCCAGGTAGGTCAGCTCAAACCGCGCGTCACATTCCTTGGGATACACCGTGCGGAACCGGCTGAATTCCGCCCGGGTCATCAGCAGGTCCACGTCGTCGTCCCACGGGATAAACCCGTGGTGCCGCACGCAGCCCAGCAGCGTGCCGCACATCAGGTTGTACTCGATTCCGTACCGGTCGCAGATGGCTGTAATGTCCCGCAGCTGCTCCAGCAGCTCCTCATGGATCTCCTCCAGCGTCAGTTCATGCTTCATTCAGCCATGCCTCCGTTTTTTCCGCGATTGCTTTCGCGTCCATCCCGTAGATTTCCCGCAGGTACTGCTGGTTGCCCACCACGGATGTGTAGCAGTCCTGCAGGCCGATCCGGTGGATCCGGCATCCGTTCCCGGTTTCCGCGGCAATCTCGCAGACCGCGCTTCCGAATCCGCCGATGATATTGTGCTCTTCCACCGTCACAATGTGCCGGAAGCGTTCCGTCAGCTTCCGCACGGCGCCTTCGTCCATCGGCTTGACGCACGGGAAGCTCACCACCTCCGCGGAAATGCCCTTTTCCTCCAGCAGCTTTGCGGCTTCCACTGCCTGCGTCAGGATGCCGCCCGCGCTCAGCAGCGCGGTATCCGTTCCCTTCCGCAGCGTCAGCGGCGCGGGCATTTCCCACCCTTCCACCGGGCCCGGATGGATCTTCGGTTCATTGCCGCGGCCCAGCCGCAGGTAGCAGGTGCCTTCCGTCCGCACCGCCCGGTGCGTCACCGCCTCGGCCTCCGCCGGGTCCCCGGGCGTAAAGCAGGTCACCCCCGGCAGGGCCCGCAGGGCCGCGATATCCTCGGTGGCATGGTGGCTCATGCCGAGGCTTCCGTATACGAAGCCGCCCCCGACGCAGACGATCTTCACGTTGGCGCCCGGATACGCGCAGTCATTCCGGATCTGTTCCAGCGGCCGCAGCGTCGGAAAATTCCCGATGGAATACACAAATACAATCCGGCCGGTCGCCGCGAGCCCGGCGGCCATGCTCACCATGCCCTGCTCCGCGATGCCCGCGTCGATGATCCGGTCCGGGAACCGTTCCCACATGGGTTTCAGCACGCCGAAGCCCAGGTCGCCCGTCACCAGCATGATCCGGCTGTCGGCTTCCATTTCCTCCAGCAGTGCCCGTACGAAAGCGTCTCTCATGGCCGATGCGCCTCCAGTTCCTTCAGCGCTGCCTCATATTCCTCCCCCTGCGGCGTCCGGTAATGCCACAGGATGTCGTTCTCCATAAAGGATACGCCCTTGCCCTTCACGGTATGGGCCAGGATCACGCTCGGTTTTCCGCTGCCGGCGTTGGCCTTTGCCCGGTCGCACGCCGCGCGCAGGGCGACCACATCGTGGCCGTCCACGCTCTCGGCGTTCCAGCCGAAGTCTTTCCACTTCTGCTCAAAGGGTTCCAGCCGCAGCGTTTCCTCTACCCGGAAAAGGCTCTGCATGTGGTTGTAGTCCACGATGGCGCACAGCCGGTCCAGGCCGAACTGCGCCGCCTGCAGCGCCGCCTCCCACACGGAGCCTTCGTCGCACTCTCCGTCCCCGAGCACCACCCAGGTCCGCCAGGCGGCCCCGTCCATCTTCGCGCCCAGCGCCATGCCGGTGCCGATGCCCAGCCCGTGGCCCAGCGATCCGGTGGATACCTCCACGCCTGGAATGCCCTTGTGGCTCACGTGCCCGCTCAGGATCGACCCGTTGCCGTAGTGCGTCTTCAGCTGTTCCACCGGGAAGAAGCCCGTCTCCGCCAGGGCGGCGTAGACCGCGCTGCCCGCGTGCCCCTTGCTCAGGATCATGCGGTCGCGGTCCGGCTTCTTCGGGTCCGAGGGGTCCACATTCAGCACGCCGGTATACAGCACGGCGATGATCTCCGCCGCGCTGAACACGCTGCCGATATGGCTTCCATGGCTGATGTGGCTCATCTCCAGGCCGTTCCGCCGGATCAGCCACGCCAGCACTTCCGGATCGGATGTATCCGGCTTCTGTCCCCCGAACGCGCTGTGAACCAGCGCCTCATAATTATCCATGCTTCACCTTTCCGAACACGCCCCGGATCGTTTCCAGCATCAGCCGGACATCCAGCCCGAAGCTCTGGGTTTTCGCGTATTCCACCCGCAGCCGGTTTTTCTCCGGCAGGATCAGCCGCTCGAAGTTCGCCACCGGGTCCTCTTCGCCGACGATCTCATCCTGGGCGATGTACTTGATGCTGCTCCGGTCGGTCACGCCCGGGCGCACCCACATGATGCACTGCTGCTCCTCCGTATACTGCGTCGTGTACAGCAGCAGCTCCGGCCGCGGGCCGACAAAGCTCATGTCCCCGCGGATGATGTTGAACAGCTGGGGCAGCTCGTCCATCTTCAGGCGGCGCATCACGCGCCCCGCCCGGGTCACCCGGTCGTCGTTCTTCGCCGTGCACCCGCCGGACTTGTCCGCGTCCACCACCATGCTGCGGAACTTGTAGATCATGAAGGGCTGGTTATGATATCCGCCCCGCACCGCCTTGTAGATCACCGGGCCTTCCGAATCCAGCTTCACCCACACGGCCAGCGGGATCATCAGGATCAGCCCGGGAACCAGCAGTACCAGCGCCAGCACCAGGTCCAGCAGCCGTTTGACCACCTTGCTGTAGAACGGGTGCGAAAGCGGGCCGTCCCAGTAAGGCATCTCCGGCAGTTCTTTCTTGCTCATCCTCTGTTACTCCTGAATCTGGTCCAGCAATTCATTCAGCCGCTCCAGCTCATCCCGTGAGCTGTACTGCAGCACGATCCGTCCCTTGGTGATGCTTCCCGTCAGCGCGCTCTTCAGGCCGGTCTTCATCCGGATCTTTTCCTGCAGCTCGCCGAGCTCCGCCGGCAGCGGCGCCGGGCGGCGCTTCTTCGCGGGCTTTTCCTTCACCGCGGACGCCAGCTGCTCCAGCCGGCGCACGCTCATGCCCTCTTCCGCCGCGCGGTGCGCCAGGCGGATCTGCTCCTCCGGATCCTTGATTCCGGCCAGCACCCGCGCATGGCCCGCGCTGATCAGTCCGTCGCGCACCATCTCGGTCACTTCCTCCGGCAGCGAAAGCAGGCGCAGCAGGTTGGCCACCGCCGGCCGGCTCTTGCCCAGCCGCGCGCTCACCTTTTCCTGCGTATAGCCGCACTGCTTCATCAGCGCCTGGATTCCGCGCGCCGCTTCCATCGGGTTCAGGTCCTCGCGCTGCAGGTTTTCAATCAGTGCGATTTCCATCTGCCGGATCACGTCAATATCCTTCACAATGCACGGCACCGTCTCCAGCCCCGCCATGCGGGACGCGCGGTACCGGCGCTCGCCGGCGATAATCCGGTAGCGCCCGCCGCTGGCGGGAACCACCAGCAGCGGCTGCAGCACGCCCTGGTCGCGGATGCTGTCCGCCAGCTGTCCGATGCTTTCCTGGTCAAATGACTGCCGGGGCTGGTCCGGGTTCGGGTCCAGCTCGCCTACGGGGATTTCCTGGATACTGGTTCCCCACTCTTCCGCGCCGGGGAACAGGGAATCCAGCCCGCGCCCGAGTCCGTGAGATTTCTTGGCCATATTGTCAGCGCTCCTGTCTCTTACTTCTTGCCCCGGTTCCGGGAGATGACTTCCTTTGCCAGCGCGCGGTAGGCAATCGCGCCGGTGCTCTTCGGATCATAGATGTTGATCGGTTCCCCGTGGCTGGGTGCCTCTCCCAGCCGCACATTCCGCGGGATCATGGTGGCGAACACCATTTTCTTGAAGTGCTTCTTCACCTGGTCCACCACCTGCAGGCCCAGGTTCGTCCGCCCGTCCAGCATCGTCAGCAGGATGCCCTCGATCTCCAGGTGCGGGTTGAATGTCCGCTTCACCCGGTTCACGGTGTCCATCAGGCTGCGGACGCCCTCCAGCGCGTAGTACTCGCACTGGATCGGGATCAGCACCGTGTCCGCCGCCGCCAGCGCGTTCAGCGTCAGCAGGCTCAGGCTCGGCGGGCAGTCGATGATGACGAAGTCAAATTCGCCCCGGCACGGCGCCAGGAGCTTCTTCATGTAGAACTCCCGCTCGTTCACCGAAACCAGCTCCACCTCCGCCGCGGCCAGCCGGATATCGCTGCCGGCCAGCTTCAGCTTCTTCTGGGCCGTCGGCTGGATGCAGTCATCCAGCTTCGCGCGGCCCATCATCGCGTCATACACGGTGTTGCGCTCGTTCACGGTGCACCCGAGGCCGCTGGTCGTATTTCCCTGCGGGTCTAGGTCCACCATCAGCACTTTTTTGCCGGCTTCCGCCAGGCAGGCGGATAAATTCACGGCGGTGGTGGTCTTTCCGACACCGCCTTTCTGATTCGCAATCGCAATGATTTTGCCCATTTTCCGTTCACTTCCCGTGCCCGTTATCGGTTCATATAAAACCAATCTATTATACCCGTAAATCCGTTCATTGTAAAGAAAAAGCCCCGCCCGGAGCAATGTCCGGAACGGGGAAAACGGATCAGCCGATCCGCGTCAGCCATTCGGTCAGGAACACAGTCACACAGCTGGCCAGCGCCACCGGAAACAGTCCGGCCCGCAGCCAGGCCAGCACCCCGCCCACCGCCAGGGCCGCGATGCCCGCCACGGGGTTCCCGGCCGCGTCGATGATCGCCGGGAATGTCATCACCGCCAGGGTGGCATAGGGAACATAGTACAGGAAGGATCGCAGGAAGCGGTTGGTGATTTTCTTCCGGATCAGGGTCAGCGGAAGCACGCGCACCAGTAGGCTCACGCCCGCCGCCACCAGGATCGCAATCCAGATCTGCCCGTTACTCATGCGCCGTCCCCCCTTCCTTTTCATCGGGTACGGGGAACAGCGCCGCCGCGGCCGCGGAAAGCGCCACCGTCAGCACGATCACCTTCATGCCGTCCGACATGGTTTCCGGGGAAACCAGCCGGTTCAGCGCGAAGCTGCAGGCGAAGGCCGCCGCAACCAGCCCGGCAATCACCTTGTTCTCCCGGGCCGGCGGCATGATGATCGCCAGGAACATGCCGAAAACCGCCACACTCAGCGCGCTCACCACATTGGCCGGCAGGATGTTCCCGGCAATGATGCCCGCCATGGTCCCGGCTGACCACATCAGGTCCGCCAGGATAAACGCGCTGCCCAGGTACGCCAGCGAAAGCTTCCCGGCATAGCCGATGCCCAGCGCGAAAATCTCATCCGTAATGCAGAAGCCGGTGGCAATCCGCCCGGCCAAGCCCGTTTCCGTCGGAATCCGCTGGCTGAGCGCGGTGCTCATCAGCAGGTACCGCATGTTGGTGATCATGATCACCAGGGCAATCTCCCAGAAGGCCGCACGCGCGGAAATCTGGTAATAGAGGGCGTACTCGCCCGCCGAGGCATGGTTCAGCATGCTGGCCACAAAGCCCTGGATCGGGGTCAGCCCCGTCTGCCGCGCGACAATCCCCAGCGAGAAAGCCACCGCGAAGTAGCCAACGCCGATGGGAAGCCCGTCCCGCAGTCCCCGAAGGATCAGCCTGCGCATCCGCACTCCCCTCTTTCTTCCGCCTCCGGCGTTTTCCGCGGGGCCGGTCCTTGCCAAACCCCGCACATTGGCGTATTATAGCAAAAAAGGGAGGTAATGTCTATGATCGCTCTGGCCTGTGACCATACCGGGGTTGCCCTGAAGGGTGAGCTCGCCAAAATGCTCGATGAAATGGGGCTCGAATGGAAGGATTTCGGCAATTACGACGCCGCAAACCGGGATGATGACTATCCTGTCTTCGGCTACCGCGCTGCGCAGGCGGTTGCCTCCGGCGAGTGCGACCGCGGCATCCTCATCTGCGGCACCGGCATCGGTATCGGCATCGCCGCCGGCAAGGTAAAGGGCATCCGCGTCTGCACCTGCAGCGACGTCTACAGCGCCGAGCTGAGCAAGCGCCACAACAACAGCAACATCCTTACGATGGGCGCCCGCGTGGTCGGCACCGAGCTGGCCAAGATGATCGCCCGCCACTGGCTGACCGCCGAGTTTGAGGGCGGCCGGCACCAGCGCCGCATCGATATGATCGAACGGATCGAAAACGGCCTCGACCCCGAAGCCTGACCTGGAAAATACACAGAAAAAACCGGAGCCCGCGGGCTCCGGTTTTTGCATGCGGTCGAATTACACGAGGCGCAGTCCGGCTTCTTTCTGCTCGGCATTGTAGCGCTTGAGCAGTCCGTGGATCCGGTCGTAGGGATTCAGCAGCTTGCTTAGGCTGCGGTCGTGGTTCAGCGTGGCGATGATGTAGGAGATATACTTGCTCATATCCGCTTCCACAAACCATTCCGTCTTCGCCAGTTCGGGATTCCGGTAGGTCAGGTTGGTGGAGATCACGCGGTCGATCAGGCCGTCGCGGTAGGCTTTTTCGTAATTCTCCAGGCCGTTGGTGAACAGGGCGAAGGTCGCGCCCGCGAAGATGCGGTTGGCCTTGCGCTTTTTCAGCTCGCGGGCCAGGTCAATGATGCTCTCGCCGCTGGAGATCATATCGTCCGCCACGAAAATGTCCTTGCCTTCCACGCTGTCACCCAGGTATTCATGGGCCACGATCGGGTTGCGGCCGTTCACGATGCGGGTGTAGTCCCGCCGCTTGTAGAACAGGCCCAGGTCCAGCCCGAGCACGGAGGCGTAGAAGATGTTCCGGTCGATCGCGCCTTCATCCGGGGAAACGATCATCATGTGTTCCCGGTCGATGCGCAGGGTTTTGTCCCGCTTCAGCAGGGCCTTGAAAATCTGGTAGCTGGGCATCACGCTTTCGAATCCGGTGGTCGGAATCGCGTTCTGCACGCGCGGGTCATGCGCGTCGAACGTCACGATGTTGCTCACGCCCATGTTCTCGAGTTCCTGCAGCGCCATGGCGCAGTCCAGGCTCTCGCGGGAAGCGCGGCGGTGCTGCCGGCCTTCGTACAGCATCGGCATGATCACCGTCACGCGCTTGGCCTTGCCGCCCATCGCGGCGATAATCCGCTTCAGGTTGGCGAAATGCTCGTCCGGGCTCATGGGAACCTTCTGCCCGAACATGTCATAGGTTACGTTGTACGCACCGGGATCCGACAGGATGTACATGTCGTATCCGCGGATGCTCTCCTTGATCATGCCCTTGGCCTCTCCGTTTCCGAAACGGGGACAGGTCACGCTGATCAGGAAGTCCTGCCGTTCCGCGCCGGGCGTTGTCCGCATATCGCCGGGCTCGGTTTCCTCCGCATGGTCACGCCACTTCTTCAGCCAGGCGTTGATCTTCGCGCCGAGCTCCTCCGTGCCCGGCATCGCGATCAGTCCCAGCGGTCCAACAGGATAAGTCAGAAAAGAATCCGTGTTCCAGTCACTGACAAAATCAGTCATGGCGATCCTCCACTCCACTCCACATCAGGACTACTCAGGGATACTACCTCACATTACGTATTATACTCCGGTTCCCCGGCTCTGAAAAGTTATTATCTGGTCTTTTCCTGTCCATTTTTTGCCATGTTTCCGGAAAGTCCTCCGGTGCGCCGATCCCTTTTGCGGAAAAAGGTCCCGGGGATTTCTCCCCGGGACCTCCGTCCGTTTTTCGCTCAGGTATTGCTCGCTTCCTCAAGCACTTCCAGCGTCACTTCGATGTTCTCGATGTAGTCGCCCTTATAGCTGATGTTGATCTTTTCGGCGTCTTCCACCGTCTCCGGCCGCCAGATGGTTACCTTCATCACGTCGCCGGCATTGGTGCCTTCCAGCTGCGCCATCAGGTCCTCGGTGGACCCGATCACGTTTCCGTTGATCTCCACCAGGAGATCCCCGGGCTTCAGTCCGGCCTTGGCCGCCGGGCCGTTCTCATCCACAGCCGTGATATACGCGCCGTTCGGGATCTGGCCGTCGGTCAGCTCCGCGCCGCGCAGGGTACGGATGGTCACGCCCAGGCGGGGCTTGCCCAGCCGGTCATTGTTCACGGACGCTTCGCCCGTTTTCACTTCGGGCTTGTCCGCGCTCAGCGCCTGCTCGATCACAGGCTTCGCTTCGTTGATCGGGATGCACATGCCGATGCTTTCCACCGCCGCGCCGGAATACCGGGTGCCGCTGTACTTCAGTGTCGGGATGCCGATCAGTTCGCCGGCGGTGTTGAACAGGCCGCCGCCGCTGTTGCCGCTGTTGATGGCCGCGTCTGTCTGGATCATCGTGTTGGTGACCGCCTGCTTCCGGCCGAAGCGGTCGGTGGTGGTCGTGTCGCTTTCGATCTCACGGTTCAGGGCGGAAATGATGCCCGCCGTCGCCGTCCGGGTAAAGCCGATCGGGTTGCCGATGGCGATGGCCCAGTCGCCGACCATCAGGCTGTCGCTGTCGCCCAGCTTCACGGGCGCCAGGTCCAGGCCGGGCACATACAGTACCGCCACATCCTTGTTCTCGTCGCTAGCGGCCACCGTCGCGTCGTACAGCTTCTCATCGTTGTCGCCGACGGAAATCTTCAGGCTGTGCGCCCCGTCGATCACGTGGTAGTTGGTCAGCACGTATTCCTTCTCAATCACCACGCCGCTGCCGCTGCCGTACTTCTCCTCGCGGGTTTCCGGCTGCTGGAAGCCGCCGCCGTTGCCGTAGCCTCCGTTGCCGTAACCGCCGTTGCCGTAGCCGAAGAAGTAGTCCCACGGGAACCCGTAGCTGCCGCCGTTGCCGTAGCCGCCGTTCCCGTAGCCATTACTGTAGTTGTTCACGATCTGGTAATTGTTCACGCCGACCACGCTGTCCCGCACCTCGGCTATCGCCGCGGTGAAGGGGGAGGTCACTACAACGGTCTCCGCCTGGGCCGCCGGCCGGTTCATCCCGAACGCGGTGCCGGCCATCACGCAGACCAGCGCAAGGGCGATCACGCCCAGTACTTTCTTGCTCATCATTTTCTTCATGGGTGGAAACCTCCTTTCCGGTTTTCGGTGTTATTATATCCAGTCTTTTTGTCCGGAATATGAACGGAATATGAACATTCCGCCGGATCCGCGTTTTTTTGTCACATGCCCGGGTTGTACATGAACTCACCGCCCCAGTAGAGGGCGCCGGCAATCGTTTCGGCCTGTTCGCCCTCGAAGAAGAAGCATACCCGCTTCATGCCGGAATTCAGGCACAGTGTATTCACAATGCTGTAGCACAGCAGCGCTTCCTTTTCCGGTCCCGCCGCCTCGATGGCCGCCCGGAACGTCTCGCTCAGGTTCACCAGCAGCATGTTGTCTTCCGCCGCGATGCCCAGGATATCGTCCCCGCTCACATTCTCCGGGATGGTCGGCAGGAAGCCCGCTTCCCGCTCCCGGCGGTCCGGTCCTTCCAGGACGGCCTCCAGCACCGCGCGCGGGCTGTCGGTCATATCCCGTTCCACGGGCTTTTCGCACACGGCCAGCCGGCCGTGCTTTTCAAAGAACACATTCGCGCTGCCGGTCAGGAACATCTCGGCGGTTTCCCGGTGGATCAGGCCGCCCAGGATCGTTCCGACGCTGTACCGGTTGCTGGGCAGCTCCGTCTTCAGCTTCTCCCCGACCCGCACGCACACCGCCGTCACGCCCGGCACAAACGTGGTCAGGGTGCATGTCATTGCGGTGATCAGGCAGGACAGGTCCGTGTTCCACACGGCCGCCAGATCCTCAATGTTTTCCCGGAAGCTCACGGTAATCAGCTTTCCGCCGTCCTCCAGCGTGCTGGTCACCGGCATATGCAGCATGTAATCCGCCAGGTTCGGAAGTCCGGCGTCCCCGTCCTTCCGGTGCATGGTCTCATTCACCGCGTCCACCAGCACGGCGGCCAGCTGGTCCGGCTTCTGGCCGGGGAAATTCATCATCCGGCTTTCGCAGCCGATTCCCCGCCCGTCCTTCAGCGGATAGTAGATCGTCGCCGCCGCGCTCAGCGGGGTCTTGCCGCTGTCGGCGCCCACCGGCGTCCGTTTCGCGGCCATCTGCTCCCACAGCACCGGCAGGTTTTCGCCCGGGTGCCCGGAAAGCGTGCCCATGGGCAGGCTGCCGCCCACATCCAGCCCCACGCTCTGGCTCGCCGTCAGCACGTTCACGCCGCTGATCTCATCCAGCGCGCACAGCGTGGTCGCCAGCGCGACGCTCAGCTTGTAGTAATCGCTGTAAGGTATCCAGAGTGCGGACGGCTCCAGGTTCACCGTACAGATCCCGCTGCTGATTTCCGGCGGCTGGCCGCGGTGCAGCGCCAGCGACCGCCCTAGCATTTCGCTTTCGGATTCCAGCAGCAGGCGCACCAGCGTTTCCGCCGTATCCTTCAGGTTGGTTTCCTCCAGGTGGACGGTCTGGGTCCGCAGCTGCAGCTCGTTCGGGCCGGCCAGGTAAATCGTGTAGTCCCCGGCCTTGCGCACCGTCCGGTCCCCGTCCGGGGCCTTCAGGTCCACCGCCGCGGGTGCCAGCGTCGGGCTCGGCGCCTTCTCCTCGCCGCTTCTTCCGGTGCATCCGCTCATCACAAGTCCGGCGCAGAGGGCCAGCACCAGGCACAGTATCCGTTTTCCGATTCCCGTGTTCATTGCGGCTCTCCTTCCCGGGGCAGGACCACCGTAAACTCAGTGCCTTTCCCTGTTTCGCTGTATACGGAGATCTTTCCGCCGTGCGCGGCCACCAGCTGTTTCACGATGCTCAGGCCCAGGCCGGTGCCGCCCGTCTCGCGGCTCCGGGCCTTGTCCACCCGGTAAAACCGCTCGAAGATATGCTTCTGGTCTTCCTCCGGAATGCCGATGCCGTCATCCCGCACGCGCCATACCAGGCTCCCGGCTTCCTCGGTCAGCATCACGCCGATGTGTCCGCCTTCAGGCGTGTATTTGATCGCGTTGTCCGTCAGGTTGTACAGGATCTGGTTCAGCTTCATCCGGTCGCCCTGCATCACCAGGTCCTTCTGCACATTGCCGATCAGGTGCTGCTGCCGCTTCTCGGCCGCCGGTGTCAGCATGCGGATGGTTTCCCATGTCAGCGCGCTCATGTCCACCGGTTCCTTCTTCATTTCCATGCTCTCGCTGTCGATCCGCGACAGGGTCAGCAGGTCGTTCACGATTCCGGTCAGCCGGTCAATCTCGTGGTTCATATCCTGCATGAACTCCGTGCGCAGCTCCTGCGGCATGTCCGGCTCATACATCACCGTTTCCAGCATGATCTTCATCGTGGTCAGCGGCGTCCGCAGCTCATGGCTGGCATTGGAAACGAACTGGCTCCTGGACTGGTCCAGCCGTTCCAGCTGCTCCGCCATGGTGTTGTAGTTTTCGGCCAGTTCCCGCAGTTCGCCGCTGCCGCGCACCGGGGCGCGGACGCTCAGGTCGCCCTTCCCCATCTTTCTCATCGTCCGGCTCAGGTCGGTAATCGGCTTGGTCAGCACCTGGCTCAGGAACAGCGCCAGCAGCAGCGCCGCCAGCACGATCACCGCGAACACGCGGATCAGCTGCAGCTGCACCGTTCCCAGCGAATCCATCAGGCTCTGGATCCGGCTCACAAAAAGCAGCGCGCCGATCCGTCCGTTCCCGCCGGTCATCTCATGCACGCTGTACGCCACATATTCGGCGTTTTCCTCGCCGCTCATTTCCCGCACGACATCCCTGCCGGGCGTATACCTGCCGTAGGCCGAGGTTCCCCCCGCCGTCAGCACCTGCAGCACTTCCTCCAGCTGGATCCGCTGTCCGCACATCACGCCGAACGTGTCAAACTGGACCTTGCCGTCGTTGTCAATTACCATCAGCCGCCCGTTCATGGACTGGGCGTTCTCCGCCAGCTGCCGGTTCAGCTCCTCCGGCATGCCGTTTTCAAACAGTTCCGCCGCGGAAGCCGCGGCCTTTTCCGTCAGCAGGCTGTCCTCCCGCTCCCGCTGGTCAAACATGTACCCGCTGACCAGGCCGGTCAGGTTGGTGGCTGCCACGCCGAATGAAAGTCCGACAATGACAAAAAAAGCCAGCAGGATTTTCCACCTGATGCTGGCTCCGAATCCGTACTTTTTAGTCCTGATCCGTGAAATAGTAACCAACCCCCCACTTGGTAAAGATGAATTCAGGCTTTGTCGTATCCCGCTCAATCTTTTCCCGCAGGCGGCGGATATGAACGTCCACAGTGCGCGCGTCCCCGGCGTAGTCATATTTCCACACGGTCTCCAGCATCTGCTCCCGGCTGAACACCATGCCGCGGTTCGTCACAAACATCTGCAGCAGGTCAAATTCCTTGGCGGTCAGCTTGATGTCCTTCCCGCCCAGGGTCACGCTGCGCTTGACCAGGTTGATTTCCATATCATGAACCCGGATCAGGCGGTGCTCCTGCTGCTGTACGCTGCCGGAAACCCGGCGCAGGATCGTCTTGATCCTGGCTTTGACCTCCAGGATGTTGAAGGGCTTGGTCATGTAATCATCCGCGCCGTATTCCAGGCCCAGGATTTTGTCCATGTCGTCTCCCTTGGCCGTCAGCATGATGATCGGAACATCGCTGCGCTCGCGGATCCGCTGGCATACAGCGATCCCGTCCAGCTTCGGCAGCATCACATCCAGCAGGATCAGGTCAAAGCCGCCGGATTCGAACATGGCCAGCGCTTCTTCGCCGTCCATGGCGCTCTCCGTTTCGTATCCTTCCTGTTCCAGCGTGTATTTCAGACCTTTCAGGATCAGAGGCTCATCATCGACCAACAGGATCCGTTTGCCCACTGAAAACACCCTTTCATACCCAATATCTTCTAAATCTTAAACTATTTTTGCCGGAAAAGCAAGCATTTGTTACAAAAATAGTACGTTTTTGGGCAAACGGTTCATATTTTCCGCATTTTTTGTTCCCTGCTCCGCAAAAAAAGGACAGCCCGCAGGCTGTCCCGGGTATTCGTAAGTCCGGATTATTCGTAGGTCACCTGGCGGATTTCCTTGTTGTAATCCATCAGGATGATCATCGTCTTGCCGCGCAGCAGGGGCATCTCGTTGCCGTTCTCATCGTAGAACACGGTACGTTCGCTCAGGGTGTCCCGGTTCCACACGCCGGCGTAATGCTTTCCGCCCATGAAGATATCCGCATTGCCGGTTCCGGTTTCGGTGATCACGGGCACTTCGGCGCCCCGGCTCCAGTCGATGTTCACGCTCTGGATGATCACGTTGCTGAAGGTGATCGGGTTGCCGTGGGTGAAGTCAATCGTAATCTCGGAGTTGCCGGCCTTCTTGATGCTCACGGGCGCCAGCTCGTCATACAGCACCGCGGTGGCCGCGCTGATGTTCTCCGCGTCCTTCAGGATATACCGGTAATAGATTCCCTCTTCCTCATCGTACTCGAACATGGAGTTGAAGTAGAAGGGGAATTTATCCTCGCTGGTCTTGTTCGCCGTATTGTTCCAGGACACGTACACGTTCATCGCGTCATCGCCGCCTTCCGGCACGGTGTCGGTGAACAGGTAGGTGTGGTTGCGGGGCTTGATATCCTGGCTGGCCACCACGTCCGTCATGATGCCCGGCGCGTAGTACGCCACGTTGTCGGCGATGTCGCCCATGGTCTTGATCCGGTAATGGTGCTTGTCCCATTCCTTCGGATACATACCGTCATAGAACACGCTGACCCCGGGGGAATTCGGCGCTTCCGGCACATGCCATCCCAGCGCGCGGATCGCGGAGGAAACATCGGTGTCGCCGCTGCCGGAGGACTGGTGACCGTGATACACGATCGGGGCGTTCCACTCCTCGCGGATCCACACGTGCATCACGCGCATGCTGCGCGTGCAGCCGACCCACTCGGGGATCGTGTCGGAGTACACCATGGTCAGGCGGGTGATTCCCTTGTAATCCTTGGGGGATTCATAAATCACGTCCGCGTAGCTGGCAAACAGGGGAGCGCGGTTGCCGATCCCGGCGCCGCTGTTCGTCACCTGCACCATCAGGGGCATATACTGGCCGGTCACGGCCATTCCCATAAATCCGTCCTTGACATCCTTCCCGGCTTCGGCAAGGCTGCGGCCGGTGGTGGGGCTGGTCCCTTCCGGCACCGTGTTCTCCCCCGCCTTGTTGATCTTTATATTTCTCTGCGCCAGCCCGTCAATCTTCACCGGGTCCGCCATCGCGGCGGATAACGCGAAAACCATCACGATTGTCAGCAGGATGCTTACTGCTTTCTTCAAATCGCACACTCCCTTCCGGCCTGCATAACCGCATAGCCGGATGTATCGTATCACAGCCAAAATGTTTTTGTCAAATTCACCGAAAAGCCCGGAAAATGGCGCAAAAAGTCCGGTCCGGAATGAATCCGGACCGGCTGTTTGACGGGTCTTACTGGGCTTTCATAATCCGCATCACCGGCTTGGCGATCATGAACGCCAGCACGATGCAGATCAGGGTGTCCGGTCCCAGGTAGGTGATGTTGTACACAAAGCTTGCCCACGGAGCTGTATCCCAGAACAGTACACCTGCCAGCGTATGGCAGATTACCCGGGCCAGTGCGGCGATGATAATCGCGCAGTACAGGCCCCAGGTCTTCGGCAGCTTCTTCGCAAGGCCGGCCAGGCCCAGCACCGTAAACGCAAGCAGGTAATCCAGCAGGAACTGGCCCACTTCCGCGAACACAGCGCCGCCCTGCAGCGCCTGCAGCACACCATATACCAGTCCGGCCAGGAATCCGGGACCGACGCCGTATGCCGCGGAGAACAGCATCACCGGCAGCATGCTGGCGGGCGTAACCGATCCGCCGTTGGGCATCCGGAACAGCCGGATGCAGGAAAGCACAAAGGAAAGCGCAATCGACAGCGCGCCGAACGCCAGGACCTTCGCATTCCATTTCTTCTGGCTGCGGGCAATAACCAGCAGGGCAATGCCCAGGACTGCCAGCGCGGCGAATGTAATCCATGCTTCCAGCGGTGTCTTTCCGAATTTGGAAATCGCGTCCTGGAGCCAGGAAGGTCCGCTGGTCGCTGCTTCTTCCACAACCTCTGCCACTTCTTCCGTTGCTTCTTCAGCGCCTTCTGCCAGGGCGCCTGCCAGGAATTCGAACATATTATCCCCTCCAAACATTATATTTCCTTTGTTCCCGGAAAAAACGATCCCGCATGCGCCTGCATGCGGGAAGCGGTCATGATGTGATCTCTCCGCTTCCCTACGGTAGGATGACCTACACAGGTTCCAAGGGTCGGGCTCCAGCCCCTCTCAGCCCCTTGCGGGGCGCCCCCAGCGTCTTTGTTCCGACGGAACGCGGTTATTATATCACGTCCGGAAATCCTGTCAATATTCCCTCCACGTACGCATCCGGCCGCCTCTGTTTTTTCATTGTTCAGACTATTGACGATAGAAAACCGCTGGTTTATGATGTCGATGCGATGAAGGAGTCCCAGTAGGAAGATATCAGCCTGTACAGAGAGCCGCCGGTGGGTGTGAGGCGGCCGGGCCGTCTGTCCGAATTACCCTCCGGAGCTGCAATCCCAATCCCGCCCCGCGGGTAGTAGGAACGCCGGGTTCGCCCGTTACCGCGTTACGGATATGTTTGTATCCTGAGGCTGCCGTCCGGCAGTAAAACTGAGGTGGTACCGCGAGAGATTCGCCCTCTGTGTTCATGGAACACAGGGGCTTTTTTCATACGCGGACCCGGAAAGAAGGGTTGTCTGTGTCTTTCGGTGAACTCGCGCTCAAACTCGGCATGCTCCTGGTCTTCTTCGGTGTCATGATCTACGTCGGCTTCTACTGCCGCAAGCACTCCACCGATGTCAACGGCTTCGTGCTCGGCGGCCGCAATGTCGGTCCCTGGCTCACGGCCTTCGCCTACGGCACTTCCTATTTCTCCGCCGTCATCTTTGTCGGCTATGCCGGCCAGTTCGGCTGGAAGTTCGGTCTTGCCTCCACCTGGGTCGGTATCGGCAACGCCCTGATCGGTTCGCTCCTGGCCTGGGTCATCCTCGGCCGGCGCACCCGCGTCATGACGCAGCACCTTTCCAGTGCCACCATGCCGGATTTCTTCGAGAAGCGCTTCTCCGCCACCTCGCTGAAGATTGCCGCCTCGATCATTATCTTCATCTTTATGATTCCCTATACCGCCTCCCTGTACAACGGCCTGAGCCGCCTGTTCCGGATGGCGTTCGGAATTGACTACTCCGTCTGCGTGATCGTCATGGCAGTGCTCACCGCCATCTACGTCATCGTCGGCGGCTACATGGCCACCGCGGTCAACGACTTCATCCAGGGCATTATCATGCTGTTCGGCATCGTGGCCGTCATCGGCGCGGTCCTCGGCAACAACGGCGGCTTCATCGCCTCCCTCAACGGGCTGGCCGCCGCGCAGGATCCCTCGATCGCCAACGGCGATGTGCCCGGCATCTTCAACTCCTTCTTCGGTCCGGATCCGCTGAGCCTGCTCGGCGTGGTCCTGCTCACCTCCCTGGGTACCTGGGGCCTGCCGCAGATGGTCGGCAAGTTCTACGCCATCCGCAGTGAGGGCGCCATCCACAAGGGAACCATCATCTCCACCTTCTTCGCCATCGTGGTGGCCGGCGGCTGCTACTTCCTGGGCGGCTTCGGGCGCCTGTTCTCCGATAAGATCGATATCGCCGCCAACGGCTATGACTCCATCATCCCCACGATGCTGGAATCCCTCTCCCCGTTCCTGATCGCGGTGGTCATCATCCTGGTGCTCTCCGCGTCCATGTCCACGCTGTCCTCCCTGGTGCTCACCTCCTCCTCCACCGTCACGCTGGACCTGCTGAAGGGGAGGCTCATGAAGAAGATGGATGAGAAGAAGCAGCTCCTGGTCATGCGGATCCTGATCGTGGCCTTCATTGTGATCTCCGCGGCCCTGGCCATCGTCCAGGCCAAATCCAGCGTGGCCTTCATCGCCCAGGCGATGGGCGTCAGCTGGGGCGCCATGGCCGGCGCGTTCCTCGCTCCCTTCCTCTACGGCCTGTACTGGAAGCGCACCACGAAGTACGGCTGCTGGGCTTCCATGGTCTTCTCCACCGTCTTCATGATCATCGACATGCTGGGCAACCTGAAGGTCATCAACGTGAACCTCGGCCTCCTGCAGTCCCCGATCAACGCCGGCGCCTTCTGCATGATCGCCGGCCTGGTGCTGGTGCCCCTCGTCAGCCTGATCTCCAAAGCGCCCTCGAAGGATAAGGTCGATTCGATCTTCGCCTGCTATGAACGCAAGGTCCTGGTCAGCGCGAAGGACTCCATCGAAGTGTCCGAAGAGGCCTGACCTCCAAAAACACAACCGGCACGGGAATGGCTCCCGTGCCGGTTTTCGTATGCTTCCGTGCTCAGAAGGTCACGGTCTTCGGTGCTCCGCCGAAGCTGGAGAACGTCGCCGTCGCGTTGCGGAAGTACAGCACCTCGGTGTTGTCGTCGTCCGCCTTGTACATGCCCTGCAGGGACGGATAGGCGTCCAGCATGTGCTTCTTCGCCTCGATCCGGTCATCCCGGATCAGCTCGCCCGCCACGCGGACCCATGTGCCATTCGCAAACGCGCAGATCTCCGCCTTCGGGTTCTTCTGCAGCTGTTTGGACACGTCCTTCACCTTGCCGGTCTGGATGTACAGCTTTCCCTCGAAAATGTCCACCGTCCCGAACGGCCGCACCCGGGGCTGGTCTCCGTCCACGGTCGCCAGGTAGTAGGTTCCGCAGTTCTTCAGAAATTCATAGACTTCCTGCATCGATAATGCCTCCTTCATGATTGGTCGGAATATGTGTTCCGGCGGCATGTCAGCCGGCCGGTTTGTCCCCGAACGCGTCCATCGCGATCTTCACGGAATCCCGCACGTCCTTCGCGTAGTCGTCCGCGCCGATCCGCGCGGCGTAGTCCGCCGTCACCACGGCACCGCCCACCATCACGCGGGGCGGGTTGTCCAGCGCTTTCAGCTGCCGCACGGTTTCCTCCATGGCCGGCAGCGTGGTCGTCATCAGCGCGCTGAGCCCGACCAGGCGGATGTTCTTCTCCACGGTCTCACGCACAATCACCTCCGGCGGAACGTCCCGCCCGAGGTCGATCACCCGCCAGCCGTAGTTTTCCAGCACCGTCACCACGATATTCTTCCCGATGTCGTGGATGTCGCCCTGCACCGTCGCCATAATCAGCGTGCCCCGGTCCCGGGTCTTGCCGCCCTTTTTCAGCACCGATTCCCTGATCTGCTCAAAGGCTGCCTGCGCGGCCTGTGCGGCGCTCAGCAGCTGCGGCAGGAACAATGATCCCTTCTCATAGGCTTCCCCGGTTTTTTCCAGGGCCGGAATCAGCTCCTGCTCCACGATTTCCATGCCGCTTCCGGCCTTCAGCGCGTCCGCTGTGATCCGGGCGGCTTCCTTTTTCATGCCCCGCCGGATCGCGTCCTGCAGCGTCAGTTCCTTCCCGGCCGCCGCCGGCGCGGCCTTCACCTCGGCCGCCGTCTCAGCGAACCGATCCACAAAGGCCCGGCAGCTTTCATCCTCGCCGCTCAGCACCCGCCGCGCGGCGACCATGTCCATCATTTCCTTCTGGTTCGGGTTGATAATCGGCAGCTTCAGCCCCGCCTCAAACGCGCTCATCAGGAATGCCTGGGTCACCAGCATCCGGTTCGGCAGGCCGAAGGAGATGTTGCTCACACCCAGCA
>JAFRTK010000096.1 GCA_017427165.1 Clostridia bacterium
ACCCATGACGGAATGGATATCTTCCTTTGTCAGATCCGGCAGGGAGGGATACTCCCGGCGGAAAACAATGTTCCAGGATACCGCCACATTGGCGGCGGAATCCCAGAGGGTACCGTCCAGGTCAAAAATCAGCATCGGCTTTCCGCTCATATTGCACACTCCTTATTCCGGACAGACCGGATGTGGGTATTATACATGGACCGGGCAGGAATCACAAGTACGGAATAAAAAGTACAAATTGTCAATATCGGGCAACAAAAAAACACTTGACAAATCTATAATATTTGATAAAATATTATTGAAACACGAGGTAATGGAGGTGACGGAATGGAACGGGCAGACATCGCGATTATCGGAACGGGACCTGCGGGAATCTCCGCGGCGATTACAGCCACGATCCGGAACAAGAAGGTGCTGCTGCTGGGCAGCCGCGACCTGAGCGAGAAGATGGCCAAAGCGCATGAAATCCGGAATTATCCCGGGTTCCCGGCGGTGAGCGGCGCGGAGCTCGTATCCGCATTCCGCCGCCACCTGGACGAAATGGGAATTGAGATCACGGAGAAGCGCGTGGCCGCCGTGTACGCGATGGGCGACTACTTCGCCCTGCAGGCCGGGGAGGACATGATCGAGGCAAAGACCGTGATCCTGGCCGGCGGTGTGGTGGCGGGCAAACCGCTGCCGGGCGAAGAGGAAATGCTCGGCCGGGGCGTGAGCTACTGCGCCACATGCGACGCACCGCTGTACCGCGGCAAGGCGGTGGCCGTGGTCGGCTACAGCCCGCGGGAGGAAGCGGAAGCCGCTTTCCTCAGCGAGGTTTGCGCGAAGGTTTACTACTTCCCGGTATACGCGGGAGAGACGGACCTGCCGGAGAGCGTGGAAGTGATCCGGGAAAAGGTAACCGCCCTGACGCAGGAAGACGGGAAGCGCGTGGTGAACACGGAGCAGGCAAAGTATCCCGTGGACGGAATCTTCGTGCTGCGGGAAGCAGTGGCGCCGGGACAGCTGGTGCCCGGGCTGCAGACCGAGGGAGCCCACGTGGCGGTGAACCGGAAGATGGAAGCGAGTATCCCCGGGGTGTTCGCCTGCGGCGACATCACCGGAACGCCTTACCAGTATGTGAAGGCGGCGGGAGAAGGGAATGTGGCGGCGCTGAGCGCGGTCGCATTCCTGGACAAGAAGTAGGATTTCGCACCTGCGGGTGCGACCAGGGCTTTCCGATCGGTCCGCAAACTCTATAGTCGCAACTCCACACCGTGGAGCTTGCTCCTTAGAGTTTGACCTCAGCTCTGACGAAACTTCTGCCACCGGCAGTCGTCAGAGCTTCGCCCTGAACAATCGGTAAAAACAAGAATCAAGAAAAATGAAAGGGGACAAGGAAATGGTTAAGAAGGTTAACGGAACCCAGTTTGAAAGCGAAGTGCGGAAGAGCGCGGCGGCGCTGGTGGACTTCTCCGCGGTATGGTGCGGACCCTGCCGGATGATGGCGCCGGTGCTGGAAGGCATTTCGGATGAAATGGCCGGGAAACTGGAATTCTACAATGTGGACGTGGACGAGGTGCCGGAGCTGGCGCAGGAATTCCGCATCAGCTCGATCCCCTGCCTGGTGCTGCTGAAGGACGGTACCGCGGTGGACCAGATGGTGGGCTTCCGTCCCGGTGACCAGATCAAGGCGTGGATTGAAGGAAACCTGTAATTTTCCGGAAAGAGGGGAAAGAACCATGAGCGCACGGGAAGATTATCCGCAGCTGAAACTGGAAGGACAGCTTTGTTTTCCGCTGTACGCAGCCGCCCGGAAGGTTGTGAATGTGTACAACCCGCTGCTGAAGCCGCTGAAGCTGACGTATACGCAGTACATTGTGCTGCTGGCCCTGTGGGAGAACGGAAAGAGCACGGTGGGCGAACTGTGCCGGATGCTGTACCTGGACTGCGGAACGCTGACACCCCTGCTGAAGAAGATGGAAGAGTACGGGTGGATTACCCGCACCCGCAGCAAGGGTGACGAGCGTGTGGTGAACGTAGCGGTGACCGATGAAGGCTGGAAACTGCGGGAGCAGGTGAAGGATCTTCCGGAACAGGTGGGCGGATGCATTGATATGCCGCGGGAAGACATGTACAGCCTGTATACCCTGCTGCACCAGATGCTGGATGCCATGGACTGAGCCCCGGCGGAAGGAAAAAAGACATGAACAGAATCCTCAGGACGGTGATCTTTTTCTCCGTACTGGGGATTCTGTCTGCTTTTTTGGCGGTGACTGCCCGGGCGGAGAAAGCGGAAGTATTCCGGGCCGGCTGCCCGTCTGTTTACTCCGGCACGGTGGAAACGCGGAAGGGACGCGCGGGTTATATCCTGAGCCTGCCCGGATCCTGGAACGCGGAAAAGATCACGCTGGAGCTGGACGGCGCGGAATGCCTGTACCTGGGCACGGACAGGACGGAAATCCGCCCGGGGCAGGAAATCGATGTGCGGGAATACCTGGGGGCGAAGACACCGGTGTACAACGCGAAAGGGCGGGAGCTCGGAAACCTGGTGATCCACCGGGGATCCGCGGTTCCGGCACTTTTCCTGGAGGTGGACGCGGCGGAGCTCGGCCGGGCCAACGGAAAGAAGGAATATGAGATCCGGGCCGGGCGGGCGGTGTACTGCGAAGCGGACGGGACCGTATCCTACGACGGAAGCATCACCCAGATGAAGGGGCGCGGGAACAACACCTTCCGGTATGTGAAAAAGCCGTACCAGATCAAGCTTTCGGAAAAGGCATCCCTTTCCGGGATGAATAAGGCGAAGACCTGGGTGCTGCTGGCCAACTGGAATGACGCGAGCCTGCTGCGCAACCAGATCGCACTGGATATGAGCCGGGCGGCGGGACTGAGCAACGCTTTATCCTGCGTGCCGGCGGACGTGTGGATCAACGGGCAGTACAACGGCCTGTACCTGGTGACGGAAAAGATCCAGATCAAGAAGGGACGGCTGGAGCTGCGGGATCTGGAAGAAGAGACGGAGAAGGTGAACAGCCAGCCGGTCTCCTCCTTTGTCATGTACAAGGAAAGCAGCCGGACGGTGCCGCTGTCACGGGGGTACCGGATTCCCGAAAACCCGGAGGACATTACCGGCGGATACATCATGACAATCGAAAAGTTCGCGCGGCTGCGGGACTATAAGGTTGCGGGCTTCCGCACGCGGAAGGCGCTTCCGGTCCAGATCAAGGAGCCGACCTTTCCTTCCCGGGAACAGGTGGAATACCTGGCCGGCCGGGTGAACGAAATGCACGACGCGGTGATCGCGGACGACGGCGTGAACCCCGCCACCGGAAGGCACTATACGGATTATCTCGACATGGATTCATTCGCGGTGAAGTTCCTGGTGGAGGACTGGACCAAGGACTATGACTTCATCGGCGGAAGCCAGTTCATGTACAAGGATTCGGACACGCGGGATCCCCTGATCTACGCCGGGCCCGCGTGGGACTATGACCTGGCCTTCGGGAACATGGCGGACCGGGGAACCGGGGCGAAGGGGAATTACATTACCGCCATGAGCCACAAGACCGGCAATATCTGGTGGCTGCTGTCCCGGCACACGGATTTCATGAACCGGGTGCGGAGAATCTGGACGGAAGAGTTCCGGCCGGCCGCCGCGGTCCTGCTCGGGGAGAAGGAAGCTGGGGAAGGAAGCCCTGTGAAATCGCTGGAATCCTATGTGGAAGCCATCCGGGATTCCGCGAAGATGAATTTCGCCCGGTGGAATGTGCCGACCGAAACCTACAAGGCAGCGGCGCAGAGCTTTGAAAACGCGGTGTTCTACCTGGAAAAATGGATCCGGGAACGGACCGCGTATATGGATGGGGAATACGCAATGACAGAAAAACATGAATAGTGCAGTGAACGCATTGACAATGAAGGGATCGCGGCGGTAGAATACCGCGCGTAAAGGCAAGGGCGTCTTTAACAAACTTTGGTGTGTTAAAGGCGTTTTGTTCTATCAAGGAAGAATAAAACGCAAGGAGGTTTCCCGGTATGTCTTACGTAGATGAGGTTATTGAACGGGTAATCAAAGAAAACGGCAGTGAACCCGAATTCATCCAGGCTGTCAAGGAAGTGCTGAATTCCCTTCGCCCTGTGGTGGATGCCAACGAAGAAAAATTCCGCCGCGACGCGGTGCTGGACCGGATCGTGAATCCGGAACGGCAGATCAAGTTCCGCGTGCCGTGGGTGGACGATAAGGGCCAGGTTCAGGTGAACACCGGCTACCGCGTACAGTTCAACAGCGCGATCGGACCGTACAAGGGAGGCATCCGGCTTCATCCCTCCGTTAACCTGGGCATCATCAAGTTCCTGGGCTTTGAGCAGATCTTCAAGAACAGCCTGACCGGCCTGCCCATCGGCGGCGGCAAGGGCGGTTCCGACTTCGACCCCAAGGGCAAGAGCGACCGTGAAGTGATGGCCTTCTGCCAGAGCTTCATGACCGAGCTGTGCAAGTACATCGGCGCGGATACCGACGTTCCCGCCGGCGATATCGGCACCGGTGCCCGTGAGATCGGTTATATGTTCGGCCAGTACAAGCGGATCCGCGGCGTGTACGAAGGCGTCCTGACCGGCAAGGGCCTGTCCTACGGCGGCTCCCTGGCCCGGAAGGAAGCGACCGGCTACGGCCTGCTGTACATCGTGGCTGAAATGCTGAAGGACCACAATGACTCCCTGCAGGGC
>JAFRTK010000097.1 GCA_017427165.1 Clostridia bacterium
CCGATCTCCTCGCTGCGGATCTGTACCGTAGTCAGCGGCGGATCGGTAAAGGAGGACTGGGCGGTTCCGTCAAAGCCGACAATCATGACTGTATCCGGAATTGCGATTTTTCGTTTTTTGAGGGCGAGCATGAGATGGATCGCGAGATAATCGTTGGCGCAGATAAACGCATCCGGCAGGGAAGGCATCCGGTCGATGCGGGACAGCAGCCAGTCGGAATCGTTATACGGGGAGGCGTCCGGTTCACAGATGCAGAGACTTTTGTCGTAATCCACACCGTATATCCGCAGGCCGTCCCGGAAGGCGAGCCACCGCTCCCGGAAGGAACAGCAATGGCGGTAATCCCCGACGAACCCGATCTTCCGGGCACCCGCATCCAGCAGGCGCCGGACCATGGAGACCACCGCGGCCAGGTTTTCCATCATGACATAATCGCATTCCATCAGGGAAAGCCCGGCATCCGCGGGACCGTCCGTCATTACAACGGGGATTCCAAGGTGGCAGATCATATTGATATAATCCCGGTCAAAAAGCTCCAGCCCGACAATCCCGGCAATCTGCTCCGGAATAAAGTGGGGAGGGAGTCTTTTTTCCTTCAGCTCTTCCGGGGAAATCTCATAGATTTTCAGCGTGTAGCCGGCCCGGCTGATCCGGTCGGTAAAAGCGGCCAGAAAAGCGGAACCGAAGTGGAACTGGCTGGGAATGAACTGAGTCAGCAGCGCGATGTTGCCGACGGGCGGAGGAAGTACCTGGACATCCTCCACGGGAGTGCCGTAGCCCAGTTCCCGGGCTTTCTGCAGGACCAGGTCCCGGGTGGCCTGCGGCACGGCGCCTCGGCCGTTGAAAACCTTGGAAACCGTGTTCCGGGAAAGGCCGCAGGCATCCGCGATGTCCTGCATGGTAATCCGTCTGGATGGCATGTGGGATCCGACCTCTCTGATTTACATTCTGTACATCCCTTGTGTTACATATTGTAACATGGGAATCGGCGGAATACAAGTTTACAAAACGTAAACTTTCATAACAAGAAAATAGGAAAAATCGAGCAAATACCCGGCTTCAGATGGGATAATTGGAAGAAAAAGCACCCATAAGGCAAAAAGTTGTACATGATGCACAAATACATATTGACATTCTGTAAATATGAGTGTAAAATCCAAAATGACATCCGGGAATCCGGATATTGAGCGTTTTCATAACAGAATCCGACGAGCACTGTCAACAGGCGAGGAGGGGAAAAATGCAAGGCGTAAAGTCAATGCCTGCTGTTGCAAAACGGCAGAAAAAGCCAACCGCGGGGTACAGGCTTCGGAATTTCCGGGAGAATTTTCCGTACCTGACCATGATTCTTCCGGCGGTCCTGGTGGTCTTCCTGTTCAACTATCTCCCGATTTACGGCGTGCTGATCGCGTTCCAGGACTTCATGCCCGGGGACAAGATCCTGTCCGATACCACGATCTGGGTCGGCTTTGAGAACTTCACGCGGTTCTTCAGCGATCCGCAGTTCTGGCCGCTGATGAAGAACACCTTCATTCTTTGTATTGTAGGCTTCATCATCGGTTTCCCGCTGCCCATCCTGGTATCCCTGGCGCTGAACGCGCTGAAACGGAAAAAGGCCGGCAAGGTTTTCCAGACCATCTATACCGCCCCCCACTTCATCTCCCTGGTCGTGCTGGTCGGTATGCTGCAGCTGTTCTTCGGACGCTACGGCCTGGTCAACAACATTGCGGCCCACCTGGGCGGGGAACGGATCTCCTACTTCCTGGAGAGCTCCGCGTTCCGCCCGATGTACATCCTGTCGAGCAACTGGCAGGACTTCGGCTGGAGCGCTGTGATCTACATCGCCGCGCTGAGCAACGTCGACCCGGTGCAGCATGAAGCGGCCATGATCGACGGCGCGAGCCGGTTCCAGCGGGTCCTGCACGTGGACATCCCCGCAATCATGCCGATGATCAGCGTGATGCTGATCATGTCCATCGGCGGACTGATGGGTGTCGGTTATGAAAAGGCCCTGCTGATGCAGACAGACGGCAACCTGGAGGTCAGCGAACTGATCGCAACCTATGTGTACAAGCGCGGCCTGACCGGTGTTCCGGACCAGGCGTACGCGACGGCCATCGGCCTGTTCAACTCCATCATCAACGTCGTCCTGCTGATCATCGCCAACACGACGTCCAAACGGTTCTCCGAGAACTCGCTGTGGTAAGGAGGGGAACGAAGATGACACAGAAAGCACCTGCTATCAAGATGAAGAATATGGCGCTCAAGGATACCAAGGGCGATAAAGTATTCTTCGCGATCAACGCGTTTTTCCTCGGACTCCTCGCGCTGATCATCCTGTATCCCCTCTACTTTATCGTGATTGCCTCCATCTCGGACCCGGACGCAGTGCTGGGCGGCCAGGTGGTGCTGGCACCGGTGAACATCACCTTCGAAGGATTTGAAAAGGTGTTCCAGCGGGCGGATATCTGGAGGGGCTACCTCAATACGATCATCTACACGGTGGTCACGGTGATCCTCTCCCTGGTGGTCACCATTCCCGCCGGCTGGGGACTGAGCCGGAAGACCACGCCGGGCAAGAAGTTCTGGATGATTTTCTTCATCATCCCGATGTTCTTCGGCGGCGGCCTGATCCCGTTCTACAACGTGATGAGCAGCCTGAAGCTCATCAACTCCCCCTGGGCTGTGATCCTGCCCGCGATCCTGAGCGTGTGGAACCTCTTCATGAGCAAGACGTTCTTCGAATCCTCCATCCCGGAGGGCATGCTGGAAGCGGCCCGGATCGACGGCGCCGGAAAGTACCGGACATTCTTCTCGATCGTGCTTCCGCTTTCCAAGGCGATCATCGCCGTGATGGCGCTGTACTACGCCGTCGGCCAGTGGAACAGCTACTTCAATGCCATGATCTTCCTGCAGGATGCCGAAAAGTATCCGCTGCAGCTGGTGCTGAAGGAAATCCTGATCGCGAGCGAGAGCACCGTGGGCGGAAGCGGCGAAACGATCCTGCAGCAGTACCGCCTGGCCAACCAGCTGAAGTACGTATCCGTGATCGTCAGCAGCCTGCCGGTGCTGTGCCTGTACCCGTTCGTCCAGAAGTATTTCGCACAGGGCGTCATGATCGGCTCCCTGAAGGGATAATTGTGTGCAACCTGTTCATATGAAGGAGGTAAAAAACTCATGAAGCAAATGAAGAAATGGCTGCTGATCCTGCTGGCAATCGCCGCGGCGGTTACGCTGACGGCCTGCAGCGGCGGCGGAAACAACACGGCGACTGCTCCCGCGGCGGAAAAGAAGGACACCGCTGCCGCGCCCGCGGCCGGCGAAAACGCGCTGACCGATACCTACGGCTTCCAGTGGAAAGACCCGGCCGCCCCGATCCTGAACGCGGAGGGCGCGAAGAATATCTCCTTCCGGGTATATTCCTCCAAGAACGCCAGCGCACTGGACTACAACGACATGAAGATCATGAGCGACCTGTTCGCCCAGACCAACGTCCAGGTGAACTGGGAGAACGTTTCCGAATCCGTGTACTCCCAGCAGAAGAACCTGATCTTCGGCAACGCGGACAACCGGCCGGACGCGATCTACCACGCGGGCATGGGCGCCGGCGAAATCATCAAGTACGCCAAGCGCAAGGTGCTGGTGCCGATCAGCGACTACCTCGACTATATGCCGAACTTCTCCAAACTGCTGAGCGAGCGGCCGGACATCAAAAACCAGCTGCTGAACGTGGAAGACGGCAAGATCTACTCCCTGCCCCGCATTGAGGAAATGGGCCTGCTGCAGAGCCCGAACCTGCTGTTCCTGAACGTCGCGTGGACCAAGGCGGCCATCGAAGCCGGCGCGGTGAGCGACCTGACGGCAGACCAGCTGGTGGACGGCCTGGCGCTGAAGAGCACCCAGCTGGAAGAACTCCTGAAGTACTTCCACGACAATGACATGAACGGCAACGGCAAGACGGATGACGAACGGCCGCTGAGCTTCGTTTACAACAACTGGCAGGGCAACCAGTGCGACCTGTACGGTATGTTCGGCCTGAACGACAACCTGGAGCACCGGGTGATCATCGACGGCAAAGTGACCTATACGATCCAGGACGAGCGCTTCAAGGAAGCGACCAACTTCCTGGCCAAGTGGATCGATGACGGCCTGATCGACAAGGTCAGCTTCGAGCAGAGCCAGGACAACTTCCTGGCGAACGGCAAGGGCATGGAGCTCTACGGCGCCTTCTACTGGTGGGAGAGCGAAACCGTGGTTTCCAACCCGGACAACTACATCGTCTGCAGCCCGCTGATCGGACCGAACGGCGACCAGACCATCTGCGTCTCCAACAACCCCGAAGTCAGCACCGGCGAACTGATCCTGTTCTCCACCTGCAAGTATCCGGAAGTGCTGCTGGCCTACTTTGACCGGTACTACGATCCCATGATCTCCGCGCAGATCAACTACGGCCCCATCGGTATCGTGTATGAGGAAGCGCTGGACGAGAAGGGCATGCTGGTGCAGAAGCCCCTGCCGGAAGGCGTGACCACGGACGAACTGCGGCTGCAGAACGCACCGCTGGGCATCATCTACCTGGGTGAATACGCCTGGAACAACGTGGTGCATATGGAACCCCGCGCCCAGCTGCGCCTGGAACGCCTGCAGCAGTGCGCGAAGCCCTTCGTGCCCGCGAACGTGATCCCGTTCCCGAACCTGCAGTTCACCCTGGAAGAGCTGAATACCCTGAGCAACTATGAAACCAACCTGAACGACTACGTCCGGACCAACCTGATCAAGTGGCTGCTGAAGGGCGGCGTGAGCGATGACGCCTGGACCGCCTTCCAGAACGACCTGAACGGCAAGGTGAACCTGCCCGGCATCCAGAAGGTTTACCAGGATGCCTATGACCGTTACGCAACCGCCAACAAGTAAGACAGGACGGAGGATAAGATTATGAAGAAAAGGATCGGACTGATCATTCTTTCCATGCTGCTGGTATTTGCCCTGGCATCCTGCAGCAACGCTCCCGCTCCGGCTCCCGCGCCGACTGAGGCTCCCGCCCCGGCGGAAAACGCGGCGCCCGTGATCAGCGGCGCACAGGACATGACCGTGGCGGCAGGAGATGAAATCGACCTGCTGGCAGGTATCACCGCCACCGACGCGGAAGACGGCGATCTGACCGGTATGATTGCCATTGATTCCACTCCGGCGCTGGCCATCAAAAACGGCAAAGCCACCCCGGAAAACGCCGGCAGCTACGAGCTGGTTTTCTCGGTAACGGACAAGGGCGAAAAGACGGCGGAAGCCTACGCCACCCTGACGGTCACCAAGAAGACGAGCGAGGAAAAGGTTTATAAGGAATTTGACTTCAGCACGGCGGCTGTGACCGACAACCACGGATGGGAAGCCAAAATCGGCGAAGCGGCCGACGCGACGGCGGAACTGAAGGAAGGCTCCTACGTCATTACCGTCAAGAACCCCGGCAACGGCGACGGCGACGTGCAGCTGGCCAAGGCGGGCTACGCGCTGAAGGCCGCGGATTACAAAATCCTGATCTGGGCCAAGTCCACCAAAAACACCTATGCCCACATCCTCGCCCGCAATGAGCAGGCGGAGGGATGGGAAACCTTCGGCGGCGCCTTCAACGTGGTCATCGGACCTGAAGTCGCGCCCCTGGAACTGAACTTTGCCTCTCCCGGAGAGGGAAGCGCGGAGCTGCTGTTCAACCTCGGCAAGATCACCCCGAATCCGGACAACGCGGCGGATACCACCCCGGAAGACTTCGTGGTGACAATCGACAAGATCGAACTGTTTGAGATCTCCGGTGAAGAGCATGAGGTTCCGACCTACACCGCGGACTTCACGGCCAACGCGGGCGTGAAGGCGGATGCCGGAGACGGCGCGGCGGCCAGCGCGGCCTTCGCGGACGGCAAGGCGGTCGTGACCATCGACAACTATCCCACCGAGGGCGGCGTATGGAGTATCAAGGCCGACATCCTCCTGGGCGAAACGAAGATCGAAAAGGGCAAGAAGTACTACTACAGCTTCAAGCTGAAGGCTGCCAACGGCCAGGGCGGTGAAGCCCTGGTGGAAAGCGACGGACGCGGCTGGGAATGCCGCGCGAACTTCAACGGCTTCAGCGCCGGCGCCGGCGAAGAGGTTGTGATCTCCTCCATGTTCACCGCGGAAGCGGATGTGGATGATCCCGTGATCCGCCTGCAGATCGGCAACCCGCCGGAAGGCGCGGCGAACAACACCATTGAGATCAGCGACGTGGTGTTCGGCAATGTGGAAGGCGACAAGGAAACCCAGAAGACCACGGATTCCTTCATGCCCTTCGGCGGAAACACCGCCAACGCAGAAAACCCCGCCACCCCGTGGGCAACCTTCAACGGAACGGATGAAGGCAACGAGCGCGGCGTCGGCGTCATCTGGGCGCAGGACGGCAGCTTCTTCTACCGCATCGACAACGGCGGCACCGTGGACTGGCACAACAAGCTGATCTGCGGTATCGGCGGCAACCCGCTGACCCTGGCTTCCGACAGCTACTACACGGTGGAAATCACCGCAAGGGCAAGCCAGCCCGTATCCTGCGGCGTATTCCTGAACCCGATGGGCGGATGGGATCCCCGGTTCTCCGAGGGAATGGACCTGACCACAGAGTTCCAGACCTTCCGCTTCTCCACCACTGACACCTTCATCACGGATATGGACTTCGAACTGCTGTTCCAGTTTGGTTCGGAAGCCCTGTCCAAGATGGGCGAAGTGACCGTGGAATTCCAGAACGTGACGATCTACCAGATGACCGTCCAGTAACAGGTAACGAACATCGGGGAGGATGGATTGTCTCATCCTCCCTGCTTTTCGTCAGGAGGTAAGCATGAACAAGAAATGGACCGCGCTGCTGTTTGCGCTTGTCCTGGCCTGCGCCGTGCTGGCCGGATGCCAGGGAAACCAGACCGCGCAGCCTGCGGCTCCCGCAGCTGCCCCGGAAGCGGCCACCGCCGCGGCTCCGGCGGATAACGGGGAACCGTTTGCCGTGGTAGACAACGACAAGGATTTTTCAGCCCTGCGGACCCCGGGAAGCCAGGAGGCGGCATATGAGTACGGAATCTTTTTCAGGCCGGCGGTAGACGGAATCAACCAGCCGTACGTCGGCGACACAATGCCCTACTATGAGGACGGGACGTATTACGTCTATTACCTGAAGGAGGGCGGGGATTCCTACAACCACTCCATTTACCTGGCGACCACGAAGGACTTTGTGACCTATACGGAATATGACGATCCCATCCTGGAAAGCAGCCGCAGCGGCGGGCAGGACGGATGGATCGGCACCGGATCGGTGGTCAAAGTCCGGGATACCTACTACCTGTTCTACACCGGGCACGCTTCTTCCGATGCCTATGAGTACATGGAAAAGGTCATGGTGGCCAAGGGAACCAGCCCGGACAAGTTTGAGAAGGTCGAAGGATGGGAGATCACCCCGCCTTCCGAGATCGGCCAGAAGCGCGACTTCCGCGATCCGCAGGCCTATTACGACGCGGAAAGCAATACCATCGTGATGACGATCACCGCCTCCCAGGGCGGCGTTGCCCGGATCCTGAAGTATACCGTGAGCGCGGACCTGAAGAACGCCGCTTATGACGGAATCATCTTCACGAACAAAGTGGACAACTTCTGGAACCTGGAATGCAGCGACACCTTCAGGCTGGGAGACAAATACTATCTGACTTATTCCGCGCAGGATGATACGCTCTGGTACGCTGTTTCCGACACGCCCTACGGCCCGTACGGAGATGCGAAGCGCCTGGATGCCAAGCTGTTCTATGCCGCGAAACACGCCGAAGGACCGGAAGGCTCCTTCATGATCGGCTGGGCCCGCCGCAGCGAATCCCCGTCCTCCACATCGGACGTGTCCGGCTGGGCCGGCAACCTGGCCGTGCAGCAGCTGAAGCAGAAGGAGAACGGCGACCTGGCGCTGGTTCCGGTTCCCTCCATCGAGGCGCAGTACACCAAGCGCCGCGAGCTGCGGATTCCGGAGGACAAAATCAAAATCCAGGCCGGCGCGCGCTACAACTACACGGATGTGTTCACCGCGTATGAGAGCTTCATGCTGAAGGGGAAATTCTCCTACAGCGGCAAGGGAAGCTTCGGGCTCGCGTTTGACTATAACGGCCAGGACGACAAGCAGAAGACCATCTGCCTGGAGCCGGCCACCCAGACGCTGCAGCTGCTGTTCAACGAGGGCAGCACGAAGATCACGGAGACCGCCGCGGCTCTCGAGGCCGGACGGGAATACAGCTTCACCTACATCCAGGAAGGCTCCGTCGGAATCTTCTGGCTGGAGGACGAAGCGGCCCTGACGGTCCGCGTTTACGGCGCCAGCGGAAAAGCCATCCGCCTGTTTGCGGAAAACAATACCATCGAGTTCACTGAACTTCGGGAATACACGAGGTAAGCGATGAAAAAGACAGTTGAGCACAGCCTGTTGTTTGCCAGGGTATATGAACAGGTCGCCGGGGGCGATATCCCGAGGGAAAGCCGCCCGGTGTTCCACCTGACCCCGCTGACCGGATGGATGAACGATCCGAACGGGTTCTCCTATTATCACGGGCAGTATCATCTGTTCTACCAGTATAACCCGTATGATACCGAATGGGACGCCATGCACTGGGGCCATGCGGTCAGCCATGACCTGCTCCACTGGACGTACCTGCCGGCCGCGCTGGCCCCGGATGCGCCCTATGATTCCTTCGGCTGCTTCTCCGGCAGCGCGATGGAACTGCCGAACGGGAAACAGCTGCTGATGTATACCGGCGTCCGCCAGGAAGGCGGCGACAAGGGATACGAATACCAGACGCAGTGCCTGGCCGTGGGCGACGGGAAGGACTACACCAAGTATGAGAAGAACCCGGTGCTGGACACCGGCGACATTCCGGAAGGGCTGAGCCCGTACGATTTCCGGGACCCCAAAATGTGGCGGAAGCCGGAAGGCGGATTCCGCTGCGTGGTGGGTGCCCGCCGGAAGGACAAGCGCGGCGTACTGCTGCTGTTTGACAGCGAAACCGGATTCGACTGGAAGTATGCCGGCATCCTCGCGGAAAACGACGGGCGCTTCGGCCTGATGTGGGAATGCCCGGATTTCTTCCCGCTGGACGGAAAGGACCTGATTTTTGTCAGCCCGCAGGATATGCTTCCGGAAGGGTTTGAATACCACAACGGAAACGGAACGGTCTGCCTGATCGGGAAATTCGACGGAAAGCAGTTCATTGAGGAGCACAACCAGGCGATTGACTACGGCATCGACTTCTATGCCCCGCAGACCATCCAGACCCCGGACGGACGGCGCGTGATGATCGGATGGATGCAGAACTGGGATACCTGCAAAACCACCGGCTATGAGGAACGCCCCTGGATCGGCCAGATGAGCATTCCGCGGGAGCTGTTCCTGAAGAACGGCCGGCTGTACCAGCAGCCGATCCGGGAACTGGCGCAGTACCGGGGCCGGAAGATCGAGTATAAGGACGTCCTGCTGGACGGAAAGAAGGAACTGAAGGGGATCGAGGGCCGCGTGGTGGAAATGGATATCACGCTCCGCCCCGCGGACGCCGGGAACCCCTTCCGGAAATTCACGATGCGCTTTGCGCAGAACGAGAAATACCATTCCGACCTCAGCTTCTGGCCGTATGAATCCTGGCTGCAGATTGACCGCAAGTTCTCCGGTTCCCGCCGGGCCTACATCCACCAGCGCCGCTGCCTGGTTGCCGACCGGCAGGGCGAGATCCACCTGCATGTGGTGATGGACCGCTTCAGCGTGGAGGTGTTCATCAACGACGGGGAACAGGTGATGACGGCCACCATCCTGACCGATTCGGACGCCCGGGGAATCTCCTTCGAGACCGACGGAAAAGTCCTCATGGATATTACCAAATACACACTGTTTGATGAGGAATGAAACGGATGAAGCATTATGACGTGGCGGCGCTCGGGGAGCTGCTGATTGACTTTGCCCCGCATTCCACCAACCCCGCGGGCTATCCGGTCCTGTCCGCCAATCCCGGCGGCGCACCGGGCAACTTCCTGGCCGCGCTGACGAAATACGGATGCCGGACTGCCATGATCGGCAAGGTGGGGGATGATACCTTCGGGCGGATGCTGGTGAAAACCCTGCAGGAAACGGGAATCGACACCCGGGGGATCCGGATCGATCCGGATGTGTTCACCACACTGGCCTTTGTTTCCCTGGATGAAAGCGGAAACCGGGACTTCAGCTTCGCACGGAAGCCGGGGGCAGATACCTGCCTGAAACCGGAGGAAGTGGATGAAACCATGATCGAAGACGCGAAGGTGTTCCACTTCGGAACGCTTTCCCTGACAGATGAACCCGCGGCCTCGGCCACCCGCCGGGCCATTGAACTGGCCAAGGCACACGGCCTGCTGATCAGCCTGGACCCGAACCTGCGCAAACCGCTGTGGAAACGGGAAGAGGACGCAAAGGCCGCCATCGAGTGGAGCCTGAAGCAGGCGGACATCATCAAGATCAGCGATGAGGAAATCGCGTGGCTGTGGGGCATCCCGCCGGAAGAAGGCGCTGAAAAGCTGCTGAAGGAATACGGCGCTTCGCTGGTATACGCCACGCTGGGACCGAAGGGCTGTTATGCCGCGACCGCGAAGCAACGCGTCACGGTACAGAGCCCCTCCGGCATCCGGGTGGTGGATACCACCGGCGCCGGGGATATCTTCGGCGGCAGCGCGATGAGCCAGTTCATCCGCCTGGGCAAGGCCCCCGCGGACCTGACGGAAGACGAGCTGCGGCAGATTGTCCGCTTTGCCTGCACGGCGGCAAGCCTTTCCACGCAGGTACACGGCGGCATCACCAGCGTCCCGGAGCCCGCGGCTGTGGAAGGAAAAATGAACGAATAACGGGAACCCATGAAAACAGACCTGTGAAAACGATCCCGGACTGCGGAAGCAGCCCGGGATTTTCTGCTTGCATCTGTTGCTTTTATATGATAGTTTATTTCTATCGAACCGGACGCACCCATACGCCCCCCCTGCCTGATTCACGGAGGAAAAAGAATTGACGGAAACCCTTCAGAACGAAATCATCTCACTGCTCCCGTCCGAAAGCCTGAAAACGCAGGTCCGGCTGTCCGGAACCCGCTTTTCAGACGATGACCTGCTGGCAATCGCTTATCAGTATGCCCCGGATTTTGACAGCCGGATTGAATGGCTTCGGAGGCTGGAAGCATGCTTCACCGGAGAACTGCGGGAATATACATCCCGGCTGATCCGGGGCCAGCAGCGGATGCTGGAAAGCTTTACCGCCCCGGACGAAAACGCGGTGTTTGAGCTGCACATCCAGGAAACACCGGACGCTTATGATGAACGATACATATGCGAATCCTATGATGCCGCGCTCCGGATGATCCCGTTGTTTTACAGGGAATATGAATGCGCCCGTGAAACAGCCGTTACGCGGTACACGATTGTCAAACGCCGCGTTCTTTCGGAAAAAACCGGCTTTTCCGAGGATTCGCTCGGGGAGATGGAACTGCTCCCGGGGCTGAAGGTTTATTCGGCAGTCGTGTGGGCGGATGAATTCGGGGCGGAAGGATGCCACAATGACGATTATACGGACTGGGACTGTGAAGCGTGTGACAAACCATGCGCCCGGAACCGGGAGGTCTTTTTTCCGCCGTTTGCCGGGCACGGCGACGCGGTCTGCTGCACTGGTTATTCCGGAAAGAAAACCTATGGGATCGTCCTGGCGGACACAGACCGGCACGGCATGGAATACTATGTGATTCCCCTGGACAGCATTCCGGTTACCCGTCATGATTTCATCAATATCTACGACGCGCATATGCATGTGCCCGCGCCCCGGGTGGAACGGATTGAAGCGGACAGCCTCCCGGAAACGATGCGGGAAGACTACCGGGCCTGCCGGCAGTACCTGATGGAGAACACCGGGAAGTAACCGCCCGGGCGGATAAAAACGAAGAGCACCTGAAACCAGGTGCTCTTTTTGCATGCGAAGAACGAGCCTTATTTCCATTTTATGCCCCGGACCAGCTCGTCCGTGGCTTCCTCCAGGGATTTCCGGGAGAAAGCGGACAGGGAGAAGATGTAGGTTCCGTAGCTGCCGGTGATCCGGATGCTGCGCTGGAAGACGGTGATGCTGGAATTGGTGAGGCTCACCAGCATTTCCGCATCGCAGACGAGCACGGGAACGCCCCAGAGCTCCGTTTCAGCGGCTTCCGAGACCTCATAGCTTTTCATGGTGTTTCCCTTGGCCGCCTGCTGGGAACTCATAGCCGTCTCGGCATTCCGGAGCATGGTCGTGAATTCTTCCGCCGCAACCGGTTCCGTCGACGGAAGCCAGATCGCGCTGACGGCGGAGGTGGAAACTTCGCCGGTGACGGTCCGGTAGTAGACAAACAGCGGCTGCCCGACCACCTTGAAGCTGGAGTAGTCCAGCGGGACCGTCGTCTGCAGGGTGAAGTCCTCAAACTCCGAGGTAACCACGCGGTCCGCCGCGGCCGCAGAGCAGCTGAGGAGCATCACAGCGGACAGGACAAGGGCGAACAGGCGCTTCAATGATGTTTCCTCCTTCCGGTAAACCAGGATGGAAAGCATATCTTTGAACAAATCAATTCTTTGATGTATTGATTCGCCTCCCGGCGCGGAATCCCTTTTTTGTTGAACCGGGTTCTGAAATACAATTAGATAAATATCAAAATAGTATTGCAATATTAATTCGAATATGATATTATTCCGAAGCGTGGAGGGAATGATATGGAATTCGAAACGATTTTGAAACTTGTGAAGGCCAGCGGAGTCCGGGAAGGGGAAATGATCCTCATCCATTTCTGGGGAGAGGACCGGGAACGGGAGATCGCGAACCGCTTCGCCGCGGCGGTGGCCGCGGAAGGCGCAAGCCCGGTGATCCTGCAGCAGGCGCGGTCCGCCAACCGGGACCTGTTCGCCAACGCAAAGGCCGGCTGTTTTGATGACCGGTATTTTGAAATGATCTCCGGGTTTGACGCGGTGCTGGATGTATTTGCGTACCAGCCGATCGTCCTCGGTTATCCGCTGGAAGAGGAACAGCTGAACCTGTACCGTGCCTATATCGCCCGGCTTTTCCAGGCGCTGATGAAATGTAAGCGGTTTGCCCAGATCCGGATTCCGACGGAGGCCAACGCGGAGGAGTCCGGCCTGGAGCCGGAGGATTATATCCGCCGGATGAACCGCGCGTATGACATCGATTACAATGCGCTGGCCGCGGAATGCAAACGGGAGATGGAACGCTTTTCCGGCGCGGAAAAGGTTCTTGTGCGGACCGGGAACGGATGCGAGCTGCGGATGGAACTGACCGGGCGGGAATGGCTCGCCGACGCGGGGGACGGGGACCTGCCCTGCGGGGAGATCTACATCGCGCCGGTTGAAAGCCAGACGAACGGCAGCGTATTCTTTGATTCGCTCTGGCTGGATGACGTGAAATACACCGGTGTGACGCTGGAGATCGCAGGCGGGGAAGTGACGGGCTGCAGCGACGCGGAGCTGGCCGGAAAGTTCGCGGAGATGCCCCGGGAAGACCGCACGGTATGCGAACTGGGCCTGGGCATGAACCCGAATGTGGAGGACCTGTGCGGATATACGCTGCTGGATGAGAAGATGGCCGGGACATTCCACATCGCCATCGGGATGAACCTGATGTTCGGCGGGACCAACCAGGCGTCCGGCCATACGGATTTTGTCGGAAAAGGAACAGTGGAGGTGACTGAATAATGGAACAGAAAATGGAAAAGCTGAACCGGTATTTTGAGGAGAAGATTGCGGGATGCGGACAGCGGGACCGGGAACTGAGCGCGGACGGCCGCGGGGATGAAGCGGTTTTTGAAAAGGTGCGCGGGAATATCTATGACGTGATGCGCACGTGGCTGGCCGTGGCGGCCCGGATCAATCCGGGAAACGCGGACGCGGTGAAGGATTTCTTCATCCAGCGGGCGGAACAGATTCCGGCCTCCTGGGCAGCCGCCTGTGACAAGGCGAAGGAGCACGGGGACACGGTGCGGATGCAGACGGAGCAGGTGAAGCTGGATGTGGTCCGGGAAGTCCGCGCGAAATTCGATGAGATCTGGGAGGGAGCGGAATGACAGAAACGGAAGCGATCAGCTTGTTCAAATGCCTGGCGGACAAATCCCGGCTGCAGATCCTGAAATCCCTGGCGATGGAGGACATGTATGTGGAGCGCCTGGCCGAACGGCTGGGCATCTCCGCGCCGACGGTCTCCTTCCACCTGAAGAAGCTGGCGGACGCCGGGGCGGTGACCTCCTACAAAAGCCAGTACTATATGATGTACTCGCTGAACAAGGACATTTTTGAAACCAGCATGCTGGAGATCATCCGGGAAAAATCCGACGAGGCGGAGATCCAGGCGCAGCGGGACGCGGAATACCGGAAAAAGGTGATTGACGCTTTCTTCGAATACGGAAAGCTGAAATCCATCCCGTCCCAGCGGAAGAAGGAGCGCATCGTCCTGGAGGTCATCGCGGACGCGTTCGAGTATGACCGAATCTATACGGAGCGGGAAGTGAACATCATCATCGCGGATTTCTTTGATGACTTCTGCACGATCCGCCGGGATATGATCTCGGAGAACCTGCTGGACCGGGACGCCGGGAAATACTGGCGTGTGAAGGCCTGAAAAGCAGGAACTGCATACCGGTGTACTTTTTGGTGCCAACAACCAAAAGTGACGAATAACAACAAAATTTGTACATGTTTTCCTTTACATCCGATTTCTATTCCTCTATAATGTTACCGTGCAAAACATGAGGATGAAGTGACGACCGACAACTGAGGAAAGGAAAGCAGCGGATGAAGAAACAGTATGTGGCCCCGATGGCCGACAAAGTGGATTTTGACTACGAAGAGAACGTGACGGCTTCCGGCGCAAAGCAGCATGACTGCAGCGGCAAGAGCTACAGCTGGAGCTGGAGCTGGAGCTGGAACTTCAACTTCTGGGATCTCCTGAAGAAGATCTTCCACTGATTGAGGGAACCGCGAACCGGCGGATATCCACGAAAAGCACCCCCGGAAACGAACGCAGTGTTCGGATTCCGGGGGCTTTTTTATGCCCCCGGAAAAGAATTTTCGGCAAATTTTCAAAAAATTATTGACAAACGATAATTGCGGGATATAATGATTATCGTAAAACAATAATTCGAATGGGGTGATCACTTGAAACGCAAGACATTGATCCTGATTCTGATCCTGGAGGCGGCGCTGATTGCCGGCCTTGTTTACCTGAGCCGGCAGTATCCGGCCTGGTTCACCTCGGTATGGTCCATTCCCATGGAACAGATCGCGGGCGGGCTGAAAGCGCTGTCCGGGACCGGGACGTTTGGCAACGGGCTGGCGCTGGCCATTCTGGCGGGGATTGCGCTGGTTCCCGTGATCTTCGCGCTGCGGTATCCCCGCGGCCGGGAAACCCTGGCGGAACGGATTGCCCTGACTGTACTGGCCGTGGTGATCCCAATCGTCCTGTGGAACATGGTCCATCCCGGAAATATGCGGCAGGGTGCAGCGGCAGGTTCCGATGCTTTCCTGCAGGTAGTGCGGGCGGCGCTTTCCCTCATTCTCTGGTCGGTGGTGATCCTGTTTATCGTCCTGCGGCTGATCCGCCTGTTCCGGGCAGGAAAGCGGGAACAGCTCCTGCGGTATTTCCGGATCCTGCTGGCAGTATCCTGCATGGCCTTTACAGCGGAGCTTGCGGTGACGCTGATGAACGCGGCCCTGGCTCCGGCCGCGGATGTTTCTCCGGGCACGCAGGATATCATTGCCGGCATCTTCCGCCTGGCTGCCGGAGTGGTTCCGCCGGTGTTTGATATCGTGATCCTGATCCGGGTAATGGACCTGATCCGGATTGCGGAAACGGAAGAGCAGGAGGGACTTGCGGAAACCGCGAAAAAGGTCAGCGGGATCAGCTGCATTGCCCTGGCGGTATCCACCGGCCTGTGCGCCCTGCAGCATGTGGTGCAGCTGCTGCTGATGCCGGGACTGACAGATCTCAATGTGACGGTGGATATCCCGGTGGTCAGCATTGTGTTTGTGGCCGTGATCCTGCTGTTTACCCGGCTGCTGGTGGAAAACAGGCAGCTTCGGGAGGATAACAGCCTGTTCATATAAGACGGGAGGGAGATTCATGGCAATCAGGGTTTACCTGGAGGATGTGCTGAAGGCCCGCAATATGACCTCCAAGGAGCTGTGTGGACTGGTCGGGATTACGGAAGCGAACCTCTCGATCCTCCGCAGCGGGAAGGCGAAGGGCATCCGCTTCGGAACGATCAACAAAATATGCTATTACCTGCAGTGCGATGTGGGGGACATCCTGAAATTTGACGGAAACCTGGAGGCAGAAGATGAAGAATAAGAAGATAATCATCCCGGTGATTGCGGCCGTGATCCTGCTGGCGGCGTTTATCCTTGGCGTGACCGGCGTGCTGAACCTGGCGGCGGAAACCCCTTCCGGGGGACATGATACACAGATCGGTTTCCTGATTACCCGGGAATCCATCGATGATTTTGATATGGACGCGTGGCTCGCAGACCATCCGGACAAGGTGGAAAGCGACGCGGAAATCAGCGCGGA
Source organism: Clostridia bacterium (assembly GCA_017427165.1). Classification (GTDB taxonomy): domain Bacteria; phylum Bacillota; class Clostridia; order Christensenellales; family Aristaeellaceae; genus Aristaeella. Next base: position 16,643 of record JAFRTK010000097.1, read on the forward strand.
GGACTGGACGAAATACGGCAACAGGCTGACGGCCAGGGTCATCCGGAAGGAAGTTCCCGACGACGGGGAGGATGGTACCCATACGGAGACCGACTGCGTGTTTGAAGGCGTGAACGGGCTGCGCATGATCTATCTCCCCCTGGGCGGGGATGAGAGCACATTCGGGCCCTGCATCGTGGATGAGGGAATATCAGATGTCAGCCTGGACTTCAAAACGACGGAAGCCGGGGAAGAAGTGAAGATGAAGGGAAGAATCTGCTTTGCTCCCCGGACGGACAATGAATGCTTCTGGTTCAATCCGGTTTTCCAGACCGCGGGCGGGGAGGTTTATGCCCTTCCGGGTGAGTTCATGAGCATGGGAGACGCAACGCGCCACGGGTCGATGGGTATGACACAGAACACCCGGGAAACCTATACCTCGAACGGGCAGGAAACCGTTGTCCGGAGCCTGGAAATCGCCGTGGAAATCCAGGGCATGGATGCTCCGGTCCGGAACCGGGTGCTGCAGTTCAGCCGGGATAATGAACTGCTGAAGACGGATGAATTCGAGCCCGGAAAGCTTCCGGAATCGATCGTTCCGCTGCCGGAGACCGACTGGTTCCTGGTGGATACGGAAACGGATTCCACGGAAAAGGAATGGAGGAATAACCGCCGGGTCTTCAGCCGGCAGGACGACTTCCTGACAGCCTTTATGAGCCGGGAAGACGGAATCTGCGTCGGGCAGAGCTGCGAGATCCGCTGGAACGGTGAGGAATAAAACCGACTGAATATCCTGCCCCCGGAAACGAACGATGCGTTCGGATTCCGGGGGCTTTTTCATCCGCTGAAACCCTCCTGCATGGCATTCCGGACGGTTCTGTGGTATAATGGTCCCAGCCGGACAACTGAAAATAGACAGCCGCCCCTTTCGCGGGGGCTTCGGGTCTTTGCTTTTCCATGGCTGTGCCGGCGGATTCAATCCCGGAAACCCGGAGAGAAGGAGATGCGGGAAAAATGAGGAAACGGGTATGGATTTCACTGATCCTGGCGGCAGTAATGGCACTGGCCTGCACCGCGGCGCTGGCGGAGGACGGCCTGTATGCCGGGAACCAGCCAGAAACGGATTCCCCGGAATGGGTGGTGAAACTGCCGGCGGCGCAGGACGCGGAGCAGCTGCTCATCGTGGCCGGGATGGGCATGGACAAAACCGCCGCGACGATTTCCATGCACCGGAAGGACGCGGACGGAAGCTGGAAGCAGATTCTGGCGACACCCGGATTTGTCGGAAAGAACGGCCTGTGCGCGGACGCGGATCACCGGGAAGGATGCGGGCAGACACCTGTCGGGGTCTACCGCTTCAACAAGGCGTTTGGAATTGCTCCGGATCCCGGCTGCGCAATTCCGTACATCCAGGTGGATGAGAATACCTACTGGAGCGGGGACCCGGACCGGCAGTACAACCAGATGGTGGATATCCGGGATGTGCCGGAGCTGGTGATGGACGACAGCGAACACATTGTGGACTATGACTACCAGTACCGGTACTGCCTGAACATCAGCTTCAACGAGGACGGAACGCCCGGACGGGGATCCGCAATTTTCCTCCACTGCTTCGGCCCGTGGAAGCCCTGGACCGGCGGATGCGTGTCCGTTCCGGAAAACATCATGAAGAAGATCATGCAGAACGTGCGCGAGGACTGCGTGGTGGTGATCGATACCTTTGAGAGCCTGGGCGTGGAATAAGAACAGAAGAATCATACCGGCATCCGGACAGGAAACCCTCAGCGGGTTTCCTGTTTTTTTGCCCGGAAAGAAAAATAACGGGCTGTAAATTTCCCCGGCCGTCCTGTATTCCGCTCTCTTCCGGTGGTATCCTGTGATCACGGTGAGAGGATCACCGGAAACGATGAAAAGGAGGGCACGAAAAATGTTTGCCATGATCGTTGGAATTGTCGCTGTTGTGTATGTGGGAGCTGCGCTGCTGAGCGTGCTCGGCCTGATTTTCGGCACGCTGTTCTCCGCTGCGTTCTCCCTGGTCGGCTGGGTATTCTCCGGCAAGGGAATTATCCTCGGCATCATTATCGGATTCCTTGTGGTGAAGGCGCTTCGCGGCCGGAACACCGTCAACGAAGGATAACGTACGAAGTAAACGAAGGAAGGGAAACAACATGGCCAAGCTTGAAACCATCGTCCGGGATGAAAGCTTCGACGCGGTCCTGCAACGGATTGAAAAGGGAATCCTGGAGGGAAGCTTCTCCGCCACGCTGGAGGATTCCAGCGACTTTGAGGGCGGGAATAGCCGTTGCGCGGTGCGCGTGTTCGAACGCTACAGCCTGATCGGCAGCAACCGGGTTTCCCTGAGTGTGACGCTGTTCCAGGGCGCGGACG
>JAFRTK010000098.1 GCA_017427165.1 Clostridia bacterium
GAACGGCAGGAAGGGATGGATCAGGGCGGAACGCGCCCCGCCCATGCTCTCGTACATCCGGATCACCATGTCGCCGCTGCCGTCCTCAGCCAGCTTCACGCTCTCCACGGTTACGGCCGGATCGCTGCAGCTCATCAGCTTCAGCGGCACGGAGGAACCGGGTACGGTGATCAGCGGGTCGTTCAGGGCTTCCGCCGCCTCTGCCAGGCCGCTCCGTTCCATCGGGCCGTCCCATACGCGGTAGGCGTAGATGAAGCGGTGGAATCCGCGGTCCGCCGCCGCGTCCGGATAGGTCGGCGAGCGCAGCAGGCTCAGGCCGATCACGCCGTCCTCGGCGGATACGCCGTATTTGCAGTCGTTCAGCACAGCCGCGCCGTGGGTGGTATCCCGCAGGGCGGTCCAGGCGTGGGCGGCCACCTCAAACCGGTCCTCGTCATATTTCCGGGACCGGTGGGCCGGCCGGGAAATATAGCCGAACTGGATCTGGTGGTCCGCGTTGTCCGCGTCGATGCCCGTGTCAAAGGAAACCTTCAGCAGGCGGTGGCGTTCCTGCCACTCCGCCTCGGTAATAAACTCCAGCTGCGACTCCTCGGCCGTCAGCCGGATCTGCTGCGTGATCACGGAACCGGAGAACTTCGCGGTAATCTTCAGCTCGGCAAACAGCCCGCTCGCGCATACGATTTCCGTCTCGTATTCCGCGTCCATCGGCACCTCGCGCCGTTCCGTCTGGCTGTCGATGTCCCAGGCGTCAAACCGCCGGGGCAGGTCGCGGTACAGGTGGAACACGTTGGAGGCGGAGCGGACGCGCTCCCGTCCGTCATGCAGCGTGATCATGGACAGCAGCTCGCCCTTCTGCGAAATTTCGCACCGCAGGCAGGTGTTCTGCATGATATAGTTTCCGCCCTGCCGGGTCACCGTGGCGTCGCTGCGCACGGGCACCTCGGCGGGATACATCGTCAGCGCGGACATCGGCTCCAGATGGGCCAGCACCAGCGCTTCCCCGCGGTATGCCGCCGCCTGGAAGCGCATGCCCTCCCGGGTCACCGCGCCGTTCACAAACCGGTCATCCGTCCGGATAATCCGGGTCACCCCGTGGGGGGACGGATTGAACACCGTCACGCCCAGTCCGTTCCGGCAGAAGGCCAGCAGCGCGTCCCGCGCGCCGCGGACCGACGCGTCGCGGATCCGGGCGATGTCCACCTTCGCCTCTTCATACACCCGGGCAATCGAGGATCCGGGCAGGATATCGTGGAACTGGTTCGTCAGCAGCAGCTTCCAGTTCTTCTCCAGCTCCTCCGCCGGGTATTTCGCCTTTCCGGCAAAGGCCGCCATGGCCGCCAGCATCTCCCACGCGCGCAGCACGTGCTCCGCCCGGCGGTTGCCTTTCTTGATCATCGCCTGCGTGGTGTATGTCCCGCGGTGGCAGGGCACATACAGCTCGCCCCGGAAGATGGGCAGGGACCCGTTGTCCCGCTTCTTCAGGTAGTCCTCCGGGGTCATCCAGTACAGCTTCGGCGCGCCCTGCAGGTCCTTCTGGCGGCGCACCTGCTCCATGTCGTCCCGGGACGGTCCGCCGCCGCCGTCTCCCTGGCCGAATGGCAGGTAGAAGTCGCAGCTGCCGTCCTGTTCCAGGCGGCTGGCCCAGCGGGTGTGCACGGTCTTCGCGTCCACCGGGGTTTCATAGAACATATGCAGGAACGTCGGGATCGTCGTCCCGTCCAGCCCGCGCCACAGGAACGCGTGGTGCGGGAAGGGTTCCGAATCGTTGTAGGACCAGAAAATCTTCTGGGTGGTCAGGCCGGTCATCCCGAAGCCTTTGATGATCTGCGGCAGCGCGGCGCTGTAGCCGAAGGTGTCCGGCAGCCAGGCCACGCGGCTTTCCACGCCCAGCACCTCCCGGAAATACCGCCGGCCGTACAGGAACTGGCGCACCAGCGCCTCCCCGCCCGCCAGGTTGGTATCCGGCTCCACCCACATGCCGCCGTCGGCAATCCACCGGCCTTCGGCGATCGCGGCCTTTACTTCCTCAAACAGCTCCGGATAGTTCTGCCGGCACAGCTCGTATTCCGCGCACTGGCTCTGCAGGAACATCATCTCCGGGTATTCCTTCATCAGGCGCAGCACCGCCCCGAATGTCCTCGCGGTCTTCCGGCGGGTTTCCGCCATCGGCCACAGCCACGCCAGGTCCAGGTGGGAGTTGGCGATCACGCCCATGGAAGCGGCAAACGTTCCGTTATGCGCGTTCACCAGCGGCGCGATCTGCTTCCGCGCCTCGGCATATGCCTGCCGGCGCTCCGGCAGGGGCAGTTCCGCATCCAGGGTGTCCAGCATCCGGCTGAAGCCCTCCGCCAGCGCTTCCCGGAATCCGTCGTGCGGGTCCAGGTAATCATGCACGTCCCGCAGCACCGTCAGGTCCAGCCACAGCTGGTAGGCTTCCTCGTTCCACCAGCCGAAGGTGCTCTTCCCGGTGGATACGCGGCCGCTGCGCGTAAACGTCACTCCCTCTTCGGGGAAAACCGGCCGGCTGGGATGCTCCGGCAGCGGCGTGCCGCCGTACACCTCCATCGCGATGGAGAACTGCTCGCCGCCTTGCGCCTCCCGGCACACCACCTGGTCGGAGATGTACTGGTGCGGATGGTCCATCCGGTCCGCCCGCCGTGCGCCGAAAACCTTGCCGTTCACAAACAGCACGGATTCCCCGCCGGGGTTCAGGTCCATCACAATCCGCTCGCCGCGGGCTTCCTCCGGCACCGTAAAGCTGCCGAACATCCAGGCATAGTCCCAGGCCTTGCCCCATACCTTTCCGGCCGGCCAGGGCGTCCGGGCATAGGTTTCCGCCTCTGCCAGGGTCAGCGCCCCGGGCGCCAGGAA
>JAFRTK010000099.1 GCA_017427165.1 Clostridia bacterium
CATCCCCGGCTCTGTGGCGGATCAGCGCCAGGTCGGTATCGGCCACGGCAACTTAGGCGCAATGCTTCTGGATGAGGAGACCGAGTGCTTCGCATTCCTGGCCGGCCACGAGTCCTTTGCCGCTGCTGAAGGCGCTATCAAAATCGCCCTGAACGCCAACAAGGTTCGTAAAAAGCCCCTGCGGGTTATCCTGAACGGCCTGGGCAAGGACGCCGCCATGATCATCAGCCGGATCAACGGCTTCACCTACGTGCAGACCAAGTATGACTACCTGTCCGCCGACGTGAAGGAAGACCACGCGCTGACCGTCGTCAGCAAGACCGCCTACTCCAACGGAGACCGGGCGAAGGTCAACTGCTACGGTGCGGATGATGTCCGTGAAGGCGTGGCCATCATGTGGCATGAAGGTGCCGATATCTCCATCACCGGCAACTCCACCAACCCCACCCGTTTCCAGCATCCCGTTGCGGGCACCTACAAGAAGGAACGCTGGGAAGCCGGCAAGAAGTACTTCTCCGTGGCTTCCGGCGGCGGCACCGGCCGTACCCTGCATCCCGACAACATGGCCGCCGGCCCTGCCTCCTACGGCATGACCGATACCATGGGCCGTATGCACTCTGACGCACAGTTCGCCGGTTCCTCTTCCGTGCCTGCCCACGTGGAAATGATGGGCTTCCTCGGCGCCGGCAACAACCCCATGGTGGGTATGACCGTTGCGGTCGCCGTTGCGGTTCAGGAAGCGCTGAACAAGTAATTCCCGTATCCATTCACTCCCGGGTCCCACCCGGGAGTTTTTCTTTTCTCCCCCTCCCCCGTTCCCGCACCAATCAATCGGCACAACTGTATTGCGGCAGTGCGGGGAAGGGGTACAGGAGAAGGGACTTTTTCATTACATACTTGCGTATGAACCTGGAAACGCTTAAAATGTTCAGGTAAACAAAAGCGAAAGGGCTGAAACAGCATGGTTCAGCAGAAAACGGTCTGGATCACCGGCGCTTCCAGCGGCCTCGGCCTCCATACCGCCATGGCCTTCCGCGATGACGGCTGGCAGGTCATTGCCGGCGCGCGCAGCTTCGGAAAAGACGGCAGCGGAATCGACGGCATCACCTGTCTCCCGCTGGACGTCACCAGCGAAGATTCCATCCGGGCCTTCTGCGAATCTGCCGCGGCCATTGCCGTTCCGGACGCGCTTGTTCAGTGTGCCGGTATGCTGGTGCTCGGCTCCTGTGAGGAAACAGATCCGGAGGAATTCCGCCGGGTCATCGATACCAACTACCTTGGCATGGTCCGTATCAACCGGGAAGTGCTCCCCCTGATGCGGGCAAACGGCGGCGGGAAAATCGTCCTCTTCTCCTCCATCAACGGGCTGATGGGGATTCCCTTCCAGAGTGCCTACACCGCCAGCAAGCACGCCATCGAGGGCTATGCGGAATGCCTTTCCATGGAAGTAAAACCCTTCGGTATCCAGGTGATGCTTGTGGAGCCGGGCGATCACCGCAGCGGTAGTGACAAATACCGCCCGCACGCGGCTGCCATGGGCGGTAATTCTCCCTACGCCGCAGCCTACGAAAGCGCTGTCCGGCAGATCCACCACGATGAATCCAACGGTTCCGATCCCGATATTCTCGGACGGAAGCTTGCGAAAACGCTGGACCGGAAGCGGATTCCCTTCCGCAAACGGATCGCCAGCGCCGACCAGCACCTGGCAGTCTATATCCACCGTTTTCTCGGTGCGCGGATCAATTCCGCCATCCTGCGGAAATACTATATCAGACAGGGGTAACAATCATGAAACGGCTCTTTTCCCTTTTCCTTTGCGCAGTGCTGCTCTTCTCCTTTGCGGATTGTGCCATAGCTTCATCCGATGATACTGAAATAACCGTCAGTGAAGACGCCTCCGGCTCCGCGGCACCCGCGGAAGATAAAGCGGTAACCGAAAAGGACGGCTGGCATTTCAATGCCAAAGGCTTCCTGGTCGGGGAAAACCCCGGGGAGGAATATCTCCAGGAGGATGAAAAAAACGGCATCTGGCAGTATGCATCCTCAAACCTGGCTGTCACCATCACCCGGACCCAGGAAACCGTAAAGGTAAAATCCGGCAGGCGGACGCGGGAGCTCTATATCGCCGATATCCGGGCATCAGAAACCTCTCCCCTGTTCTCCATCATGACTCCGCCGACCAAGAAACGACCGGCCGGATACAAGAAAAGCAAGCCGATCGACCTGGTCAAGGCCAATCCCGTTGTACTGGCTGTATCGGACGACTATTACGGCCACCGTATGCAGGGGCGCGACAACGGTTCCGCCAAATGGCCGGACGGCATCATTATCCGGAACGGGGAGCTCATCAGCAGCAAAACCCGCACCAACGGAAAGGTCGAATTCCCGCCCCTGGATACCCTTGCGGTTTATCCGGACGGCAGCATGATGGCAGATCCGGTCGGTGAGAAAAATGCCGATGATTTTGCGTCGGAAGGCGCCGTCCAGGTGTATTCCTTCGGTCCCTGGCTGATCCGGAACGGGGAAATCAACGCAAAAGGCGTGGACAGCTCAAAGTCCTATATGTACAACACCGCCCAGTACAGTGATTCCCGCATTGCCATCGGGATGATTGAGCCTTTCCATTACCTGGTTGTCATGGCAAAAGGCCGTCCGGAAAACAAATACATCGGGGTCAACTTCGACATCCTGGCCACTAAAATGCTGGAGCTGGGCTGTACCGAAGCCCTGAACCTGGACGGCGGTGGAACCGCGTGTATCATCTTTAATGGAAAAGTCATTGCCCAGGGCGACAAAACCGTTCGTCCCCTCGGAAGCATGATTGCCTTCGGTGAGAAATAATTCGCGAGAAAACAATAATTTCGGTTCCCCCTGCATCAATGAAGACCGGTCCTGTTTGAAAAAAAGGATGATTAATTCTAATTTCCCCCGGGGACGAATCTTCCTCATTTCCCGTTATATAGGTGACCGCACTAATATACTCACCGCCAGGCAGAGAAGGCGGTAAATTTGATCTCGCAGAATTGAAACCTGGGGATGTTGAGCATGGTGGTATTTATATCGGGAGATCATTTGATGTCAATGGGAGCTTGATAGTCGAGACCCTGCAATCTACATCCTCAAAAACAAATCCAAAGAAGAACAAAGTGAGAATAACATATTTTACACAGGACAAAATGGAAGAATTAGGC
>JAFRTK010000100.1 GCA_017427165.1 Clostridia bacterium
GCCGGAGAGCGGTTCATAGATGAGGAACAGGGACTTCATGTTATCAATGGATTCGCGCATAACGATATCGATATCCGAAACGCTGAACACAACGGACTTCCTTTCGGGGTCCGGTGTGCTGTGCCGGATCCTGGCGGCAAAATTGGTCTCATTCAGGGCCGGGACCCTTCCCAGCAGATAATGCTCGGTGATATCCGCTCCCGACAGCGGGGAATCATCCAGTCCGTTCGCCAGGTCACACTGATCCCGGGGCATGCCGTTTTCGATGGTGTAGATCACCCAGGATTCCGTTTCACCGACCGCGGCGGAAATCACTTCCAGGCGGACCGTGCCGCCGTTTGTCCAGTACTGGTTGACGGGGAACAGGTCATCCTTCAGGTCCGGGCGAAGGGAAAGAAGCAGGTCCAGGGGGATCTGATCCAAAGAACGGGGAGATTCGCACGGCCGGAACCCGGAATCATCCGGGAGGGAGATAACGGCGGGTTCCACCTCCGGGACAGGCGTCTCAATTTTCCTGTAGCTGACCAGGCTTTCCGGATCGACATACCAGGCGCCGTCTTCCCGGACGATCCGGACATTCAGCCGGATCTCGACATCCGGTTTGTTATTGTGATAGTCCATGCTGGCCAGGACGGTAACCATGCGCTCGGTATCTTCGGCGGATCCGGAAACGGATTCCACAGTGACGGAGGAGGGAACCCTGTTCACGAGGATATTGCCGAAAAGCGCCTGCTTGGGATTTTCCTGGGCGGACACCCAGGAGGGAGAACAATTATCCAGCATGTAGTTATATTCGCCCAATTCCCATGCGCCGAAGAATTGCGTAATCCAGGATTCGATATCCTCCGGGGCTTTCGCTTTCAGGAAATCGGCGTCGGGATTTCCGGTCCATACTTTTTCCAGGGGGATTTCAATAGTCCAGTTGCCTTCCACGGCACCTGTGATCTCCAGGAAGGACACTTTCAGTTTTCGGGCTTCCTCTTCCGATTCACAGGGATATACATATTCAATATAGTCCACCTGTCCGTCCCCGTCGGTATCCCATAGCATCGCAGGGATCTCAGGTATGGAATCCGCAGCAGGTTCGGACGGGATATAGGCTTTAGCATCTGCTACAGGGTTGTAATACACCGAGCCATTTATGACAGGACTGTTATCCACGTAATGCAGCTGGACATGGAGCTGCCCGTCGATCAGCCCGATGCCGCTGAGTTCCAGGTATTTGTGCAGGCGGACTGAAAGCGGATGGGTATAATCCAGCACCCGGATTCCCCGCTCCCTGTACCAGGAGGTGTCGTATACAAGGATATTGCCGTCATTGTCCAGGCAATGTGTGGTAATCAGCTTCGGAACATCCACCAGTGCGGCACGGTCCCTGTATTTTTCAAAGAGGCCGCCGATGGCGAGATTTTCAGAACGTATGAAACACAGGCTGGTCATCTCGGCCAGATACCGCGGAAGGCCGTCAATAAGCACTTCACCGGGATCGTAGGCAGTATCCGCCTGGTATTCCGCCGCGAACCAGAGCGTCCGGGACGAATCATCATACTGCAGGTTGCTGCTGTTTACCAGCCGGTATGGCCAGGGATAAGAGCCGTGCAGGAGAACATCGTCATGGATGAGATCGGAATGTTTTCCTTCCAGGTCCTGCAGGGACCAGATGAGGAACGCGGACTGTTCATTGACGGAGGCGGAAACCAGCTCCAGCCGGAAACCTTCCTTCTCGCAGCTGAGGCCGACCGGCACAAAGTCCGCAGGGTAGTCCGGAATGGTTTCCTGCAGCAGGGCAATGAAATCGGGATCGGGTTCCGGGTTGGGCTCTGCTTTCGGTGCGGGTGAGGGTTCCGCCTCCGGCTCAGGAGTCGTAATCTTCTTGTAACCGACCAGGCTTTCCGGATCGATATACCAGGCGGATTTTTCCCGGATCATCCGGACGTTCATCCGGAAATCGGTTTCCGGTTTATTGTTGTTATAGTTCATGGTGACAACAGTGGATACCATACGCTCGGTATCGCCGGATGCTCCGGATATGGATTCTATGATGAAGTCAGACGGGGTTCTGTTCTGGAGAATACTGAAAAGCGCCAGTTTGGGATCTTCCTGGGCGGACACCCAGGCGGGGGAACAGAGCTCCAGCATGGTGTTTATGTTGCCGGTTTTCCACGCGTTGAAGAAGCCCGCAAACAAGTTTTCAGTTTCCTCCCGGGCTTCCGCAGGAAGGGAACTGAAGGGTACCAGTTCTTCCCCGGCAGGAGATCCCGGGGTTCCTGTTCCTTCCCCGGTGGGCTGGGCCAGCAGGACCGGCGGTGTGGTGACCTGGGTTTCCTGCGGGCGGATCCGGTCCGGCCAGGGGATCATGCCCAGCTGGGTGCCGGTGATGACGAGGCAGACGCACAGGGCCAGGGCGACGGCCGGAACCGCCAGGCGGCGGAACCGGATCCGGTGCCTGATTTCGGGCGCGTTTTCGGCCAGGCGCCGGTTGACTTCCGCCCGGTCGGAGGGGAGGCTGTCCAGGGCGGAGAGGCCCTGTTCCAGCGTATCACGGAGCAGCTGCTCCCGTTCTTTTTTATTCATCTTCATCTTCTCCTTCCAGCGTAAGCTTCAGCAGCGCGTAAGCCTGGCTGAGCCGCTTGGACACGGCCGCCGGGGTGATGCGGAGGACTTTCGCGATTTCCCGGCTGGTGAGGTTCTGACGGTATTTCATGATGATGACCTCCCGGTTTTTGACCGGGAGCCCCATGATGGCATCCATCAGGTCCATGCGGGTTTCATCCGGGGGCGGGGAGGAGAGCGGAACGGAATCGGCAGGAACGGCCAGCCGCCGGTTCCGGAACCAGGCGGACTGGAGGTGATCCCTGCAGGTGTTGGCGGCGATGCGCGTGAGCCATGTTTTTTCGGAGGCTTCGCCGCGGAATGAGTGCCAGTGCGTATAGGCCTTGAGGAAGGTTTCCTGCATCGCTTCCCGGGCCAGGTCGACGTCGCGCAGGTAAACGAA
>JAFRTK010000101.1 GCA_017427165.1 Clostridia bacterium
CTGGCGTGCAAACGTTCGCTCAATCGTCGCTGCTCGCGCTTGGAGCGCGCTCGCCGCTCGTTTCGCGCTAACAAACTCGAGTCGCTTCCGCTTCGCGGACAATTCCGCGTTCTCAATCGGCGCGACTGCCCACTGGGCAGATCGCTTGTTTCGAACGACCTCACCGCTGATGAGATTCCCCGCACTGCGGGTCATCAGCGGTTCGCCCACCGGGCTGACGCTTCTCTCGTTTGCATAACGTCCCGGGACGAAACACCCCGGATTTTCGCTCACAAGAGTGCGGGGAACAATACTATCGTTTGCATTTGCTTCAGTTTTTACGGTAAGTGAGTGTAGACTCGGTTTCGCCGTCGCGGAGGCGGCGGGCGGCGACGATGAAGCGGTAGTCGTCGTCCTCCACGCAGGTGACGAGGAGGAGGATCTGGTCGTCCGGACGGACATCGATGATGTTGCTGTGGAGGGAATGGACCTCCAGATTGCGGAGGGCTTCCGCACGGCCGGCGGCGGTGCGGTCGTCGAGGGACCAGATATCGAAGTAGCCGGAGGTGCCGGGCACGACGTTGATTTCCGCGGCGGCGAAGACGGCGTAGCGGCCGTCCTCGTACATGGTGTCGAAGGTGATGAACCGGTTTTTGCGGAGGTAGGAGATATCCCGGTATTTGCGGAGGCGGCCGAACATGTTGCCGGTCTTCATGTTATGGCCGTAAAGGATGACGGTGTAGGGGCGGGTTTCCAGGCGGGTGCCGGAATCCATGAAGATGGCGCCGTTGACGTTCTTTTTGCCGGTGGCATCCCGGGTGAGGAAGTAGCTGTTGTCCTTCAGGGTGACGGGCTCGTCCACGCTGTCCATGCGGAGCCAGCCGGTGATATATTTGCCCTTCCTCCGCAGGTCCGTGAAACGGTCTGAAATGCGGAGGGAAGAATTGTACGGATAGGGAACGGCCGGCAGGAGGCCGTAATCCGCGGGAACGGGCGTTTCCGCCGGAACGGGGACTTCTGTGGCCGGAATTGCCGTGGGCGGCACGGGAACGGCCGTGGGTTCCGGAAGCGGAACTTCGGCGGCCGGGGTGGGCTGGTCATAGATCTGCCGGAGTTCCCCGGCGGTCTGCCGGGAGGCGGACAGATCCGAGAAATAGCGGATGAGCCCGGAAGCCCCCCAGATGACCAGGATGCAGGCGAGGACAGCCAGGAACAGGCACAGGAGCTTTTTCCGCAGCTGCGCCGCGCCGGGCTTCTTCTCCGCCGGAACCGGGTCCGGGCGTCTTTCCGGGTAATAGGGCATGATGATATTCCTCCGTCTGTGTCAGGACACCGGTATTGTATCCAATTCCGGCATGCCCGGCAATATGCAAAAACTCAGCGCATCCCGAAGGATGCGCCGGAGAATCAGAATTTGAGGACGATGCCGACCACGGCGGACAGGACGATGAAAATCACCGGGTGCCATTTCAGCTTTTTCTGGGCGATGAAGATGACCGCACCGAGGATGATCGCCTTCCAGATGAAGAACTCCCCGAGGCCGGCACCGGAGGTGAGCGCGTCCAGGTTGACCAGGGCGACCTTCGCGACGTTGAGGAAGGCCACGGAGATCATGGCGATGGACGCCGGGCGGAGGCCGTAGAACGCGCCCTCCACGGTTTTGCTCTGGCGGAACTTCGCCAGGAACCGGGCGATGATCAGCGTGATGATGACGCTCGGAAGCGCCAGGGCGAGGCTCGCCAGGATGCCGCCGGGGATGCCCGCCACGCTGTAGCCCGCATAGGTGGACATGTTGATGCCGATGGGCCCGGGGGTGGACTCCGAGATCGCGATCATGTCGGCGATGTCGGAGTGGGTGAACCAGTCGGGATGGTTGGTGCTCATCTCATAGAGGAAGGGGAGCGTGGCCAGGCCGCCGCCGATGGAGAACAGACCGGTTTTGAAGAACTCGAACATCAGCAGAAGGAGCGTCATTCGGCGTCACCCTCCTTCCGGGCGGCCCGGTTTCTCCGGTCCGAGATGATGACGCCGGCGATACCGGCAAGGATAACCAGCACGGCGGCCGGGATTTTCACCGGCAGGACGCCGGAGAAGGCGTGCAGCGCGAATACGACGATATAGATCACCAGGGCGACCGGATCCACCACGGAGGACTTCCACAGGCGGAGAATTGCCTGCAGGATCAGGACGCAGACGCAGACGCGGATGCCGGCGAACGCGTGCTGGACCACCTCCAGGTGCGCGAAGTTGCTGATGAACATGGCGATGATCAGGATGAGAATGACCGGCCCGGTGAGGAAACCCACCGAGGCGGCGACGGCGCCTTTGACGCCCTTCTGCTTTTCACCGATAAAGGTGGATACGTTCATGGCGATGATGCCGGGGGTGCACTGCCCGATGGAGAAGTAATCGCGCAGCTCGTCCATGGTGGTCCAGTGACGCTTGTCCACAAGCTCCCGCTCCAGGATCGGCAGCATGGCATAGCCGCCGCCGAAGGTGACCAGGCCGATGCGGACGAAGGTCCAGTACAGTTCCAGCAGTTCCTTCATGGGATGCCTCCGTTCTGCGTTATTCATGATCCGGGACGGGCGGGAGATCGTCCAGCAGGCTCAGCTGCTGCCCGCCGCCGCATCCGCGGCAGTAATGGATATACCAGCATTCATACGGCTCGGTGCACTGGGGACCGGGCTCCATGGCGACCTCTTCCGCCTGCTTGCCGATGCGGTTGAGGTTCCAGATATGGTCGTTGACCCAGGAATACAGGGCCTTTGCCTTTTCGGTGATTTCCACCGGCAGGAAGGGGTTTTCCTCATCCGGCCCGTGGGTGACGATGAAGATCCGGTTGATCTTCAGGCCGCTGCGGGTGATGATGTAGTACTGGAAGCCGGCGTCGCGAATGAACTGCTCGTGGACCTCCGGCGCGTTCTTGACCTCATAGAAGTCGTAGCCCGTTTCTGTTTTGCGGAGGATGTCCACCGCGCAGTAGTTGTTGTAGTGGCTGAAGGCCGCCTCGCAGATGACGGGTGTGCCCAGGGCCAGGTGCTCCTTCGTGCGTTCCAGCATGGCTTTTTTGTCCGGAATGCGGGTGCCGGGACGGTACACCGTCATTTCCTCATAGGGGCCGAACATCGCCATGGCGCGGTCGCCGAAGTCGTTGCCGGCGTCGAGACGGGCCTGCGTCTCCGGCGGAATGACGCGGAGATTGGGCTTGTGCCGGTCCAGCCAGAGCATTTTCGGGCACTGCATTCCGCGCATAAAATCGGTTTTGGTGATGGCCATTGAAGCTTCCTCCCGGGGACCGGGTGTCCCCTGGAAAATTTTATCACGGAAAACGACATGTTTTCAATGATTTCTTTTGACATTGAACCATGCATATGATACTATATGTTGTGGCAATGCACATTGAAACAACCGGATATGGAAAGGAACGGGGAGACATGTACTATCACATCGGCAAGAAGGTCCGCTATTTTGCGGTTGCGCTTTGTATTATCGGCGTGCTGGCTTCCATCGGGACAGGCGTGTACCTGTATGCCGAAGAGAAAGTGGACGTGGTGCCGGCCCTGGCAATCTGCGTCGGCGGCTCCATCGTGTTCTGGCTGGTCTCCTGGGTGACCTACTGCATCGGCGATACGAACGTGCGGATTGAGCGCCTGGAGGACAAGCTGATTCCGAAGCCGGTTTACACCCAGTACCTTGCGGGCAACAATCCGCTGCGCGGCCAGTGCGAGATCTGCGGCAAAACAACGGACCTGGTGAACGCGAAGATCGAGGACAAGCTCGGCACGCGTTACCGGAAGCTCTGCCGGGAGTGCTACATGACCAATAACTGCAAACCGGCTGACTGAGCCGGGAGAGGAAATTCATTCCCATGACGATCCAACAACTGAAATACGCAATCACCATCTCGGAGGTCGGTTCCCTGAACCGTGCCTCCGAGGTGCTCTATGTTTCCCAGCCGTCGCTGAGCAGCGCGGTGCGGAGCCTGGAGGAGGACCTGGGCATCACGATCTTTTCCCGCGGGGGGAAGGGCGTTGCGCTGACGAATGACGGCGCGGAGTTCATCCGCTATGCCCGCCAGGTGGTGGCCCAGTATGAGCGGCTGCTGGACAAGTACGGCCAGGGCGGCACGCTGAAGAAGAAATTCGGCATCTCCACGCAGCACTATTCCTTCGCGGTGAAGAGCTTTGTGGAGATGGTGAAGCAGTTTGACACGCAGGAATATGAGTTCGCGATCCGGGAGACGACCACCCGGGACGTGATCGAGGATGTGAGCACCGCCAAGAGCGAGATCGGCATCCTGTACCTGAGCGACTTCAACCGGAAGGCGATTGAGCGGATCCTGCGCGGGAACCAGCTGGAGTTCCATCCGCTGATCCAGTGCGACACCTACGCCTACCTGTGGAAGGGACACCCGCTGGCCGGGGAGAAAACAATCCGCCCGGAGCAGCTGGCGGAATACCCCTGCCTGACCTTTGAGCAGGGCGGCAGCGAATCCTTCTATTTCAACGAGGAGACGCTGGCCAACGCGGAGAACCTGCGGATCATCAAGGCGACGGACCGGGCGTCCATGCTGAACCTGATGGTGGGCCTGAACGGGTACACCGTATGCTCCGGCATCATCTGCGAGGAGCTGAACGGATCCGACTATGTGGCGGTGCCTTTCCGCGGCGGGGAGGAGACGGCCGGCAGCCGGATGGAGATCGGCTACATCATCAAGCAGAACATGATCATGAGCAACATGGCGCAGCTGTATATCGAGGAGCTGAAACGCTACCTGGGCACCATTCCGGCGAACATCGGAAGCACCGTAAAAACCGAAAAACAAGGTTGACTTTTCCAATTGCGCAAGGGTATAATTATCAAGGTTTTTGAGCCGGATTCTCATCCGGCTGGACATGTGAAAAATAAGGAGGGAATGTCATGGACGCTGGGAGTAGCAGCGGCACAGCCGTTGGGCGAAGACGGCAGAGCGCGGGCGCCATGGCGTTCCCGCTCTGATATCTGAAATCGTCCGCCTGCGGGCGTCGTATGCTTACTGCTGGCTTCATCATCCTGTTAATGGGAGGGAGCAGGCATGGCGGAGCATTCTGTCACGGTAGAAAACACTTTACAGACACTTCTGGCTGACAAAAAGTACGCAACCATCCGGGACATCCTCGTGACCATGAACCCGGCGGATATTGCCGCGGTCTTTTCCGGCGTGGAGCAGGAAAAGCTGCCGCTGCTTTTCCGTCTGCTGCCGAAGGAACTGGCAGCGGAGAGCTTCGTGGAAATGGAGAGCGAGGAGCAGGAGGCCCTGATCAAGGGCATCAGCGACAGCGAGCTGCGCGAGGTCATGGACGAGCTGTACGTCGATGACGCGGCGGACATCGTGGAAGAGATGCCCGCGAACGTTGTGCAGCGGATCCTGGCGCAGTCCGATCCGCAGATGCGCAAGGAGATCAACGAGATCCTGCAGTATCCGGAGAACTCGGCCGGTTCCGTGATGACCACGGAATATGTGAAGCTGAGCCCCGGCATGACGGTGGGCGACGCGATCCTGCGGATCCGCCGCACCGGCGTGGACAAGGAGACCATTTACACCTGCTATGTGCTGGAAAACCGGATCCTGGTGGGCACTGTATCGGTGAAGAGCCTGCTGCTCGCGCCGAACGACCTGCAGACGATTGACAGCGTCATGGATGAGAACGTCATCACGGTGACCACCCATACCGACCAGGAAGAAGTGGCCCGGATGATGAGCAAGTACAACCTGCTTGCGATCCCGGTCGTCGACCGGGACAACCGGATGGTCGGTATCGTCACATTCGACGACGCCATGGACGTTATGGAAGACGAGGCCACCGAGGACATCGAGATCATGGCCGGTATGACGCCGAGCGACAAGACCTACCTGCGGTCTTCGCCGTTCGACCTGTTCAAGCACCGGATTCCCTGGCTGAGCCTCCTGATGATTTCCGCCACGTTCACGGGCCTGATCATTTCCGGATTCGAGGACCGGCTGGCCGCGCTGGTCTGCCTGACCGCGTTTATCCCGATGCTGATGGACACCGGCGGCAACTCCGGTTCCCAGTCGTCGGTTACGGTGATCCGTGCGCTGTCCCTGGGAGAACTGGAGTTTGCGGACCTGCCGAAGGTCATCTGGAAGGAATTCCGCACAGCCCTGATCTGCGGCGGCGTGCTGGCGCTGCTGTGCTTCGGCAAGGTGATGCTGATTGACCACCTGCTGCTGAAGACCGACGGCGTGGATTTCATGGTTGCCCTGGTGATCGCCATGACGATGGCGGTGACGGTGGTGTGCGCGAAGATGGTCGGCTGTACGCTGCCGATGCTGGCGAAGAAGCTGGGCTTTGACCCGGCGGTGATGGCCAGCCCGTTCATTACCACGATTGTGGACGCACTGAGCCTGCTGGTTTACTTCGGTATCGCCAGCGCCCTGCTGCCCGCCCTGCGGGAGGCCGCGGCCGCGCCGGAAACCGGTACGATCCTGAGGCAGATCACGGACCATCTGACGATGATTGCCCGGTCGATGCACTGAGCCCCGGCCAGACCATAAAAACAGAAAACAGGAGTGAAGGACGGAATGAGTACCCGTAAGAACGCGGCCTACAACATCGCGTACCGGGTGTTCTCCGTCCTTCTTCCGCTGGTGACGATGCCGTACCTCACCCGCGTCTGCGGGCAGGACGGCGTCGGTTTATATTCCTACGCGTGGACGATCAGCGAGTTCTTCTGCCTGGCCGCCATGCTGGGCCTGAACGATTACGGCGTGCGGGCAATCGCCCAGGTGCGGGATGATCGGCAGAAGCTGGACCGGACCTTCTCCGCCATCTGGCAGATGCAGCTGCTGACGGCGGGCGCCGCGCTGCTGGCCTGGTTCGGTTATGTGTTCCTGTTTGCCGGCGATGAGAAGTATATCGCCCTGCACCTGACGATGATGAGCGTGAGCTGCCTGTGCAGCTTCGACTGGGTTCTGATGGGCCTGGACCAGTTCAAACCCGTGGCCCTGCGGAACACCTTTGTGAAGCTGGCCGCCGCGGCGTGCGTGTTTATCTTTGTGAAAAGCAAGGCGGACCTGTGGGTGTACGCGCTGGTGTGGAGCCTGGCCACGCTGCTGGGCAACCTGAGCTGCGTGACGGCCATGCGGGGCCGCGTGAAGTATACCCCGGTGCCGGTGCGGGAAAGCCTGAAGCACCTGGGCCCCTGCGCGGTGCTGTTCATCTCCGTGCTGGCGGTCAGCATTTACCGGAAGATGGACAAGGTGATGGTAACGCTGATTTCCGGCGAGGCCCAGAACGGGCTGTACGAGGCCGCCGAAAAGGTGATCTACTGCCTGAGTGGTTTCATCTCCGCCATCGGCACGGTGATGCTGCCGAAGGTGACGCATATGCGGGAAAAGGGCGAAACGGAAAAGATCGCCCGGCATATCGACCGGAGCATGGACCTGGTGATCTGCATGGTGAGCGCCATGGCCTTCGGCATCGCCGCGGTGGCGGACCGGCTGGCGCCGCTGTACTTCGGGGAGGATTTCCGCGCTTCGGGCCTGCTGATGGCGCTGCTGGGCTTTACGCTGATCATGATCGGCTTCGCCAACGTGATCCGCACCCAGGTGGTGCTGCCGTCGAAGCGGGACCATATCTTCGTGCGCAGCGTATGCTGCGGCGCGGCGGTGAACCTCACCGCCAACCTGTGCCTGATTCCGCGGATGGGCGCCATGGGCGCAGTGATCGGCACCCTGCTGGCGGAGATGACCGTGCCGGTGGTGCAGTTTATCCTCCTGCGGAAGGAGCTACCGTACGGAAAATATATGCGCCATGTACTGGCCTACGCGGTCATCGGCGGGATCATGCTGCTGTGCGTGCGGGGCATCGGAATGCTGCTGCCGGCGGAAAACTGGCTGAACCTGGGGATCCAGATGGTTTCCGGCGCGGCGGTCTACGGCATCCTGTGCCTCATCTACTGGAAGCTGGCAAAGAAAGGTGTCTTCTGGAAAAACTGAAGATTTTACACCGCTGTTACACATCTTCTGTGAAAATATGATAGAATTCTGACGAAGCCTTGGAGAGGGTGAGTTTTTTTGTATACGGTTTTTATGGTGGAGGATGACCCGAATATCCGGATGCTGACGGGAATGCACCTGCAGCTGGCCGGGTACGCCGTGCGGGAGCTGGAGGACGCGGCCGCCGCGCGGGCGGCGCTGGCGGAGGAGAAACCGGCGCTGGTGCTGCTGGATATCATGATGCCCGGGGAGGACGGCTTCTCCCTCGGGGAGTACCTGATCCGGGAAGAAATCCCTGTGATTTTCCTGACGGCGAAGACGGCGGTGACTGACCGGGTGCGCGGGCTGCGGCTGGGCGCGCAGGACTATATCCTGAAGCCCTTTGAGCCGGCGGAGCTGCTGGCCCGGGTGGAAAACACGCTGAAGCGCACCCAGGTGAAGACCGACGTCTATGAGCGGGGAGACCTGAAGGTGAACTTTGAGACCCGCGAGGTGTGGCGCGGCGGGAAGCCCGTGACGCTGACCACGCTGGAATTCAACCTGCTGAAGACGCTGATCGAGTCCGGCCGGACGGCTCTGAGCCGGGACGAGCTGCTGAACGCCGTGTGGGGATACAACTACATCGGCGAAACCCGCACGGTGGACGTGCACATCCAGCGGCTGCGCGGGAAGATCGGCGCGGAGCGGATTGAGACGATCATCCGGTACGGATACCGGTTCCGGGAGGACGTATGAAAAAACGGATATTCATCGGGATGCTGGCGCTGGTGCTGCTGATCCTGCCGGTATCGCTGTACCTGCAGATCAACCAGGCTTTCCGGCAGAGCCTGGACAGTGCCCGGAACAGCGCGCTCCGGGAGGAGAGCGCCATCGCGCGGGCCCTTTCAATGGAGCTGCAGCGGAACGACGACCGGGCAGGATCCGATACCACCCTCCGGCGCATCGCATATGAAGCCCAGCGGAAATACGGGTCTGCGAATGTGCGGGTGATCCTGTACAGCGGCCGGAACCAGCTGAACGGGCAGATGCCGGTCACAGCACCGGAAATCCTGCTGGAGGCGGAGGAACGGTCCACTTACCTGTCCTCCATGGATCACAATATGTATATTGTTCATCCGCTGGATGAGGAAATCACGCTGATCACGGTGACGGACTTTTCACCTTTCTATGAGGCGCGGGCGGAACAGACCCGGTTTGCCCTGTGGATCTGCCTGGGCGGAACTGTGCTGGCCGCGGTGCTGGCACTGCTGATTTCCGGCGGACTGACCCGGTCCCTGAAGCGCCTGGCGCAGTCAGCGGATGCCGTGCGCAGCGGCGCGGATCTGGAACTGAAGCCCAGCGGAAAGAAGGATGACATCGGGAAGCTGACGGACGCGTTTGCGGCGATGAACGACGCGGTGAAGAAGCGCGAGGAATCGCTGAGGGAACAGGCGGAACAGCGGCAGCGCCTGATTGACGCGCTGGCCCACGAGATGCGTACGCCGCTGACCTCCGTGGTGAGCGCGGCCCGCCTGATCCAGAACGGAAACGCGGACGCGGAAACGCGGGAACGGATGTGCGACCTGATCGTAAGGGAATCCCGGCGCCTGGCGGAAATGGACGAAAACCTGATGAAGCTGACGCGCATGAACGGCGCGGAGCTGGAAAAGGAAACCTTCTCCCTGAAGGAAATGGCCGAAGAAGCCCTGGCTGCGATACCGGAAACGGAACTGGCCGGGGAGGACAGCACCGTGACAGCGGACCGCGCCCTGGTGGTCCAGCTGCTGCGGAACCTGGTGAACAATGCCGCGAAGAGCGGAACGGAAACCCCGGTACGCGTGACGCTGCATGAAGGCGGATTTACCGTATCGGACGAGGGACGGGGCATGACGGAGGAGGAAGTGCGCCGGTGCACGGAGCCCTTCTGGAAAGCGGATCCGGCCCGGACAAGGGCGTCCGGCGGTGCCGGCCTGGGCCTCACGATCTGCCGCGAGATCGCCGAACTGCACGGGGCAAAGCTGGAAATCCGCAGCGAACCCGGCAGGGGAACCAACGTGGAATTTACACTGCCGTTACATCCCGGTGAAGACTCTGAAACAACGGATCCGGTATTCTGTGACTGAAAGGAGTGATCACGAATGATGAATCACAAAAACAGGAAGTCATGGAGAACGGTAATCATAATGCTGCTGGTGCTGGCGGTGCTGCCGCTGAACGCCCTGGCGCTGACGGAGGATACGCTGGAGCCCGCACCGGAGACCGGGGAATTCGAACAGGAATTCTTCGCGGGATGGTACCTGCCCGCAGCCGGCAAACCGGCGAGACGGAATGCGGTATCGGCAGATGAAACGAATGACAAGGGATTTGGCATCAACGGTTTTACCAGGCCGTGGCTGACCGACCTGGAGCTGGCGCGGACGCGGCGGCTGATGGAGCAGGTGGCTGCAGGGGAAGCAACCTACACGGGCCGCTCCATTGTGAACGCAGCCTGCAACAGTAATACCGGAGTCGGGGTTTATCCGCTGAATCCGGCGGATTATGACGGGGAGACATACTATGTGCTGCTGCCGAAGGATATGCCCCTGGCGGATAATCAGATCCTGGCGCTGATCGCAGCGTTTGAGGAGCTGGGGATCCCGTTTGACCCGGATTCCCTGGGCGGACGAAACTGCCACCGGGACTCGACCGACGGATCCCGGGAGTTGACCATGGAGGAACGGCAGCGCCTGGAGACAATCCGGATGCTGGTCCGCCGCGGTACGCTGAAGCGGGAGAATGTCCCGGAGGGAACGGCTGACTACGGTATTCCAAGGCCCGGGGCAGTTTCGGATGACTGGTTTTTCCTGTATCCGTACCGGAGCATGACGGATGATGAGCTGACCCTGCTGGCGCTGCATACCGACAGCCGGTGGGAGGATGACCCTCTGGAGCTTGAACAGACGGCGAGGGATACCATCCTCAGCGTTTACCCGGAAGCCGGAAGCCTGAATAATGATGACATAACCGTAGACAGCTGGGGGGACGTTACGGACAACGGAAGGTATTATATCCTCTATCGCGTGAATATGAGCGCCGGATCCTGGGAAAACGGCGACAGCCGGTATTTCGCTGTTGAGTTTGTGAAGGAATACGGAAACAAACTGGAAATCAGCAGTGTGGATGTGGACCTGAGTTTTAACACCTTTACAAACCGTGGTACCGGGACCCGGGAAGGATGGATTGCGGCGGCACGGGAATGGGCGGAATCCAGCCTGAAGGTTCCGGACGGAAAGATGCCGGAAACCTGGTCCCTTACGAGTGAACCGCAAACCTATCATGAACCGTATTATTATGTAAGTCCCGCGTGTGTCTCCGGAGAAACGCCGGAGTGGGAAGTGACGGTGCAGGTAGAGCCCGACACCATGAAAGTCAGGTCAGGCGGCATCACCAGCAAAAAGTGGAAGCATATATATTGGGGATCAAAAGTGCCGGGAGAGGCAGGATATATGCCTTCGAACGCCCGGCCGGCAAACCGGGATACGGTCCCGGCTGATGGAAAAACAGACCCGCAGATGGTGATCCGGCATGAAAATTACCACGCGGAAGAGGACGGCTTTTACCTGCCCTGGCTGACGGACCTGGAACTGGCCCGGACCCGGGAGCTGATGAAACAGGTGGATGCCGGGACAATCACCTATACCGGACCGTCCGCGGTGAACGCTTCCGGAAACATGGACGGGCGGGTCGGCGTTTACCCGCTGAATCCGGCGGATTTTGACGGCGAGGAGTTCTACGTGCTGCTGCCGCAGTATGACAGCCTGACGGATGAACAGATTCTTTCCCTGATTGCGGCGTTCGAAGATTTCGGCCTTCCGTTTGATCCGGACTCGCTGTGCGGGCGGAACTGCAACCGCAACATGTGGTTCCGGCAGACCCGCTGCCTGACGGACGCGGAAGAGGAACGCCTGGAGAAAGCCAGGGACCTCGTACGGCGCGGAAAGGTGACCGCGGAGGATATCCCGGAAGGCACGCCGGACGGCTATATGGAATATATGGAAATGGAATGGTACGATGAGGATGCCTGCTTCCACTTCTATCCGTACCGGGAAATGACGGATGATGAGATCAACCGGCTGGCACTGCATTATGATGAGAAATGGGAAGCTGATCCGGAGGATGTCCGGCAGCGCATGACGGAGGCGATTCACAGTTTCCTCCGGAATCCGCCGGAAATGGAGATGGACAGCCTGGACACGGGATGCAATACGGAAGAGGAAAGCGGGACATACTCCTACACTGCCGTCTTCTATGGCTATGGTACGGAGAATTCACGGATCACACGGATCGGTATGGACCTTTGCCAGGAAGCCGGGCACGAACCGGAAATCGGGTTTATCCAGGCCTGGTATAATGACAATATCTACGGGGAGAAAACGAATGCACGGACTGAAGAGGAACAGATTGCCGCCATACAGGAATGGGCCGCGGAGAACGTGCAGCTCCCGGATGGACAGGTTCCGGATACCTGGACGGTTGAACACAGCTCCGCTGAATTTGAAGGGAACGTGATCCGGTATACGTACCTGAAATACCGGACGCCGGAATGGAGGATCGAAATCGAGTATTCGGATCAGGATCCGGACACGTGGTTTGTGAATCTGAACAACAACAAATGGTACCCGGAAAAATAAAACCGGAGCAAAGCAAAACCGGCAGGCATCGGAATGATGCCTGCCGGTTCTTTGCTTTATGATTATTCCGCCGGGATGTATTCGCCGTAGATGAAATCGTGCAGCGATTCGGTCGTCTTCTGCTTGTTGGTCATTACGGTGACGCTGGAACCGTTGATCGTCTGGTAGCTGTAGGTCTTGTCCTCCGGAATCCGGAATTCCTGGATGACGCTGTCGGCTTCTTCCAGGAAGTCCAGGCTGAAGCCGCCCAGGACGTCCATGGCGATCTTCGCCATCTCAACCGGCGGCATGTTGGTGATCAGGTACTGGGTCCAGTCCACCACCAGGTTGAAGAAGTCCAGTTTTCCGCTCTTGATTTTCGCCATGGTGGGGCGGAGCAGGCTGTCCAGCAGGTGGCGGGTGCGCGCGGTGCGGACGAAGTCGTTGTCGATCTCGCGCAGGCGGGCATACATCAGGGCCTGCAGGCCGTCCAGGTGCTGGACGCCGGCCTTTTCGGACAGCTTCTGCCGGCCTTCGGAGTGGTTGTCATAGGTGGCGGCGATTTCCGCGCCGTGGTACTTCCGCTCGCGCTTTCCGTCCGAGCCGATCTTGTAGCTGCCGTCCGGATTCTTCAGGTAGACCACCCGCATATCCAGGTATTTGTTGATCGCCTTCGCCTCTTCCTTCGTCAGGTCGATATCGGCGCCGCCCAGGGACTCGATGATCTCCTCCACGCCGAAGAAGTTGATTGCGACGTAGTGGCGGATGTTCAGCTGGAAGTTCTTGTTGACGGTGGCGATGCAGGTTTCGGGAGAGTCCACCCAGGAGTGGTACTTGCCGTTTTTGTAAATCGCGCGGCCGAAGGAATTGGCGATGATGGACTTGTTTTTGCGGCCGGGGATCTCGACGTAGGTATTGCGGGCGATGGAGGTCAGCTTGATGGTGCCTTCCTCCGTGTTGATGGACAGGATCATCAGCACGTCAGACCGCTTGGCGACGGAGTTGTCCGTCGGGGCGTCCTCGCTCCAGCGCATCTGCTCGCTGAGCTTCTGGATCTCCTTGGTGCCGCGGACGTCCACGCCGATCAGCAGGATGTTGATGACGTTGTCCGGCAGGTTCGGGTTGATGCACAGGTCGGACGTATCGACGGAATCGTCGATCTCCAGCTCGGCGGTCAGGTCCATCAGTTTGGCCATCTGCTCGGCGGTAAGGTGGTCTTCCCCGAGGATGATGTTGCCGTTTTCATCGACCTCGTATTCATCCTCGGTGATCTCGACAATTTCGAATTCCTCGTCTTCACCCTCCGGTTCGCCTTCGGCAAAAGCCAGCACGGGCAGCAGCAGGGCCAGGACCAGGAAAATGGAAAGCAAACGTTTCATTCGGTTATCCTCCAAAAAAGCAAAGTTCAGGCGCCGGAAAGGTCAGAGCGGATGGTTCAGCTCATCAAGCGTCATCTCAAAGGCCGGCAGGAAATCCCGCAGGAAATCCTGCACCTCGGGAAGGGCGATCGCGTCGATGGCGGCCTTTACATTCTCCGCGGCGTAATCGAACTCCCGGTTGCCGGCCCGTTTCTCCTCCAGGCACTTGATGTAGGCGGAAATCTTGTCCGCCGCCTTGACCACATCGTGGTCGTACCCCTTTTCCTGCTTGAGGTAGGGGGTGAAGGCAGGACGCATATCCTCCGGCAGGAGGGACAGCAGCCGCTCGGCCGACACGTCCTCCAGGCGGCGGTAGGCGCCGCGCAGCTCCTCGTTGTGGTACTTGACCGGCGTGGGCAGGTCCCCGGTCATGACCTCGGTCGCGTCGTGGTACACCGCCAGGGAGAGCACATGCTCCGGATCGACGGAACGGCCGTAGCGGTCCCGCCCGATGACGGCGATCGCGTGCGCGATCATGGCGACCTGCAGGGAATGCTCCGCGTCGTTTTCCGGCTGGGTATTGCGCATCAGGCTCCAGCGGGAGATGAGCTTCAGCCGGGAAAGACAGGCAAAAAATGCGTGCGTCATAAAGGACTCCTTTCCAACAAGGGCATTATACAATACGAAAAGAGGATGTTTCAAGGGCAAAAACCGGCTGAAAAGATTGAGAAAAAAGGCGAAAGCGTGTATAATGCATGCCAGAAACGGACAGGAGGATACAGACATGCGGCTGAATGTGGGAATCGACGGACCGGTAAGCGCCGGCAAATCTTCTGTTGCGGACGCGGTGGCGGCCCGTCTTGGAATCCTGCACCTGGACACCGGCGCGATGTACCGCGCCCTCGGGCTGACCGCGGTCCGACGGGGAATCGACGTACAGGACGAGGAAGCCATCGTCCGGCTGTGCCGGGAGCTGAAGGTTTCCGTGAGCCACGAGGCGGACGGACAGCATACATTTGTGGAAGGCGAGGACGTGACCGGCCTGATCCGCACGCCCGAGGTGAGCATGGCGGCATCCACCGTGAGCCGGTATGCCGATGTGCGGCGGAACATGGTGAAGATCCAGCAGCAGCTGGCCGCGGAAACGGACATGGTGCTGGACGGACGGGATATCTGCACGACGGTGCTTCCGAACGCGACGGCCAAGATTTTCCTGACCGCGTCCCAGGAGGAGCGCGCGCGGCGCCGGTACCTGGAGATGCAGGCCAAAGGCATGAACGATACCTTCGAGCAGGTGCTTGAGGAACTGAAGAAACGCGACGACCAGGACATGAACCGCCCGGTGGAGCCCCTGCGGCAGGCACCGGACGCTGTGCTGGTGGATACGACGAACCTGACCTTTGACGAGGCCGTGGACGCCATCCTGAAGATTGTAGAGGCAAACCGCCATGGCTAAGACATCCCTGGATCCCGTAACTGAGAAAAACAGCATCATCTATGAAATCGCCCGCGTGCTGGCCGCGGTTGTGTTCAACACGTTCCTGCCGGCCCGGTGCATCCACCGGGAAAAGCTGGACGCGGAGGCGCCGTATGTGGTGATTGCGAACCACCGGCACGCGCTGGACCCGGTGGCGATGGCGTATTTCATCCGGAAGCGGCAGATCGTCTTCCTCGGCAAGAAGGAGCTGGGGAAGGGGAAGTTCGTGACGAACCTGCTGACGCGGCTGCACTGCATCCTGGTGGACCGGCACAACACGGACATGAACGCCATGCGCAGCTGCATGAAGGCCGTGAAAATGAAGAAGATCCTGCTGATCTTCCCGGAGGGCACCCGCCATCACGAAGGGCAGATGGAGCAGATTGAAAGCGGCACCGCGATGATCGCCCTGCGCAGCAAGGCCCCGATTATCCCGATCTATTTCGACCGGAAGCTGAGCCTGTTCCGCCGCACGAACCTGATCGTCGGCGACCCGATTCCGACGGAGGACCTGCAGGCGGAAGGCATCAATACCGAGACCTGTGAAAAGATGAACGAGCGGCTCCGGGAGACCTTCCGGGCAATGGTACGGGAATACGGAGACAAAAAAAGTTAAAAATATTTTCGTTTTTTATGCAGGAATTCTTGCAATAGAAGCGAAAAAATATTAGAATGAATATAAATCTCGCACGTGAGGATACTGGTCATGCCTGTTGAAGTGGCGACACATGCCGGCTTCTGTATGGGAGTCCGGCGGGCCGTAGAGATGGCAGAGTCCGCAGCGGAGGACGGAATTCCGTCCTGTACGCTTGGGGACCTGATCCATAATCCGGAAGTTGTCCGCCGCCTGACAGGCAAAGGCCTTGCTCCCGTTTCCGCCCCGGAAGAGGCGGCCGGACGCAGGGTACTGATCCGCAGCCACGGCGTCAGCGCGGAAGTGATGGAGCGGCTGGCGGCGGCGGGCTGCGAAATACTGGACCTGACCTGTCCCTTTGTGGAACGGCTTCACCGCATCGTGGAGGAATCCTCCCGCGGCGGCAGGCCGGTCATCCTGGTTGGCGAACGCGATCATCCCGAGGTTCAGGGAACCGCCGGATGGGCCCACGGCCCGGTGTGGTTCGTGGCCTCCGCGGAAGACGCGGAAAAGCTGCCGGAAATGGACGAGGCGGTCATCGTTTCCCAGACCACGTATCCCCCGGAAGCCTGGCCGGGCACCCTGGAAGCCATCGAGCGCAGGGTGAGACACCCGGACAGCCACTGCACCATCTGCAACGCGACGGAGATCCGCCAGCAGGAAGCCCGCGAACTGGCCTCCCGGGCGGACGCGATGATCGTCGTCGGCGGAAGGAACAGCGCGAACACGCGCAAGCTGTTCCGGACCTGCGCGGAGCGGTGCGAACGGACCATTTTGGTAGAGAGCGCGGCGGAGATTCCGCCAGCCTTTGCAAATACAGATTCCGAACTGATTGGAATCACCGCCGGTGCTTCCACACCGTCGGACTTACTTAAGGAGGTTGTCTCACACATGAGCGAACTGGAAACCAAGGACCTGACTCCCGCCGTGGAGGAAGAAAATCACAATGACTTCATGGCTGAAGTCGAATCGACGCTGGTAAGGATCCGCCCCGGACAGACGCTGACCGGCAAAGTCGTCCAGATTACTGATGATGAGGTTTGCGTCAGCATCGGCTACAAGGCGGACGGCCTGATCAAGCGCGCGGATCTGGTGGACCAGGATGTCAAACTGGATGACGAGATTGAAGTCGAAGTCGTGAAGGTAAACGACGGCGAAGGCAATGTGCTGCTGAGCCAGCGCAACATCGTCAACCGGAAGGCGTGGGACGCCCTGATGGAAAAGAACGAAGCCGGTGAATACGTGGACGCCGTCGGCAAGGAAGCCGTCAAGGGCGGCCTGATCGCCGACATCGGCGGTGTGCGCGCGTTCGTGCCCGCCAGCCAGCTGAGCCAGCGTTATGTGGAAAAGATTTCCGATTTCGTCGGCAAGGAAATGAAGCTGAAGATCATCGAGGTCGACCAGCAGAAGAAGCGCGTTGTCGCGAGCCGGAAGGCTGTTGTGGCCGAAGAAGCCGCCGCGAAGAAGAAGGAAGTATGGGACAAGCTGGAAGAGGGCGTCGTGATCCACGGTATCGTCCGCCGGCTGACCGACTTCGGCGCGTTTGTTGACCTGGGCGGCGTGGACGGCCTGATCCACATCACCGACCTGAGCTGGGGCCGCATCAAGCACCCGAGCGAAGTCGTGAAGCCCAACCAGGAAGTGGATGTGAAGGTCCTGAGCCTGGATCCCGAACGGGAACGCATCCAGCTGGGTTACAAGCAGCTGCAGCCCCATCCGTGGGACAACGCCATCGAGAAGTATCCCGAAGGCGCCATCGTGGATGGTAAGGTTGTCCGCATCACCGATTTCGGCGCGTTCGTTGAACTGGAGCCCGGCCTGGACGGCCTGGTCCACATCAGCCAGTGCGCGACGACCCGCGTGGCCAAGGTGGAAGACGCGGTGAAGGTCGGCGAAGAAGTGAAGGTCAAGGTGCTGGGCGTGGATCCCGAGAAGAAGCGCATCAGCCTGAGCATCCGCCAGGTGCTGGAGCCCGAAGCTCCTGCCGCTGAGGAGGAAGCTGCTCCCGAAGCCGAATACGAAGTGGTCGCGACCGACGACAAGGTTGCCGAACAGTTCGCGGAAGCGGTTGAAGAAGTGACCGAAGCTGCCGCCGAGCAGGCCGAGGAAGCGAAGGAATAATTCTGCCGGACCGGGGGACTGTGAAAGAAATCACAGTCCCCCTTTTTATTTCACCCCGAGAGGGAAACCCGTATGAAGAAAAGACTGTTCGGACTCTGCTGCGCGGTGCTGCTGGCCCTGGGCGCCTGCCTCCCGGCCGGTGCGGAACGGGAAATTCCGCAGTGCCTGCGTTTCAAACAGAAAATGACCACCACGAAGATGCGGAATAACCGCAACAGCTTTGTCACGGTTCCGGAAACGGCGCTGCCGGAGGTGGACCGGGAGATCGCTGAAGCCGTGGACCGCCTGTATGCCGCCGCGGAGCCGTTCCTGGCGGAAGAGGGAGCCATGCCCAGCTTCCAGGACCGGATTGACGCCGGCCCGTACATTACCCGGGTGGGAGACCGCTGGATGAGCTTCCTGACGATGGGCCGGGTGACTCACGGAATTGAGCAGGTGTTTGTGGCCTTTGAGGCCTGCGTGTACAACATGGAGACCGGGGAACGCGTGACGCTGGAAAGCGTGATCGATGCCGAAAAGGGCGGATGGGAATTCCTTTCCGCCGAGGTCCGCCGGCAGCTGGATGCGCACTTCCCGCAGCTGGAAGCGGACGGCGCGGCGCTGGACGCACTCTGCACGCCGGAAGCGCTGAAGGACGCGGCGTTCACCCTGTCCCCGGGGCACATCACGCTGCACTGGCACGCCCATGACCTGTATCCGGATGCGCCGGAGGGCCTGCTCCGCGTGACAATCTATTATCCCGAACTGAAGCCGTATATGACGGAGACCGCGATTGCGGAAACGGACTGCACCGGATATCCGCTGGCGGCGCTTACATATGACGACGGCCCCGGAAGGGGCTCCTCCGACGCCCTGATGAACCAGCTGCGGCTCTACGGCGCGGAGGCGACGTTCTTCACCATCGGGGAGCGGATGCACCTGTTTCCCTGCGTGCTCCACCGGGAGTACGACGCGGGCTACAGCGTGCAGAGCCATAACTGGATCCATGATGTGAAGGCGTTCCCGAAGCCGGAGAAGCTGGCGGAATGGATCCGCCGGACGGACGAGGAGCTCAGCTCCATTATCGGCATCGGGCCGACTCTGCTGCGCCCGCCGGGCGGCAATGAGGTGAGCTTTTTGAAAGCCGGAGCCTCGCAGCCCCTGATCCACTGGTCCTCCATCTCCGGCGATGCCGACGCGGCAACAATGGAAAACGTCGAAGCGATAGCCCGCCGCGTATCCGGCTGCCGGGACGGGGACATCATCCTCTGCCATGACATCAACGGCATGGCCGGCAGCTTCGCAGCAAGCTACCTGCCTCGGCTGACCGACAAGCGGGGCTTCCTGCTGGTGACGGTGGAAGACCTGTGCGTGCTGCGTGGGGTGGAGCTGCTGCCCACGCAGGTATATACCAACTGCCCGCCCGAATAAATGAACGCAAAACAAAAAAGCCGTGAAATCCAGGCGTCCGGCCTGGGATTCACGGCTTTTTCCGTCTGCCCGCAAACGGGGAGGATTACTGCTCTTCTTCCAGCGGCTTCATCTTGCCGATGGCAATCTGTTCGTCCACCCAGAGCTGCAGGCTGGAGACGCTCAGGGCGATCCGGTCCAGGTTGGCCTTGATCTCCACAAAATCCTCGTATTCATCCGTACGGACCTGGCCGTCCTCCACGATCTCCAGGAGGCGGTCCCGGTTCTTGCTGATGCGGTTGACCGCGTTGAGCGTTTCCACCGCGATCTGCGCAAGCTCCTTGGATTCGGTCGGCAGGTTCCGCTGGCGGCCGATGGGGCATTCATTGGCGCAGTAGTAGTTCCGCAGGGCGGGAGCCTTGTAGGATTCCGCCATCAGGACCACGTCCTCCGGCTGGATCTGCGTCCGGCCGTTTTCGATCTTCTCAATCCGCTCGGGGGAGAAACCGGGGATCAGGTCCGCGGCCCGTTCACGGGTCAGGTCCAGGCTTTCCCGGGTCGTCTGCCAGATGGATTTGTTCTCCTTTGTAGATCGTCTGCCCAAAGTCATCGCTTCCTTCCGCTGTTATTCCGGTTGATCCGGTGTGAAATATTTCTGGTGTACCCAGCCCCTGTAACCCTTGCCCTCCAGCAGGAGGAACTCCTCCGATTCCTCCACAACGGCGACAGGCGTCCCGGGTTTCCATTTGGTGACAGCGACACTGCTGGCCTTCGGGTTCTTGTGCGCGGTGATTTCCGTGGAGCCGGATGTCTTTCCGTTCACGGAGATCATCCCGGTGCGGAAGCCTTCCGCCGCGGGAGCGAGCACTTCGACATCCTCCGCCTTCACATAGCCGAAGGTGCCGTTTTTGTACCCGTAGAGGCTGCCGTCCTGCGAGGTGAGCAGCAGTATCATGGAACCGTATTCGCAGCGGGAAACACCCGACAGGGCTTTCCCGTTTGAATCGGTGAGCTTCGTACCCTTTTTGCCGGTGACCAGCGCGACGCGCGGGGCGGAGCCGTCCGCCAGCTGCAGGTTCCGGGTGTCCACCCGGACGGACTGGTCATCCCGGGTGACCTTGGTGACCATGGCGCCGGCGTATTCCACGGAAACGCCCGTGCGGCCGCCCTGCAGGTCCGCGAAGAGCCAGTGCGGCCGGATGAGCCGCATGTCCTTCTTGCCGATGTAGTCGGACTTCATCCAGTATTCCGCGCCGCCGTATTCCTGGGTCTCGAAGAACCAGCGGAGGCCGGGAAGCTGGTCGGGCGTGACGGCCTCGGTGAAGGAGCCGTCCGCGTTCCGGTAATAGATGTGCCCGATGTTCGCCTTGCGGGAAGCCAGGCGCTCGTAGGTGGCGCTCAGCGCGCTGTCCACCACGTGCACATACTTTCCGTCCTCGCTGACGCCGTTGAGCAGGGCGATGTGCCCCAGCACATGGCCGACGGACAGCAGGTCGCCGCGGCGCAGGCAGGAGACGACTTCCTTTTCCCCGGTGATGACATCCCCGGAGGTGTTGAAATCAAAATCCTTTCCGGCGGCCAGGATCAGGCCCTCATTGTTGGTGCCGCGCTCCTCCACATAGAAGCGGGCATAGGCCGTGGCGAGGGTTTCCGGCTGGCAGACTGCCGGATCCACCCCGATGCGCTGCAGCGCGTGGCTCAGCGTGAAGATCGCGCAGCCGGCCTTCTGCAGGGA
>JAFRTK010000102.1 GCA_017427165.1 Clostridia bacterium
CGATATCAGATGTTTTTACTTGTCATTTTTTGACATGCTTGCTATGCTTTGGATATCAGAACGAGGCAAAAAACAGAAGACATTTTCCAGATCCCAAATCTACATGATGAAAGGAGGTAACGGCCGTGACGGTTTCAGTTCAGACAGACCGGTTCAAAAAACGGCGTTCCTTCCTGCGGCGGGTAAGAAAACACAAGCTTCATCTTATGATGATCATCCCGGTGATCCTCTGGTACCTGCTGTTCAAGTACGGCCCCCTGTACGGCGTCACGCTGGCATTCAAGGAATTCCAGATGCTTAAGGGTATTTCCGGAAGCCCGTGGGTGGGCCTGGACAATTTCAAACGGCTTTTTGACAGCTATAATTTCTGGAACGTATTCCAGAATACCATCATTATTGCCGGACTGAAATTCCTGTTCGGTTTCCCCGCACCCATTATCCTGGCCCTGATGCTCAACGAGCTGCGGCCCCAGAGATACAAGCGGGTGGTCCAGTCCCTGAGCTACCTGCCGCATTTTATTTCCTGGGTTATCCTGACCGGTATTTTCATGGTGCTCCTTTCACCGACCCGCGGCCCGGTGAATACGCTGCTCAAGTCCATGGGCATGGAAAGCATTTATTTCCTGGGAGACCCCAAGTATTTCCGGGGGACGCTCGTAGTGACCGGCATCTGGAAAGGGATCGGCTGGGGCTCCATCGTATACCTGGCCGCCCTGGGCGGCGTCAACGAGGAGCTGTACGACGCGGCGCGGGTGGACGGATGCGGCCGGTGGGGCCGGATCTGGCACGTGACGCTGCCCGGCATCGCCCCGGTGGTAACCATTATGCTGATCCTGAACATGGGCAGCCTGGTGGAGGATGATTTTGACCAGATCTTCAACCTGCTGAACGACGCGGTCCTGGGCGTCGGCGACGTCCTGGGAACGTTTATTTACCGCCAGGGTGTGAAGAACCTGGATTACGGTTACGCGACCGCTGTGGAGCTGTTCCGCAACATTATTTCCCTGGTGCTGGTGGTGAGCGCCAATTTCATCTCCAAACGTATCAACGAATACGGCCTGTGGTAAGGAGGGAAGCAGAATGAGCACTATCGCTGTGCCGGCTCCGAAGCGGAAGAGGCACCGGATATATGAAAGCAAGGGCGAACCGTATTTCCAGGCATTCCTGATCATCTTTTTCGCCCTGCTCAGCGTCACCTTCCTTTATCCTTACTGGCATGTACTGGTGAATTCTTTCACCACGCCGGATTTTGCCTCCGCGGCGGGATTCCGGCTGTGGCCCCGGGAATTTTCCACCGACGCCTATAAGCATATGCTGAGCGCGAACTTCCTGTGGAGCGGATACAAAAACACCCTGATCGTGTGCTTCCTGGGCTGGGCATGTTCCATTACGGGCGTGGTGCTATCCGCCTATCCCCTCTCCAAGAAGGACCTGCCCCTGCGCGGGCTGTTTACCACCATCATCCTGGTAACCATGTTTGTATCCGGCGGCATGATTCCCACATACCTGCTGGTGAACAACACCCTGAAGATGCGGAACAGCTTCTTCGCCATCATCCTGCCGCACTGCATCAGCACATCCCATGTGATCATCGCCCGCAACTATTTCATGTCCCTGCCGAACGACCTGGAGGAGGCGGCCACCATCGATGGCGCCAACAGCTGGCAGGTGCTGTGGCGGATCATGCTGCCGCTGAGCGGCCCGATCCTGGCCACGATCAGCCTGTGGGTCATCGTGAGCAACTGGAATGCATACTTCAACTGCCTGCTTTACATCACCAATCCAAAAAAATTCGTGCTGCAGGTGGTGCTGCGCCGCATCATCCTGACGGACTCCAAGGAAATGACCGCCGCGAGCGAGGCTGTGGCCAACACTACCGATACGGATATCGTGACCCTGCGCGCCGCGTCGATTATGCTGGCCACCATCCCAATTCTCTGCGTATACCCCTTCCTGCAGAAGTATTTTGTGAAGGGCGTGCTGATCGGTTCGCTGAAGGGCTGATTCCCAATCTGTACCCGATCAGGGGGCTATCCCTGATTAGATAAATTGAAGGAGGTATTCCCATGAAAAAAGGTCTTGCCCTGCTCCTGGCTCTGGTCCTTTGCATCAGCTGCGTAAGCGCGCTGGCCGATGTGGACCTGAGCAAATACGTGTCCAACCCGGATGAGAAGATCACCATCGCGTGGCTGGCCGGTCATGATACCGACGCCGTCGCCGAGGGTGACACCGTGGTTGCCTGGCTGGAAGAAAAGTTCAATGTGGACCTGGACGTATGGTTCATCGAGCGTGAGAACTACGACGAGCTGCTGACCGCACGTATCGCGGGCGGTGAAGTGCCGGACGTGTTCATGCTGCAGAACGCCCAGCAGTTCGCCAAGTGGGTCAAGCAGGAAGTCGCCATGGAGCTGCCCCTGGAAGTGATCCAGCAGTGCATGCCGGAAAGCTATGCCTGGCTGATCGAATATGATCCGGACTGCTTCAGCAACGTCTCCTACAACGGAAAGAACTATGGCCTGCCCCGCGTGAACGGCGACGGCTACTTCAACTACGCGCCCTTCTGGCGTGCCGACTGGCTGGCCAAGTTCGGCTACACCGACGGCAAAGTGCCCATGACCCTGGAAGAATGTGAAGAAGTGTTCTACAAGTTCGCCAATGAAGACCCGGACGGCAACGGCGAGAAGGACACCTACGCACTGAGCAACACCGGTATGAACCCCATCTTCGGCGCTTTTGGCGCACTGCCGGACCGCTGGGTGGATGACGGGGAAGGCAACCTGGTGTTCGGCGCTGTGTATCCCGGCATGAAGGACGCCCTGACGCTGCTGGCCAAGTGGTATGCCGACAAGCTGATTGACCCCGAATTCATCACCGGCGAAAACCAGGGCGGCTACTGGGCCCTGTCCGTTCCGTTTGAAAACGGCCAGATCGGCTTCTCCTCCTCCGGTGCCTACTATCACCTGGCTCCCGACTTCGACGGACCCAAGAACGAGGAAACCGGCGAGGGCGGCAACTTCCAGTACGGCCGCACCATGCGGACCTTCGCGGCGACAGAAGGACTGGGCTACGACAAGATGATCATCGGCTACAACCCCACCGGCCCGGACGGAAAGCAGGGCGGCGAGAGCTGGGGCCTGACCACCTCTGAAGCCATCGTGTTCAGCTACAAGCTGGCCGATCAGCCCGCCAAGGTGGCCCGCATCCTGGAGATCATCAATACCATCGGTTCCGATTTCGACACCTGGCTGAAGATCTGGAACTGGGACCTGGAATCCGACCAGTACGACTATGATGACCTGCTGGGCTACATTCCCAAGGAAGGTCATGAACGCGCGGATGAAGGCAGCCACACCAACATGTTCAACACGCTGCAGAATCCCTACTTCGCCATGAAGGTGAAGCCCGCCCAGTGGAATTGGGGCAAGACGCTGCCGCAGTTCCGTACCGGCGGTTACTCCAACACCCTGCTGCCCATCACCACCGCTTCCCAGCCGGCGCATTGGGAAGATATGGAGAAACTGCGTCTGGGGACTTATGTACAGATCATCACCGGCGAGAAGCCCGTGGACGCTTTCGATGACTTCGTGAAGCAGTGGAACGAAATGGGCGGCGCGAAGATCACTGAAGAAGCCAACGAGTGGTATCACTCCCGCTGATGAAAGCTGTGACCGCTGAACGCGGTCCGGCCGGCCGGGCGGCCTGCCTGCTGCGGGCTGTCCCGGCAACTGAATAACCTGTTTCGGCGGGGCCGTCTTCACGGCGGCCCCGCTGTCACTGCATGCCGGGAAACCGGCAGAAAGGAAGCACGCATATGCCCCTGCCGGAACCCTTTCAGACCAAACACCCCCTCCGTTTCCGGAAGGACGGGGGATACCGCATCCTGATGATGAGCGACGCCCACCACAAACCCGCCCAGGGAGCACGCACCGTCCGTGCCATGGAAACCCTGATCGATGCCACAAAACCGGACCTGGTGCTGCTGAACGGCGACAATGTTGCCGGCTTTACCTGTAAGGAAATGTTCGAGCAGCAGCTGGCGGAACTGGTATCTCCCATGGAGAAGCGCCGTATCCCCTGGGCCCATGTGTTCGGCAACCATGACCAGACGCCGGAGGTGTCCAAAAAAGAACAGGAGGCCGTTTACGAATCGTATCCCTGGTGCGTTTCCAAGGCCGGGCCGGAGGAACTGCCGGGCTCCGGAAACTATTTCCTGCCGATCCTGAACGAAAAGGACGAACCGGTCTTCGGTGTGTGGGGTATCGATTCCCAGCAGGATTTCAAAACCCAGACTGTTCCCCTGGATTATCCCGGTGACCTGTACTGGGACGTGCTGATGCCCAGCCCGATCGTATCCTATTCGGATTATGACTTTATCCGGTTTGAGCAGGTGATGTGGTACTGGAACACATCGGTGGAGCTGGAACGGTTGTGCGGGCGGAAAATCCCGTCCCTGATGATGTTCCACATTCCCCTGATCGAATTTCACGCGATACTGCGCAATGCCGGCCGCACCGGGCTTCGGGGCGAATACAACGAGCGTGTGAGTGCATCGGATATCAATTCCGGAATCTTCGCCGCCGCTTTCCAGCGGGGCGACGTGAAAGCGATGTTTGCGGGCCATGACCACATTAATACCTTCGACGGCGTTTATGGCGGCATCCATATGGGATTTGACGGGAGTATCGGTTATGACGCCTACGGTACCCGGGACAACGATCCGGGACATAACCGGGAACGCCTGCGCGGCGGACGGCTCTTTGACATCCGCCTGTCAGACCCCTGGGATATCCGCACGGATATGGTGTTCGTGAGTGATTATGAATGAGCACCATGCGGACGAAAAACATGCGGCAGGGAGGGATCATTGTTCCGTGCGGCTGACCAAGCAGCGAAAAATGATCATTTCCGGCAGCCTGACCGCTCTTTCCGTGATCCTTGCGGTGCTGTCCCACAGTTCGTGCTGCTACCTGGCAGCCCTTGCAATGGGAATCAGCACCCTGGGAGACGCGCTGCTGGCCGGGTATCCGGAATGCATTGAAAACAAGCTGGCCAAGGGCGGGCTTGCTTTTCTTGCCGCGCATATCCTGTATATCTGTACGCTTCTTGCATCATACGGGAAGAGTATTCCGGAGCTGCTGACCCATTCTGCACTGCCGTTTTCCCTGTTCCTTGTCCTGACGGTCCTCCATGGCCTGCTGTTTTATTCCCGCGGCAGTTCCAGGTTTTCACCGGGGCTTTTCGCGGCGGCATCCTTCTACCTGCTGACGGTGGGCATCCACGCGGCAGCCGCGGTCACTGTATACGGACAGGCGGGCGGGGGGTACCTCCTGAGCGCGGCGGGAGCGATTCTGTTTTTCCTGTCGGACGCGGTCCTGCTGGCCCGGAAATACGGGGCTGTCCGGGGAAAATATGTGACGGCAGTGATCTGGCTTACTTACGTCCCGGCGCAGCTTTGCCTGATCACCGGGATATTCCTGACACGGAGCGTATTTGCCTGATCCGGTGTGAAGATCACCGGTGTTTTCCGGTACGGACGGCCATACGGATGGTTCCCTCATCCCAAATGGATTTCCGGCGTTTGCGAAA
Organism: Clostridia bacterium; assembly: GCA_017427165.1. Taxonomy (GTDB): domain Bacteria; phylum Bacillota; class Clostridia; order Christensenellales; family Aristaeellaceae; genus Aristaeella. Next base: position 5,587 of record JAFRTK010000102.1, read on the forward strand.
CAGGAGAATTTCGTGTATATTCAATCCAAAGGAAATTCAAAAACGGATGCGGAGGAGACTGTCGTGAAGGGTAAACGGATGATCAATGTGGCCAGCATCTGGATCATTGTGATATTTACCGTGATCGCCGTGATGCTGTCCGGCATCTTTATGCTGGTTTACTCATCCATCCGGAACCAGGAAGCGAACAGCACCCTGCGGGAGGAAGCCTCAATCCTTTCGGACAACGCGGATTACCAGATTATGATGCCGATGCGTACGGAACCGGTCCGGCGGCTGTCCGCAAAGGAAGGAATGACGGAAACCGTCCAGTCCGTCTCCCAGAAGGGGGAGGCCGACAGCACGGAAATCAAAAAGATGTCCGAGTGGTGCGCATCGGCATGCGCGGCTATTTCGACCTGCGACCGGGTGCTGCTGTATTTCCCGGAGGCCAGAATGGCCGTCGGTTCAGACGGCGTCCATTTTATCGAGGATAAAAAATATACGGTAAAGAAAAGCGCCTATTCGTTTTTGCTGAACGTTGAGCCGGAAGACATGGTCTGGCTGAGGCAGCCGCTTGCCGAAAGCGGGGAGGAGATCCCCTACATCGTTTATGCAGGCCCCCTGCCCGGTATTTTCCCGGAAGGGAAAACGCCGATGATCGTATCCGCGGTTAAGGAGGAAAAGCTGCATACGCTGCTGCAGCGTTCCCTGCGCACGCTGGGCGAATCGGACCAGGTGTTCCTGGCCGACGTGCAGGGCGTGATCTGGAGCGCGGCAGACACTTCACTGGTCGGCGTTCCCCTGCCCAACGCGCAGAACGGGGACCATTCCTGGCACATGCAGGACGGCCGGGAGGCCCTGCTTGCGGAAAGCTCCAGCGCTGCCAGCGGCTTCATTTATGTGCTGGCCCGCCCGAATGCCGGGCGGCTGCAGAATTACAACAGCACCCTCACCCTGGTGGCGGTGATCTGCTTCGTACTGCTGTGCGCCGGAATGATCGCGGTTCTGTGGGTGCAGATTACCCACTATTCCCGGCCGATGCGGCAGCTGATCCGCCATATCGACATCCCCGAGGATGAAAAAAGCGGCGGAAGCCTGGTGACTTCGCCCATTGAGCATTTTTCCCGCATTGAAACAGCGCTGCAGGACATGAGTAAAATCAGGACGCAGCAGGCACAGTTCCTGCAGAAAAACCAGAAAACGCTGCGGGATGCCTGGCTCAACTGCCTGATGTACGGCGAGGCCCAGTATACCGGTCCCATGCCCCAGCTGGGGATTGATTTTACCTATCCCCATTTCCAGGTGGTGATCATGTCCAATGTGCCTTCTCCTGAAACGGAGAAGAGCGTACTGGCCTGTTTCCCGGACAAGTATGCGATCACTGCGTTCACCAGCCGGGAAAAGGAACGGGTGCTGCTGATCAACCATGGCATGGATGCGGACGCGGTTCCCGGAATCCTGATGAAGGCGTCGAAAATCCTGGATGAGAAGCATATTCCCCTGGCATTCGGCGTCGGCGTGATGGTGGAAACGGAAAACCGCGTGCAGGTCAGCTTCCGCTGCGCGCGCCGCGCACTGTCGAACCGCTACTTCGGCGAAGCCGGCCGCGTCAGCGTATTTGAAGCGAAAGAGACCCCAAGGGGAGAGGCGGAGCTGACCCAGCTGATTTCCCGGTTCAATTCCCTGACATCCATGATCCGCCGCCAGTCGGCTGATGAGGCGAACGAGGAAATTGACGCGATCGTGGCGCAGCTGAAGGAAAATACACCCTACCTGAACATTGTGCGGAGCGTGATGCTGACCGCGGCCATGTTCCTGTGCAAGATCGTGTATGACATGAAAAGCAGTCCCGAAGACGTGTTCGGCGATGACCTGATGAACACCTACTACCATCTTGAGGACATCAGCGCTTTCTCCACCCGCCTGAAGGAAGACAGCATGACCCTGATCGCGTATCTGTCCAGGGAAAGCAGCGAAGGCAACCGGAGCGTGGTCGAGTATGCCATCCTGCATATCCGCAATACACCGCCGGCCGAGCTTTCCACCCAGTCCATCGCGGATGCGCTGAGCATCAGCACCGGGCACCTGAGCCGTGTATTCCATCAGGAAACGGGGAAGAAGCTGGTGGATTATCTGCAGGAAGTACGGATGGAACATGCTGCGCGCCTGATCCGGGAAAACGAGCTGACCAACGAAGAAATCTGCGCAGCCATCGGATACAGCCGGCTGCAGTACTTTTCCACCAAATTCAAGGAATACTACGGGGTAACCCTGAACGAATACCGCCGCAGAAGCAGCGCCGGGCAGGACGAGCCTGCGGCGGGGAATGCAGCCAAATAAAAAAGGAGCGCCGTTATGGCCGACCTGCTTCGGTTCCTGGCCCCGCATGACATGGCTTTTGCCGGGATATACCGGGATTATCTGGAATTTACCCTGAGCCGGCAGCTTCTGGTTCCGGAACTCTGGGCAGATTTTGTGCGCGTTTTTACGGCGGATTCCGATGATCCGGACAAGGGCTGGCGGTGTGAATACTGGGGCAAAATGATGCGAGGCGCATGCCTTTGCTACCGGGCAACGGGGAATGAGGAACTGTACGGGCTCCTTCGGGAAACAGTCCGGAGCCTTCTGTGCACCCAGCGGGAGGACGGCCGGATTTCCACCTATTCCGCTTCCGCCCAGCTGACAGGATGGGACCTGTGGGGCCGGAAATATGTGATGACCGGTCTTCTTCACTTCCTGGAAATATGCCGGGAGGAGAATGAGCGGAAGCAGATCCTGCATGCCCTGATCCGGCACGCGGACGCAGTGACCGACCAGTGCGGCCCGGGGAAAACCAATATTACGGAAACATCCGATTACTGGGGCGGGGTCAATTCCTGCTCCATCCTGGAGCCGTTCATGGCCCTCTACGGCCTGACAAATGAGGAACGGTACCTTCGTTTTGCCGAATATATCCTGTCGACTGGCGGATGCCGGGACGGCAACCTGATTGAAATCGCGCTGGAAGGCAGGATACCGCCTTATCAATACCCGGAAACCAAGGCATATGAAACAATCTCCTTTTTTGAAGGCGTACTGGCCTATTACCAGGCGACGGGGAAGGAAAGGTACCTCTGTGCCGTGATCAACTTTTTCCATGCGGTTGAGGAGACGGACCTGACCATTATCGGCTGCTGCGGATGCACCGATGAACTGTTTGACCATTCCACGCTCCGGCAGGCGGAGGCTTCCGGGAAAATCATGCAGGAGACCTGCGTCTCTGTGACCTGGATGCGGCTGTGCACCCGGCTGCTGCTGATGACCGGGGACAGCCGGTATTACGACCGGATCGAACGGACAGGGTATAATGCGCTTTACGGGGCGGTGAACCTGTACGGCCTGCCCCAGTACGACCGGCCGTCGAAGACAATGATGTGCGGCCTGCCGTTTGACAGTTACAGCCCGCTGACGGACAGCCGGCGGGGCAACGGCATCGGCGGGCTGAAACGGTTTTCATTCGGCGGATTCTATGGATGCTGTGCCTGCATCGCCTCAGCGGGGATCGCGCTGCTGCCGCTGACGGCGGTCCTGCAGGGCGAAGACGGCGTATATATCAACGCGATGTTTTCCGGCCGGGCGGCCTTCCGCACCGCGGACGGAAAATATACGGCACTGACTGCCGAAAGCGGCTATCCGCGGGAGGGAACCATGCGGATGACGGTGGAAACGGAGGAAGGACCGGCAGCGTTCGCAATGCGGCTGCGTGTTCCGGAGGAAACAGCGGAAACAGAAATCCTGGTGAACGGTGTCCGCCAGGAGAAGCTGCCCCGGGAGAGAGGGTATGTATGCCTGAAAAGGCGCTTTTTTTCCGGAGATACGGTGGAGATCCGCGGGCGAATCCCGCTGGTCCGGGAGACCATCGGCGGCAGCGACGCTTTCCGGTACGGCTGCATCGTGCTGGCCCGGGATGAAGCAAAGGAACCGGACTTTGACAGCCCGGCCATACTGCCGGACGGTCCGGTTTCCTGGAGGATGCTGGCACCGGAACCGGATGAAACGATCCGGATCCGGATCGACCGGGAACCGGATCACACGCCCCTGCTGCTGACGGATTACGCGTCCTGCGGAAAACACTGGAACCGGGAGAAAAACCGGGTTACGGTCTGGATGCGGAGATCCACAGGAGCCGAGCCTGGCGGGGATGGGAGAAGCGCAGGATGAAATCACCGGCACTGCCGGAGAGCATTTCCCCCGTGTCCTGGTCTTTGAGCGTAAAGACCTGTCTGCCTGACGCGAAGGGCAGGGTGACGGACAGGCAGCCTTCCATGCATTTTTCCTGGCGGAACGCCAGCAGTACGCCGGAAGCGGATTCCGGATCCCAGAAGGCATAGGCGGTGAAACCGTATACATCCTTCTCCGTATGCCACGGGGTCAGCAGATAAAAGTCCTTGAGCAGATAAGCGTTGACCTGCTTCCATTCCCGGAGGCCCCAGCGGAGCATTTCGAAATCCTGGTGCGGATCCTGTACAAACTGGGAATCAACGTTCAGGACCGGCAGGTAGGAAGCCCGCCATACGTAATGGTCCAGCGTTCCGGAGGGAGAAAGCATATCCGGCTTTTCCTTGTTGTTTGCCCCGCAGAAGGGGACCCAGCGGTTGAAGGAAGTGGTCATGGAAAGGCGGAGCGCTGCGGTGGTCCGGTCCGCGTCGCTGCGAAGAAGCGGTATGCCCCGCCGCAGGGATTCCAGGTCGTTTCTTCCGCCGCCGCTGGCGCAGGAATCCACAAAGGCGCAGCCGCCGTAAGACGATGTGCAGGCAATGATTTCATCCCACAGGCGGTAATGGGCATCGATAAACCGGCATTCGGTGATGCCGGCGCGGTCTTCGCCTTCGAGGCTGTCCAGATGCTGCCACAGGAGCGCCTGGTCGCTGTTGTTGTCCTCCCGGTACATTTCCACCCGGTTTTCCTGCAGGGTGCGCAGGATGCGCTGCAGGGTCCACCGGAAACAGGCGGGGTCCCCGATGTTGTTCGAAACTGCTTTGACGCCCGGCAGCCGGATGGCCCAGCGGGGATCGTAGTTCCAGTATTTTGCCAGGGATTCCGGATCGGTGACCCTTTCCGGTTCGAACCACATGATGGTTTTCATGCCGTGGGCCCGGGCATAATCCGTGGACTCCAGGAAGGTGCTTCCAGGCCACTTCACGGGATCCAGGCACCAGGTGCCGACCGTACCCCACCAGTCATCCTTCGGACTGGAACCATCGGGAGCGACATACCAGCCGGCATCAAACCAGCGGAAATCCACTTTTGCGTCTTCCGAGATCATCTTCTCCAGGGAAGGCTTCCAGGTTGTCCGGTCTTCCGAGATGCTGCCGTCGGAATTGGGACGTCCGGTGTCGCCCGCAATGCAGCAGGTGGAAAACGGGGCGAGCCGGCGACCCGCACTGTCTGCCCGGGGCAGGTTGTACGCGATAAACCAGCTGCGCCAGAAATTGACGGCATAATCCTCGCTGCGCACCCGGTACGGGGCACGGACAAACAGGGCAGTGCGGATTTTTTCCCCGGGACGAAGCTTTGCATTCAGACGGTTGACTGACCGTGCTGTAACCGTTGTGACGCCGGATGCGGCATCATAGCGAAAACCGGCCCGCCAGGTCCCGGCCCAGCCGATGGCCAGGATGACGCCGCCATCACCGTATTCCAGGTTGAAGTACGGGAAGTTGACATGGGTGGCCCGCCCGCTGTTGGATTCGAAATACCGGGGCTGGGAGGCCACGTCCAGCGCGTAGGGCCTGTAGTCGTTTCCGTGATCCCCCAGGATTCCCTTCAGGACCGGATATTTCCCCGGGAAAGTGAGGACGGTTTCCGCATCGGACAGCACATCCGTATCCCGCTGCCCGCGGTTTTCAAACCAGACGGTCCATTCGGAGATGCCGTATTCCCCGTAAAAGGCACAGCGCAGGGTTACAAAAAGGCAGTCATCCTTTTGAAAGACGATTTCGGTGACCAGCCTGCCGCCTTCCCGGTGCTCGCTTTGATCCACGCGGGCAAACTCACTTTCCGGGAAACCGTGAATGATCCGGCCGCCGCAGGAGAAGCGGAGAGGGAAGGCTGCAGGATTGTCCAGGACGGCCCGGTGCCAGGCGTCTGCCTGCGGATTCTGATAGGAAACTTGCATTGGCAGGTCATCTCCATATCCGGTGTTGCGGGAATCTGATGATGGTACAGAACAGAAGCTTCAGCAGCATGATTATATATCAGGATGACAGGACTGTCACCTGCCTGCCGGGAGGACGGCAGGATGAAAGGAGAAAACTATGACCAGGATGGACGTGTGGGGCCAGGGTGCACTGTTTGCTTTTTCCGGGCTGGAAGGGAAAACGGATTTTTCCTCCCAGCTGGTTGGGACGCTTCTCGGGGATCACCCGGGGATCCGTTTTATGACGGCCAGTCCCTTTGAACTGTATATTGACACGACCGATGCCGCGGATCTCGTGTGGGAAACCGTTGCTTCCGACATCATCCTGGGGAAGATGCGCATCCGGGACGCGTGGCACCGGGTATGCTTTGTATTCCAGTCCAATGCGACCGTGGCCGGAATCTGCCCTGAAGGACGCCTGCGGCTGGTGTTCGATTCGGGAAAGGAAAAACCGGACGTAATCCTGAGCACGGCGGAGACGGAAGAATGCTGCCTGTTCTGCCTGTCGACCGAGGGAAAAACGGAGATCAGCCGGCAGGAAATTGAAGAAATGATTGAGAAGCGCACAGCCTTCTTTGACCGGTTCCAACGGGCCGACCTGGAAGAAGGCGTCGGGAAAACTTTCCTGCACGCGGTTTCCGTGATGAAATCCCAGGTTTATACGCCGGAAAGGGTTTTCCGGCATTTGTGGACCACACCTGAACGGTACCCGCACAAAAAACTGTGGCTGTGGGATTCCTGCTATCACAGCTTCGGCAACTATATCATCAGTGAAGACCTTGCGAAGGACTCGATTCTTGCCCTGCTGGATTCCCAGCAGCCGGACGGCATGATTCCCCATATGTCCGCGCCGGATTCCCACAGCCGGATCACCCAGCCGCCCCTGATCGCATGGAGCGTCGAAAAAATCGTCCGGAGAACCGGCGATACGGACTTCGCCGCAGGGTGCTACGATGCGCTGACCCGATACCTGCAATGGGATATGGACAACCGCAGGAGTGAGAACGGCCTGTTCTTTTGGCATATCAACCGGGACCAGGCAACCAACCGGTGCGACGAATCCGGCATGGACAACTGTTCCCGCTTTGACAATGTGGAAGAGATGGAATGCATCGATTTTTCCTGCTTCATGAAGAAGGAAGCAGACGCGATGAGCTATCTGGCGAATATCCTGCACCGGGACGGTGACGCGGAAAAATGGGCGGAATACGCGCAGACGCTGACGCGCCTGATCAATGAACGCCTGTGGGATGAAGAAGACCGCATATACTGCGATTTTGAACTGAAAACCGGGAAACAGCACCGTTTCCAGTCCGTGTGTTCCTTCCTGCCGCTGTTCGCCGGAATCTGCTCCGACCGGCAGAAGGACGCGCTGACTGCGTCGCTGAATGATCCCAAAGCGTTCCGGACGCCATTCCCCATCCCGTCGATTTCCGTATCCGATCCCTCATTCGGGACGGATATGTGGTGCGGCCCCGTATGGACCAACTATGTGTACCTGATCGCGGAAGGCCTGTACAGTTACGGGGAAAACGACCTGGCGGACCGGATTATCCGGGACGCCGTGGAAGGCGTGACGCGCGCATTCCTGAACGACGGCGTTTTCTATGAGTATTATGACGGCTACGGCCGGGTTGATTCCCCCCGGCTGCTCCGGAAGGGCACGCCGGTTATTCCGTATATCGGCTCCAAAAGGATTACACAGACCATCCGGGATTACGGCTGGACCGCAACGCTTTACGCCGCCATGGTCCATGAACACGCCGGACTGTTTGCGCCGGATGCCGGGTAAAACGGAAAA
>JAFRTK010000103.1 GCA_017427165.1 Clostridia bacterium
AAACCATCGTTGTAAAATAGGAAAGCTGGTATCTGTAAATGAAACGGAGGTGGTCCGCATGCGCCGGTTCCTGATGCGCTCGGCCGTCCTGCTCCTGTGCGTCATGCTGCTCCCGGCTTCAGCGGTCCGGGCCGAACACAGCCTGTCCGCTGTTCCGATGCTGGATCATGCATTCACCCTGCTGGAGGAGGGAAACCCGTTCATTGCCCGGTACAACCGGATCTCCGGTGCGGCAGTCAGCGCCCGGATGCCCCTCGGCGTTCCCTACCTCTGGGGCGGACGGACCGCCAGCCACGTTTTTGCCAAAGAACCGGATTATGTCGTGTTGCCCGCCTGGTCCAACAGCCCGTCCTATTACCGGAAGGGACTGAACTACCTGTACGGCTATGACTGCTATGGCTATGTTGCCTGGGTATGGCAGGAAACCTTCGGGTATAAGATGGATACCATGGATATGATGTTCTGGGACCGGGATCATCACCTGATGGACAGTGCCTTCACGCCGGAGGCGGATTTCACATCCCTGATGAAGGAACTGCGTCCCGGAGACCTGCTGCTGGTGGAACACCCCGGACGCCATATCGGTATCTATATCGGTACGCTGCGCATGTATGGCTATACAGAGGAGGAGGTCCCGGAACTGGCCGGTTACCTGGATGAACCGCTGATCATCAACAGCACGGTCAATGCCCAGATCTCCGACCGGTTTGCGGACCTGATCGCCAACGGGCTCCCGAAATACCGGGGAACCACCGTAACCGACGGCGGCGTATGCGTTTCCCTGGTCTGCCGTGATTCGTCAGCGGTGCCGTACACGGTCCACCAGCAGAACCAGGATACCCGTTACTTCATGCTTCCGGACGGGACCTGGCTCCCGGTTTTCCTCTGGGAAACCGTGATCCGCTACTGCTGGTACCGGACGCCGGACGCCCCGCCGGCATCGTGAATCCGGCGCCTGTCCCCGTTGTTCTCCAACGGTCCCGGCGTTGACATCCGTTGTTTCATTCAATATAATGAAGCGATCTGTTTTTTCGGGATTCAGGGTTCCCCGCGCAGAATGATCATTGGAGTGAAAAAATGAAGCAACGGCTCGCGCAACTGCTGTCTGTCCTTTTCCTTGTTTCTGTGTTTTCCGGACTGCCGGCCGGCGCGTCCGCCGACCGGTCCGTTATTCTCACATTTGCCGGGGACTGTACACTGGGCAGCGAGGAAGCAAAGCGGGCCGGCGGCAGCTCCTTCGATTCGGTGGTCGGGCGGGAGGGATTCTCCTATCCCTTTGAAAAGGTCCGTTTCCTGTTTGAAGCGGACGACCTGACCATCGTCAACCTGGAGGGAGTCCTGTCCGACTCCGCTTCCGGGGAAAACACAAACAAGACCTATCGTTTCCGCGGGCCGGCGGAATTTGCGGAAATCCTGTCCGGTTCCTCCGTGGAGGCCGCCGGGCTGGCCAACAATCACACAGGCGATTACGGAACCCGCGGCCTTGAGGATACACAGCGCATCCTGTCTGAGAACGGGATCGCGTGGTTCCGGGCGCGAACCTCCTATATCCTGGAGAAGGAGGGAATCCGGATTGCCTTCTATGCGGTCAACAGCTTCCAGGATCCGACGTTCCAGAATGACCTGCCCTGGCTGAGGGCGGAAATCCGCCGTGTGAAACAGGACGGGGAAGCCGATGCCGTCGTCGTACTGTTCCACAGCGGTTCCGAGTATGACGCCTGCCATACGGTCACGCAGGAAAAAATCGGAAAATCCTTCATCGACAACGGTGCGGACCTGGTTGTGATGCACCATCCCCATGTCGTACAGGGCGCTGCGGTGCATGAAAACCGTACCATGCTTTACTCCCTCGGGAATTTCGTCTTCGGCGGCAACAGCGAAATCCGCACCAAACCCTATCACACGTGGGAGGTTTCCTCCCTGTACTCGCTGATCGCCCGTGTCCGCCTGGATTTTTCCGATGAGGGCACCTACCTGGGACAGGCGGTTGAACTGATTCCCGCCTATACCAGCAGCGACAACCCCCACAATAATTACCAGCCTGTTCCGGTCAGCGGGGACGATGCGGCGCCTGTGATCCACGCGGTTCAGTATGACACCGCCTTCCCGCTTCCGGAGCTTACCGAAGAGGATGGATACAGTATCATCCACCTCCCTTACCTGAATGCCGGTTAACCTTCCCCGCATGGAACCCCAATTGAAACAGAAAGTGAGATCAGTGACATTGAAACGCAAATGGTTATGGTGCTGCCTCGTCATCCTGCTGCTTTTCCCGGCCGTCGTGCTGGCCGATGTGGCTTACGAAGGAAAAAACTATCCTGAAAGCGCGGAATACATTGATCTGGGTGACCTCGTGGTCCGTGATTTTGACGGGCTGATCGGGTTCCTGGAGCAGATGCCCGGCCTGCGCCGTGTCGATATGTGGCAGACCAAAATGGACCGGGAACACTGTGACCTGCTCGCATCCCGCTTTCCGGAAATCCAGTGGGGATGGACGCTGGTCATCAAAAGTGCGGATCATGAGCACCTGATCCGTACGGATTATACCTCCTGGTCCACGCTTCACAATAATTCCAGCCTCCAGCACAGCAGCGAAGACTTTGAAATCCTGAAGTACTGCTGGAACCTGCTGGCGCTGGACATCGGGCACAACAATGTCACCAGCCTCGATTTCCTTTACAGCCTGCCGAACCTGCGCGTGCTGATTGCTGCCTGCAACCATGTGACGGACATTACCCCGATCGCCTCCCTGAAGGACCTGGAATACGCGGAACTGTTCAAGAACGACATCCAGGACCTGTCTCCGCTCACCGGCCTGCCCCATCTGCTGGACCTGAATATCTGCTTCAACCATGTGCAGGATTACACCCCGGTCAAAACCCTGCCCGCGCTGAAACGCCTGTGGATGTTTGCCAGCCAGAAGTACAATGTGAAACCGGATGCCGCCGTGGTGGCAGATCTGGCCGCGGCGCTCCCGGATACGGAGATTGACCATACGCATTACTCGACCACCGGTACCTGGCGCTTCATCTACGGTGAACGCCGCCACCCCCACTACGATGCCATCGTCCGGATGTTCGGCGAAGACAGTAAACATCCCCACTACGAATATGTCGCCTTTGAGGACAGCTTCCCGCTGGAGAACACGGACACCGGATACACCGGTGCTCCCGCCGTTCCGGTTCCGGAAACCCCGGCTGCCGCGGAAGCGGCCCCGGCCGGGGCTGCCCTGAAAGAGGCGGAACCGCTTGCGCTCCTGCAGCCCCAGGATTTCTCGGATAAGGGATACCTGCTGCCCGTCGATTTCTCCGTCGGACCGGCCCCGAAGGCGGAAGGATTTACCACACCGCTTTCCTATGAGGACTCCACCATCTCCGCCCAGGTGACCGCTGCGAACACAGGCTCCTGCTCCTACTGGTACTGCGATGTGAAGATCAGCGACGCGTCCCAGCTTCGCACGATGTCTGCCAGCCGTTCCGGCGCGTTTGACAGCGAAAACGCCGAGCTGCGGGCGGAAACCCTTTTCGATCGTTCTTCCGCAGTCGTCATGATCAGCGGGGACTTCTGGGGAAGCTCGGAAAAGCGGGGCCTCGGATACATCGTCCGGCAGGGAGTCCTGTTCAAGGACAGCCTGGATGAGGGAGGCCGCTGGGACAGCCGGCTGATGGATGTCCTGGTGATTGATGAGGACGGCGATTTCCAGGTCCTGGACCGCCCGGTAAAGGGATCCATCGGCGGTACGGTGAACGGGAAACGCATCCTGCAGGCATTCTCCTTCGGACCGGCCCTTGTCGAAAACGGCGAGGCGTTTACCGCCTTTGAAGGAGAGCAGAAGTGGATTGATATGTCCGCCAATGACCGGCGCCAGCGGATGTGCATCTGCCAGACCGGACCGCTGAGCTACCGGATGGTTTGCTGTGCCGGTCCCTTCCGGGGCAATTCCGGAATGACGCTGCGGGAGTTTGCCGACCTGGTTGCTTCCCTGGGTGTGGAGACCGCCTATAATCTGGACGGCGGGGACTCCACCTCCCTGTTCTTCAATAAAGGCCGGATCAATAATTACGGCAGCACCTCCCAGCGAAAGCTGCGGGATATCATCTACTTCGCGTCAGCGGAACAGTAACCGGGAGGAATCTTTGTGAACTCTGTCATTGGTTATGGAATTACCATGGCGGCAGGCCTGCTCCTGTCCGCCGTTCTTTACATTCTCCGGGCCCGCCGGAAAGGGCTCCCGGTGTCCCGTATCCTGGCAGGTATCCCGGCCGGAATCCTCCTGGCGTATATCTGCGCCAAGCTGGTTTTCCTGGCCTTTTTCCATGTGTCGGTGGATGACCAGGGGCTGGGGATGCTGGTACGGCTGATTCCCGGGGAATTCTCCTTTGTCAGCGGATGCGCCGGGTTCTGCCTGGGTATTGCCCTGCCCTTTGTCCGGAACCGGAGCCGGATTCCCGACGCGCTGGACGCCTGGGCGGTTCCCGGGTGCCTGATGGCCGCCTTCGCCCGGTTCGGGGAGATTTTCCTGGACCAGTCCGGCCTGGCGGAACTGTATGATATGGGACTTCCGGACATCGAGGACGGATCCCTGCTGGCCCGATTCCCCTTTGCAGTGGGCGACGATTTCGGCATGTGGTATTTTGCCGTCAGCACGCTGACCGCGGTTCTTTTCCTCGTGATTGCGCTGTTCGCCCGGCTGCGGGAAAAGCGCGTACGCGGAATCCCGGAGGATGCCGGGATGACCTTCTCCTTTGCCGCGTACCTGATGTGCAGTGTCCGTTTCTTCCTGGAACTGCCCCGGATTGAAAGCCTGATCTTCTATTTCGTCCATGTGGAACAGGTGCTGGCCGCCCTCGTCATGATTTTCCTGACCGTCCGGATCTGCCGGCGGCGGAAAGGTCAGACGGGGAAGTTCCCCCGCTGGCCGCTGGTTTCCCTCTCCCTTTGTATTGTCGTAAACGGTCTCACCCAGTTTCTTCGGGACAAGCCGTCGAAATTTGAGCCCCTGATGCCGGAAGCCGTATACTGGTGGATCAGTGAGCGGCTGTCGCCTTTCTGCTACTCCGTCTATCTGCTGACCACGCTGGTGCTGGTCGTCGGATACCTGGTCCTGGACAGCCGTCTGTGTACCGGATACCGTACGGATAATGTTCCGGGGAAGGGGGAAAATGTATGAACGTCCGTAAAGCTTTCTCACTCATCCTGGTCCTGGCACTGGCGGCCTGCGCCCTGCCCGGATCCGGAATGGCCGGGTCCGTGCCGGATCCGGAGCGGGAGCTGCTGCGCCTGCACCAGATCAATATCGGCAGCGCCGACGCCTACCTGCTGACCGTCGGGGACATTGTCATCCTCGTGGACTGCGGCACCAACATTACCGTGCCGATCTCCGACAACGCGGGCAATCCCCCGCTGTTCAAATATCTCGAGGCGTCCGGAATCGACCATGTGGACGTTCATTTTGTCACCCACTGGCACAATGACCACTGCTACAATGTGGACCGGCTTTCCGCACTGTACGGGACGGACGATACCATTGTCTACGGTCCCTCAGCGGAGATCCTGAAAGCGCTCAGCCCCCTTCCCTTTGGTACTTACCGGCAGCTGAAGGACGGCGACCGCCTGACGGTCGGCCCGCTGGATATCCTGTGTGTCAGCCCGCCTTTCAAAGAGAACCTGTCCGGGCAGAGCAACTCCCAGTCCCTCAACTTTATCGTCACCTATTCCGATATCCGGATCATGTTCTCCGGGGACTTCATGGACTGGTCGCTTCTCCGCCGCTGGGGAGATACCCTGGCGGATGTCGATATCCTGTCCTTTCCGCATCACGGGATCGACAATCCGATTGCCGTAACGGAACAGGTATATAAACTCGTCAATCCCCATCTGATCCTGGTGCCGGGCGGGGAACGCGGAATCGTCCGCAATTTCGCGCTGAACCAGGCTTACGCGCAGACCGATCCAGTGATTTACTGCACCAGGGACGGGAATATCCTGGTCATCACCGACGGAACCGGCATCTGGACTGCCACGCAGGTGGAACCCGGGACCTTCCCGCTCGGGGAACCGCTTCCGCCCCGGAAAAACGTCCGGTAATCCCTTTGCCGTCAACGGCCGCACGCGGCCGTTTTTTCTTTTGCTTTCATTCGGTTTCCCCGTTGCGGAAGGCACGGCAGGTGTTGTAAAATATGAAAAGATGCAAACAGAACGGATATTTTTCCATTTGTGGAAAAAGGGAGGAAAATATGAGGAAATGGATTGCATGCCTGCTGGGAGTCATGCTGGCGGCAGCCGCATTCAGTACGGTCCTGGCGGACCCGGAGAAGCCCGAATGGGAGTACAATGCCCGTGACGCGAAAATCACAAAATATAACGGTCCCGGCGGAGAAGTGGTCGTTCCGGCGGAGATCGACGGTAATCCGGTCATTTTTATCGATGGCAGCACATTTCCTTCCAGCCGGGAGGATATCACTTCCATCACGTTCCCGAGCGGGATTGAAGGCTTTTACAATGTGCTGAATACCGCACCCTCCCTGGAACGGATTGTCCTGCCCGATACCCTGGAGGTAATCGGCAACGGTGCGCTGGGATACTGCCCGAAGCTGAAGGAAATCACCTTCCCGGCCTCCCTGCGGTTCATCAATGCCCAGCTGCTGTTCTCCATGGACAGCATGGAAACAGTCACCTTCCTGGGGGAATGCCCGGTGATCAGCGACGCCAATTCCGTCCTTTCGGGGCTGCCTTCCGGAGCGGTGATCCATGTGCCGGATGACCAGGTGGACGCGTACCGTGCCGTGCTGACATCTGTCAGTCCCGAACAGATCCGGCCGTCTGGCAAAGCAGCCGAACCATATCACTCCCCCGATATAGACTTTGCCTTTGATCCGGCTTCCGGCACGATTACCGGCTGCAGTACCATGCGGGGCTGGATTGAGGTCCCGGTGGAAATAGGCGGAGTACCGGTCCGGGCACTGGGCGCGTACAGCTTTTCCGGCTGTACAAACCTTCATGCCGTCATCCTTCCGGACAGCCTGGAGGAAATCGGGGAATGCGCCTTCGGCCGGCTGAATCATCTGACCTGGACAGAGATCCCCGCCGGAGTCAAAGTGCTCGGCCCGGAAGCATTCCAGTACTATAAGGGATATTTCCTGGACCTCCCGGACGGATTGACGGAAATACCGGACAGGTGTTTCAACGCCTCCGGCCTGCAGTCCATCACCCTTCCCCCGTCGGTCCGTTCAATCGGTGAACAGGCCTTCCGCGGTTCTTCCCTCCGCGAGGCATACTTCCCTGCCGGCCTGGAAAGCATCGGAAAGGAAGCCTTTTCCGGATCCCGGATACTGGAATACCTGTATTTTGACGGAACCTCCCTCCCGCAGATCGGGGAAGGTGCCTTTTCCGGAACGGAAAGCCGGCTGGCCGATGTGGACCTGAACTGGCGCGCATCGAAACAGGCCATGCTGGATGCCCAGGCATACTTCGATTCCCTGGGATTCTCCGCCCGCGTCTGGCGTGCCCAGAACCCGGAAGTGAATTACCATGAAAGCCAGCTCGGCGAATACCATGACGGCCTGTTCGCCGGCTATTCCGGTACCATGACCGCCATCCGGCCGTACGACAGCTACGACAGCGTCGAAACCACCGGCGTGGCGGACGATGCCCTGAAGGGAAACCAGATCGTCACATACTTCGCGGTCTGCTATAACGACGAGGTGACCCGGATCGGAAAGGAAGCCTTTGCGGACAGCGTCCTGGAAAAAGTCGACCTGTTCGATTCCGTCACCGCCATCGGTGCGGAAGCGTTCCGCAATTCCCGCCTGAAGGAAATAACCATTCCTGCCGGTGTGACGGAAATCGGGAGCCGCGCTTTTGCGGACTGCCCCGCGCTGGAAACCGTCACCGTGCTGTGTGATCCGTCGGTGATTCCGGCGGACGCGTTTGACGGCAGCGGCAGTATCCGGCGCGTCCGGACCGCGGATGATGACGGAGCGGACAGCATTGCGCTCTGCAGCCGCCTGGGCCTGCATATTGCTTCCCTGACACCGACCCCTGTGCCCACCGCGACCCCGTCCCCGACGCCGGAACCCACACCGGAACCCACGCCCGAACCGACTCCGGAGCCTACACCGGAACCCACCCCGGCGCCGGTGGCTCCGTCGGAGGCTGCCTGGAACCGGTACGGCGGTGAGTGGTATGTGCTGGAAATGGTCAGTGACGGAGAGATCATGCGTCCTTCGGACTTCGGTGCCGTCATGATCCTGTCCCTGAACCGGGACGGTACAGCCGCCATGACCGGTACCGGCAGTGATTCATTCGGTACCTGGACCGCGGATGAAGCGGGAATTTCCGTGACCATCGACGGCAGCCCCGTACCCGGCACCGAAGCGGACGGCATCCTGACCATGGCGATGGACGGAATGTCCATGACCCTGAACCGGGAAGCGCCCGCAGCGCCGTTCACCCCCGCTGAAGCGGTCCCGGCCGCGGATGTATCCGCATTTGCGGGCACCTGGAAAGCCGCCTGGCTGTGCGGGGACGGAATGATGATGGCGGCGGATTCCGCGCAGGCGCTGAGCTCCTGGGAAATGCTCTTCGGCTCCGCGGACCAGGCTGTGACAGTGTCCGGTACGCACGCGGTTTACTTCGGGCATGATGAGGACTTTGTGTTTGCGAACGGCCGGCTGGAAAACCTGGCCGGTCCGGTCGAAGGCCTGGAGGATACCGGTATCTTCGATAAAATCATCACCCTGCGGGCGGACGGCATGCTGTGCCTGCAGGTGATGGGATTCGAAATCTACCTGGTGCCGGACAGCAGCGTGCCGGCCGTTCCGGCCCCGGCTCCCGCCGGCAGCGGAATCGCGATGGACGTCCGGTACAGCGGTGTCCGTTACACAGCTTCCGGAGTCACGGTCGCAGGCACGCCGGGCGATATGGAATACTCGCTTGTTTTCCATGAAAACGGCACCGTGGATTTCACGATGGCCACAATGACGCTGTCCCTCTCCTGGAGCATGGATGGAACGGATTATGTGATTGACTACAGCGGCATGCCGCTGCGCTGCACACCAAACAGCGAAGGCCTGGAAATGGATTACTTCGGCACCATGCTGCTGCAGATGAATCCGTAATTCCCCCCCCGGCCGGCCGGGAAGATTGCCTTCATCCGGGGTTTCGGATATAATGGAAAGGCAAATGAGACGGCCGGACAGGTTCCGGAAAAATAAAGCCCCTTATTTTTCCGTTCCGGCTGTGTATTCATCATGTTCGTTCAGGTAATATATAGACAACGGAAGAAATCCGGATTCATATCATACGGGAAAGGAGGGTTTATATGGATCCTGTAACAGGTAACCTGATTATGATCATCGGTTTTGTCATTGGCAGCGCACTGATCCTGCTGGAAGCGTTCATGCCGGGCTTCGGTGTGGCGGGAATCACCGGTATCATCCTGGAAATCATTGCGATTGTGATGACCGCTTCCCTGTACGGAACAACGTGGGCCGTGATTGCCACATTCGCGGTCCTGCTGCTGATCGGCCTGGCGATACTCCTGTCTTACCGGAGCGCGATGAAGGGGCGGCTGAGCAAAAGCCCGCTGATTCTGAAAAACGAAGAATCCGCCCAACCCGTTTCGGATACAGCCGCCCTGGCCGCGTGGATTTCCCGCGAGGGCACGGTGGCAACGCCTCTCCGGCCGGCCGGTTTCATTGAAATCGACGGCGAACGGCTCAACGCGGCTACCACCGGGGACTTCCTGGAAAGGGGAGCTTCCGTCCTGGTCACCGGCGTGGAAGGAGATCACCTGGTCGTCTGCCGGAAGTAAACCGGCTGGTACCCTGAATATCTGAAGGAGGAATGAAAAATGGATCCTGTTATTATCGCGGTTATCGTTGTGATTGTCCTGGTTGTCCTGGCCATCTTCCTGCACTTTGTTCCCATGGGCCTGTGGATTTCCGCCCTGGCCAGCGGCGTGCACGTATCCATCGGCTCCCTGGTCGGCATGCGGATCCGCCGCATCCAGCCCGCGAAGCTGATTTATCCCCTGATCAAGGCCAATAAGGCCGGCCTGAACCTGACCGTCAGCCAGCTGGAAACCCATTACCTGGCCGGCGGTAATGTGGACCGCGTCATCAACGCCCTGATCGCCGCCCAGCGCGCCAATATCCAGATGCCCTTTGAAAAAGCATGCGCCATCGACCTGGCCGGCCGTGACGTGTTCCAGGCCGTCCAGATGAGCGTTACCCCCAAGGTCATTGAAACCCCCGTGGTCGCCGCCATCGCGAAGGACGGTATCGAGCTGCGGGCCAAGGCCCGGGTGACCGTGCGCACCAACATCGAACGCCTGGTCGGCGGTGCCGGTGAGGAAACCGTAATCGCCCGTGTCGGCGAAGGCATCGTGACCACCGTCGGTTCCGCCGAAACCCATAAGCAAGTGCTGGAGAATCCGGACCTGATCAGCCGTACCGTGCTGGATAAGGGCCTGGATGCCGGAACCGCCTACGAAATCCTGTCCATCGATATCGCGGACGTGGACGTCGGCCGGAACGTTGGTGCCCAGCTGCAGATGGACCAGGCGGAAGCCGACCGCCGCATCGCCCAGGCGAAGGCTGAAGAGCGCCGCGCCATGGCCGTTGCCCGCGAGCAGGAAATGAAAGCTTCCGTCCAGGAAATGCGCGCCAAGGTGGTCGAGGCCGAAGCCGAAGTGCCGCGCGCCATGGCATCTGCCCTGCGGGACGGCAAGATGGGTGTGCTCGACTACTACCAGATGAAGAATACCATTGCCGATACGGAAATGCGTGAATCCATCGCCAAGGCAAGCACTCCGCAGCAGTCCGAAGCCGCGCCCCACACAAAGAAATAATGTGCGGAAAAACGCGGAAAGGGGGATGCTGAATGGATGAATTCGGCCCGCTTCTGATTGTCATTCTCATCTGGGTGTTCGTCGGTCTTCCGGCTGCCGTGGCCAAAAAGGCCAAGGAGCAGAAAACCGCGGCGAGGCTGTCCCGCAGTGTCCGGTCCACGCCGGACGCCCGGACGGGCAGCGCCCCGGTTTCGGGTTCCGCCGGACTGGAAAGCCAGCCCGAAACCTTTTCGGAACCTGCCCCGCGGCTGCGGCCGACCGTATACATTACCCCGCATGATGACTCCATCTACCAGGGCAGCCTGAACGCTGAAACCGGAGAGGGCTTTGATCCCTGCCATAACGAGGACCTGGAACGCCTGAACGCGGCGGAAGCCGCGCCCGCAGTCCAGCCCGTTTCGGAGGTGCCTGCGCTTCCCTTCGGATGGACCGGCAGCGACATTGTTAGCGGCGTGGTCATCAGCGAAATCCTGAAAAGAAAAACACCCGCCCGGCGGTAAGCCGGGATCCGGGCCGGCCCTGATGGCCGGCCCTCCTTTTTTCCTTTTCAAAGGCCCGGCTGCATGATACAATCAATTCGTAATCCATCCAGCAAGTGAGGAATGACCATGATCCGCAGATACTCATTCGGTACTCCCCTTCCCACAGACGCCGTCGTCTGCGCACTGCCCGCGGAAAAAGGGGATGTGCCTTATTTCACCACCCTCCGGGAGAATGAACGCGTTTCCTTTACGCTGTCCCTGTCCCCGGAAGATATCCTGTTCGGCCTGGGCGAATCCGTCCGGGGCGTCAACAAGCGCGGCTTCCGTTTCCGTTCCTGGAACAGCGATATCCCCAGCCATACGGAAAACACGGAAAGCCTGTATGCTTCCCATAACTTCCTGGTATTCTTCGGACCGTCCCGCCTGTTCGGGATCTACCTGGACGATCCGGGCGCCGTTATCTGGGACCTGGGCTATACCCGGTCGGACACCGCCGTCATTACATCGGAAAACGGAAATTTTGATTTCTACCTGATTGAGGAGGACTCCCTGTCCGGCCTCGTCCGTACTTTCCGCGGCCTGACCGGGCAGAGCTACCTGCCGCCGCGCTGGGCATTCGGGTATATCCAGAGCCGCTGGGGCTATGCCAGTGAGGATGAAATCCGCACCGTGGCGGAAGAGCACCGCAGCCGTCACATCCCGCTGGACGCCGTCTGTATGGATATTGATTACATGGTGGGTTTCAAAAATTTCACCTGGAAGCCGGAGGCTTTTCCGGACCTGAAGCGCTTCAGCACGGAGCTGAAACAGGATCACCTGCGCCTTGTTCCGATCATCGATGCAGGTATTCCCGCTGAAGAGGGATTTGCCCAATATGAGGAAGGAAAGGCGGAGGGCGTCTTCTGCAAAAAGGAAGACGGTTCCGAGTTTGTTGCGTCTGTATGGCCCGGCTGGTGCGTCTTCCCGGATTTCCTGCAGGAAAAAGCCCGCACATGGTTCGGCGACCAGTACCGTCCCCTCCTGGAAGCGGGAATCGAAGGCTTCTGGAATGACATGAATGAACCGGCACTCTTCTTTACGGAGGAGGGCGTTTCAGAAGCCTTTGCCCGGGCGGAATCGCTTCGCGGCAGCCATGTGGACTATGAGTCCATGTGGCAGCTGAAGGGTTCCTTCAACGGCATCGGCAACAACATGAATGACTACCGGCGTTTCTTCCACCGGATCGGGGATGCGTCCGTCCGCCATGACAAAGTGCACAACCTTTACGGGGCACACATGACCCGGGCCTCCGCAGACGCTTTCCGCCGGTATGATCCCGACCGCCGTTTCCTGCTGTTCTCCCGCTCTTCGTTCATCGGCGCCCACCGGAACGGCGGCGTCTGGCAGGGAGATAATTTCTCCTGGTGGAGCCACCTGAAAATGGCGCTGCAGATGCTTCCGGGGCTGAACATGTGCGGCTTCCTGTACAGCGGCTGTGACCTGGGCGGCTTCGGCAGCAACGTCACCGAGGACCTGCTCACGCGTTTCCTTCAACTGGGCGTATTCACGCCGCTGATGCGGAATCATTCCGCCCTGCATACCCGGGAGCAGGAAATCTACCGCTTCTCCACCTGGGAAATGATGCGGGATACCGTCACCGTGCGGTATGCGCTTCTGCCCTTCCTCTACAGCGAATTCATGAAGGCCGCCCTGACGGATGGAATGTACTTCCGCCCGCTCGCCTTCGATTATCCGGAAGACACCCGTGCGGTCCGCGTGGAGGACCAGCTGATGCTGGGCGAAGGCTGCATGATCGCCCCCGTGCTGGAGCAGAACGCCGTCGGCCGGTATGTCTATCTTCCGGAGGATATGCTGATGATCCGTTTCCGTTCCGCATCGGATTATGACCTGGTCCCGCTGGACAAGGGGGACCACCGGATTGACCTGAAGCTGAACGAGTTCCCGCTGTTTGTGAAAAAGAACCATCTCGTGGCGCTCTGCGCCGGCGGGGAATCCTCCGAAACGCTGGATGACCGGGCGCTGACCGTGATCGGCCGGATCGACCGGGAAACGGTTTACGACTACTACCGGGATGACGGGTTCAGTCCCCGTCCGGATCTGCAGCAGCACCTGTTCCGGATTTCAATAAAACCTGAAACTGTATGTACATCCACGGCCGGGGTTGCAATTTCAAAACTTCTGATATAAAATAGACCCGTTGAATTTCAAGGATCTGAAGGAGGTTGTCCCGTGGCACAGGATTACATTTTCATCACCGACAGCGACAGTGACCTGCCCTATCACCTGAAGGAGCAGTATGATATTCCGGTTATTTACATGCCCTACGCACTCGACGGCAAGGAATACTTCGACGATCTCGGCCAGACGCTGGATCACAAGAGCTATTACGACGCGATGCGCGCCGGTGCGAACCCGGTGACTTCCGCGCTGAATGAAGCGTCTTACCTGGATTATTTCGAGCCCATCCTGCAGGAAGGGAAGGACATCCTGTTCGTTGCCTTCTCCAGCAAGCTCAGCTGCACGCTGCAGTCCGCGGCGTCTGCCCGGGAAAAGCTGCTGGAAAAATATCCGGATCGGAAGATCACCATCGTGGATACGCTGCGCATCTCCGGCCCCATGACCCTGCTGGTCCTCAAGGCGCATGAGATGTACCGCGACGGCAGGCCCATGGATGAAATCGCCTCCTGGCTTGAAAGCAACAAGCTCCGTGCCCAGGCCTTCTTCATCGTGGATGACCTGAAATACCTCAAGCGCGGCGGCCGGATTTCCGCCACCGCCGCAACCGTCGGTTCCATGCTGGACCTGAAGCCGATCATCGTGGAAGCGGCGGACGGTTCCCTCCAGGCCGGCGACAAGATCCGCGGCCGGAAAAAGGCAATCGCCCATATCGTGGACCAGACCGTTGCGGCGCAGCCCGATCCGGAAGAAAGCCCGATTATCGTGCTGAACGCCGATTCCCGTGACGACGCGGAGCGCACCAAAGCCCTGCTCGAGCAGAAGATCCCCGGCGTCAACGTACTGATCGAAAACGTCGGCCCCGTGATCGGCGCCCATGCCGGTCCCGGAACCATCGCCATCTGCTTCATCGGCAAAGAGCCGGTGAAAGCCTGAACCGCATAAAGAAATCCGCCGGCCGTAAGGCTGGCGGATTTTTGTTGATTCATTTTACCGCAGGAACCCGTTGATAATCTGCTCTTCCGCTTCCGCTTCGGTCAGTCCCAGCGTCATCAGCTTGATCAGCTGTTCCCCGGCAATCTTTCCGATCGCGGCTTCGTGGAACAGGGAAGCGTCCACATGGTTGGCCTCCAGGCCCGGTACCGCCAGGATCCGTCCCTGGTCCATGATGATGGAGTCGCATTCCGTATGGCCGCTGCAGGCGGCATTGCCAATGATCTTCGCGTCGAACTTCTGGTAGGAATGATCCCGGGCCACCGAGCGGCTGACGACGTCCGCGCTGGCGTTTTCGCCGTTCAGCGTCACCACATAGGTGCTCACGGCATTCTGGTCCCCGTGTGTCATCAGTCGTTCACGGACCACCAGTTTCGCGCCCGCGGCCAGTTCCGCGGTCGTGGTCCGCACGGTGTCGTCCACGCCCTTGATCTGGACCATTTCCATCTCCATATAGCTGTCCTCAGCCATATAGACCTCGGTGCCCGGATTCAGGATTCGCTTGCCGCTTCCGTCTCCGGAGCCGTAATGCTTTTCCACATATCGGACCTTTGCGCCCTTTTCCAGGTAGAAACGGTGGATACCGTCATGCTGGGAATCCTGGTTGCCGCAGTTGTCGATGCCGCATCCGGCAACAATCACAACATCCGCGTCCGCACCGACGAAGAAGTCATTGTACACAACCTCTTTCAGGCCGCTTTCCGTCATCACCACCGGAATATGGACGCTTTCACGCTTCGTCCCGGGTTTGATCCGGACCTCCAGGCCGCTGACCTCCTGCTTGGAGGTAATCTCAATGTTCGCGGTGGACTGCCGTCCGGCGGACTGACTGTTGGAACGGATATTGTAGGCGCCCTCCGGTATTTCGTGGAGGTCCGCCACCTCCAGGAGCAGGCGTCTCTGTATTTCATCCAGTTTCATCATTGCGCGTTCCCTCCCGGGCATGCCGCGCGGATCTGCCCTTCACACTCGGAAACTGCCGCCGCGCCGGCTGCCAGACCGGGATAGATTTCTTCCCGTTTTCCCTTCCGGTCCACCACACCGTCCCGGATCACGACAATCTCGTCCGCGATGTTCAGGATCCGCTCCTGGTGGGAGATAATCAGGATGGAGCTGTCCGCGATGGTTTCCCGCATATGCTGGAACACATCAATCAGGTTCCGGAAACTCCACAGGTCGATACCGGCTTCCGGTTCATCGAACACGGACAGCTTTGCGTTGCGCGCAAGCACCGTCGCGATCTCGATCCGTTTCAGCTCGCCGCCGGAAAGGCTGGCGTTCACTTCCCGGTCCACATAATCCCGGGCGCAGAGCCCGACCGCGGACAGGTATTCACACGCGTCCGCGATGGAGAGCTGCTTTCCGGCCGCGATCCGGATCAGGTCCAGCACCCGGATTCCCTTGAACCGCACGGGCTGCTGGAATGCGAAGCTGATCCCCATCCGGGCGCGCTCCGTCACGTTCTTCTCCGTGATATCCTCCCCGCCGAAAAAAATCCGTCCGCCGGTCGGCTTCTCAATGCCGGCAATCAGCTTTGCCAGCGTGGATTTTCCGCCGCCGTTCGGACCGGTAATCACAATCAGCTTCCGTTCCGGAATCGTCAGGCTGACGTTCCGGATAATCTCTTTGCCTTGTCCCTCGGTTTCCACCTGGAAGGACAGTTCTTTCAGTTCCAGCATGTCTGTTATCCGTTTTCCTTTCTTCCCTGCAGCTTCCTCCGCAGGTATCCGTCCATATTGCCCCGCTCACTGATGATAATCTCCGGAATCCCCAGATGGTTCATCACCGCCAGCAGGATGCAGATTCCGTGCACAACAATATCCGCACGTCCCGGCTGCAGCCCGGGCAGTTTTTTCCGTTCCTCCAGCGTCATTTCCGCCAGTTCCCCGCCGATCTCCCGGATTTCCTTCCGGGCAATCCGCACGCCGTGCATGCTCGTGCGGTCCGTCCACGGAACCTTTTTGACCATGGCTGCCAGCGTGGTGAACGTGCCGCCCGTACCGACCCAGACATCCGGACAGCGGAAGCCTTCTGTTTCCGCCATCTTCTCACTCAGGATTTCCGTGGCGGCCTTTTCGGCAATCGCCATGTCGCTCCGGCTTTCCAGCTGGATCGACCGGAACAGCCGGACCGCGCCCATCTGGCAGGAGAACGCGCAGTCGATGTCCTCGCCGGTTCCGGTCACAATTTCCGTGCTTCCGCCGCCGATGTCAATCACGCCGCAGCGTCCCGGTCCGGCGGCTTCCGAAGCGCCGAGGAAGCTCAGGCGCGCCTCCTCCTCGCCGGAGATGATCACCGGCTCCGTTCCGGTCTGCCGTGCGATCTCCCGGATAAAATCCGCTCCGTTCGCGGCATCCCGCGCCGCGCTGGTGGCGAATACGTCCACTTCTTCCGCGCCCAGTTTCCGGGCTTCCGCAGCCAGGCGCCCGGCGGCCTCCGCCGTTCTCCGGATGCTCTCCGTGCTCAGGTTGCCGGCCCCATCCAGCCCGGCAAAAAGCCGTGTCCCCTCCCGGCCCCGCCAGCAGCGCACAAATATATCCCCGGTGGTTTCCACCACCAGCGCCCGGACGGAATTGGAGCCGATACCGACAACGGCAGACCTCATGGGGACCTCCTTACTGGGCCATTTCCTCCACCAGGATCCGTACCTCCGCTTCCGTATACGCGTCCAGCGCCTGCGGATTGGAATACTCAAAGCGGATGTCGTCCCGGTTGACATAGGAATAATTCTGGATTGCGGTGTATGCGATATAGTCGTCCGTCCCGACAAGGTCCATCTGGCCTGCCAGGTAGTTGTTTTCCTCCTCCAGCTTTGCCAGGGCGGTGCGCAGTTCTTCTTCCTTTTCCGCTTTGCGGTGGAGGTCGTTCTGCATCAGGATATGCAGGGTGAAAAAGACAATCAGGATGGTGCCGATAATCACCAGGAATCCTTTGATATTCATGCTTCTGTTCATCCCGATCCTCCTTTCCCTCCGCGGTTTTCCTTATCTGTAACAATTCTCCGTTTATCCATCGGGTTCCTTCCGGAACGCCGGCTTTTTCATCAGAACATACTGATCTGGTTGGTTTCAGACAAACCGTCCAGGGCGCCATGGAGCCGGAGCAGGTCAATGATGGAGGAACCAACCCGTCCGCGGGTCTGCAGGTCCTCGATGCTGATGAACGGCCTTTCCTTCCTCGCTTCCACAATCGGCACGGCGGCACTTTCGCCCAGGCCCGGCAGGCTGATAAACGGACAGCGGATGTTGCCGTCCTCAATCAGGAACTTCCGGACATCGCTCCGGTACAGGTCCACCGGCAGGAAGCGGATCCCGCGCATGTTCATCTCCAGCACCAGCTCCAGGCAGGTCATGATATCCTTGTCCCGGGCCGTCGGCTTATCCATGTTCCGGATTTCCGAAATCCGCTGCCGCGCGGCATCCGGGGACAGGATCATGGTGGACGCGTCAAATCCGTCCCCGCGCACGGTGAAATACGCGCAGTAATAGGCCAGCGGATGATGCAGCTTGAACCATGCCACACGCAGGCTCATCGTCACATAGGCCACCGCGTGTCCCTTCGGGAACATGTATTTGATCTTTTTGCAGCTGTCCATGAACCATTCCGGCACATTCACCGCGTTCATGGCTTCTTCCATCTCCGGCTTCAGGCCTTTTCCCTTCCGGACGCTTTCCATGGTGGTAAAGGCCAGCTTCGGCTTTACCCCCTTGTCCATCAGGTAATTCATAATGTCATCACGGCAGCAGACGCACTCGCTCAGCGTCGCGGTTCCATTGGCAATGATCTCCTGCGCGTTCCCCAGCCATACATCCGTGCCGTGGCTCAGGCCGGAAATCCGCAGCAGTTCCTCCATGGTATGCGGCCGGGTTTCCTCCAGCATGCCCCGCACGAAACCGGTGCCGAATTCCGGCACGCCGTAGGTACCGGTGTTGCACAGAATATCGTCCGTCGTAACGCCCAGCGCCTCCGGGGAGGTAAACAGGCTGCGTACGCCCTGATCGTCCAGCGGCACATCCCGGAAATTGACACCCGTCAGCATCTCCAGCTCATGCATCATGGTCGGGTCATCATGGCCGAGGCAGTCCAGCTTCACCAGGATATCATGCATGGAGTTGAAGTCGAAGTGCGTGGTGGTGAAGTCGCTTTCCAGGTCGTCCGCCGGGTGCTGCACGGCTGTGAAATCATAGATCTCGTATTCCAGGGGCACAACCACCATGCCGCCGGGGTGCTGGCCGGTTGTCCGCTTGACGCCCGTGCATGTCAGGGCCAGGCGTTCCTTCTCGGCATTGCCTGCCTGAATATTGCGCTCCTCCAGATATTTCAGCACATAGCCGTAGGCGGTCTTGTCCGCCAGGCCGCTGATGGTGCCGGCCCGGAATACATGGTCATGGCCAAACAGTTCTTCCACGTAATGGTGTGCCCGGTTCTGGTACTCACCGGAAAAATTCAGGTCAATATCCGGCACCTTGTCGCCTTCAAAGCCGAGGAACACCTCAAACGGAATATCAAACCCGTCCTTCGTCAGCGGTGCGCCGCATTCCGGACAGTCCCTGTCCGGCAGGTCCACTCCCACATGGTACATGCTTTTATCCACGTCGAAAAAGCCCTTCCGGCAGTGGACGCAGCGGTAATGCGGCGGCAGCGCGTTCACCTCGGTAATTCCGCACATGCGCGCCACCAGGCTCGATCCGACGCTGCCCCGGCTTCCGACGAGGTATCCGTCCTCCAGGGAGCGGGAAACCAGCTTCTGGGCAATTGCGTACAGCGTGCAGTAGCCGTATCCGACAATGGATTTCAGTTCCTTTTTCAGCCGCGCCTCGACGATCTCCGGCAGTGGATTGCCGTACAGCTCCTCCGCGGTATCCCAGGTCATTTCCTGGATCATATCCTCCGCGAAATCCCAGTAAGGCTGGAAGGTATCCTCCCCTTTGGGATGCTTCGGAAACAGCCTGATTTCCTCCACCATCTCCGCGATCTTCCGCGGATTGTCAATCACGACCTCCCGGGCTTTTTCCTCGCCGAGATAGGCAAACTCCTCCAGCATTTCCTCGGTGGTTTTGAAATAGAGGGGCGGCTGCAGGTCCGCGTCGCTGTATTTCAGGCCGGCCTGGATAATCGCCCGCCCGATGGAATCCTTCGGGTCCAGGAAATGCACGTCGCCGGTTGCCGCGACAGGCAGTCCCAGTTCCTCTCCCAGCTGCACAATCACCCGGTTCAGGTTCCGCAGCTCCTCCTCGGAGCTGACCTGCCCCTCCCGGAGCAGGAACGCATTGTTCCCGATCGGCTGGATTTCCAGGTAATCGTAGAAGGACGCGATTTCCTTCAGGCGCTCATGGCTTTCCCCGGCCAGCACTGCACGGAACAGTTCTCCCGCCTCGCAGGCACTGCCGAGGATCAGGCCTTCCCGGTATTTCCGGATCAGTTCCCGCGGCATATGCGGGGTCCGCTTGAAGTATTCCAGGTGGCTGATCGATACCAGCCGGTTCAGGTTCACCAGGCCGGTCCGGTTTTTCGCCAGCAGGATAATATGCCAGCTTTCGCCGATTGCCCCGCCGCGCAGTGCCTCGTTCAGGTCCCGGTCGCTGACGATGTCCGGATACTGTTCCCGGGTATCGTCAAACATCCGTTTCAGGCATCCGGCTGTGGCGGCCGCGTCATGCACGGCCCGGTGCGCGTTTTTCAGGCTGACGCCCAGGTGCTTGCACAGTGCGCCCAGCCGGAATGATTTCAGCTGTGGATACAGTTTCCGCGCGTAGCTCAGCGTATCCAGCACCGGGCCGTTCCACTCCAGGCCGATACGCCGCAGCTCCGCACGCATCAGGCTGATGTCAAAGTTTGCGTTATGTGCCGCCAGCGGCAGCCCGCCGATGAATTCCATCAGCTGCGGCAGCGCTTCCTCCGCGGTGGGCTGGCCCTCCAGCTGCATATCGGTGATCCCGGTAATTTCCGTTATTTTCGGCGGCAGCGCTTCCCGGGGATCCACAAGCATCTCAAAGGAATCCGAAACCACGCCGTTCACCAGCTTCACCGCGCCGATTTCAATAATCCGCGCCTTGCCGGTATTCAGGCCTGTGCTCTCAAAGTCCAGCACGACGATCGGCCCGTCATATGGGTTCCCCGCCGGATTATCCACCACGGCTTTTTCCTCGATCAGGTAACCTTCGCAGCCGGGAATCAGTCGGATTTTCCCTTTGGCGGCACGGAAAGCCGCCGGGAAGGACTGCAGCACACCGTGGTCGGTGATGGCCACGGCCGGATGGCCCCATTTCACGGCACGGGCAATCAGGTCCTCCGCCTTCGTCAGCGCGTCCATCGTGGACATGTTCGTATGCATATGGAGCTCCACGCGCTTCTCCGGCGCGTTGTCCTGGCGCTCCTCCTTTTCCGTTTCCACCATGTCCCGCACGGTCATGGAAAGCTCGCGGGCATAGCTGTCATACTGGCAGTCGCCGCGCAGGCGGACATGCATGCCGACCTTGATCCGGTCGATTTTGTCCTGGACGGCCTGGCGTTCCTCATCCGTAATCGGGATTTCCTCCGCCTCTTCCTTCCGGACAAAGCGGGTCCGGTAGCGCAGGAAAACCTTGCACAGGACAGAGCTGGTAAAGTCCGTCACCGCGAAGGAAACCAGGACGCGCTCGCCGCCCTTCAGTTCCTTCGTTTCCAGCTTGAAGACCTCTCCCTCGATCACGGTAATTCCGCTTTCGCTGGTCAGGCTCTTGATCTCCACGGGCTTTTCCGCGACGCTGCGGCCGATAATCGGTTTTCCGACCGTCTGCGCCTCGGGGTGTTCCTCTTCCTTCCCCGTACGCGGCTTCCGCGGCGTGCTCTTCCGCTCGCCCTTCGCCGCGGCGGACGGTTCCGCCCCGCCGACGTTCCCGGTCCCGTAACGCTGTTCCATTTCCTCCCGCGTCACGGTGATCACCGCCTGCTGTTCCCGTTCCTCCCGGATTTTGCGCAGGCGTTCCTCCCGGTCTCCGGCTACGGTCATTTCCACCCGCACCCGGGCGTCAAAGATCTCCTGAATCGCCCGGGCCAGCCGCGGTCCCGCATTCTTCTCGCTCATCACCTGCAGGCTGAACTCGTCCGGGAAGAGCAGGGTCAGGATCGCTTCCTCCGCTTCCCCGAAAGTTTCATCCCCCCGCAGCTGGTTTTTCTCGATCTGCCAGTCAATCTGCCCGATCCACCCGCGGGCGGCCGGGTAATTCCGGCGCAGAAAATCGTCCAGCACCTGGCGGTATTCCGTCGGATCCTCCAGGAAACGGACGCGCAGGCCGGGGGAAATAATGCGCACCGCAAGCGGCCGGCCCGGGAAGATCTCCTTCAGCAGCTTTTCCATCTGCAGGAACTGCTTCTCGCCGGCCAGCACGGTGCTTTCAAATGTGATATATGTTTTTCGCAAAGATCTGACATACGTGACCCGGGGCGCGGAAAGCTTTCCCGCCAGTTCCGGTATCTCCCGCGCGATGCGCGCCATCAAATCCTCGTAGCTCATTGATCCTTCATTCCATGTCCCGGTTTCCGGTGTCTGTTCAGTCCGCCGTCCGGCTGATCCTTCTCCGCACTTCGGCAATCAGCTGTTCCGCCAGGTCGCCTTCCACCTTCCGGGGCTCTTCTCCCTTGACAAACAGCACGCCGCCGCTCTTTCCGCCGGCAATCCCGACGTCCGCTTCCCGGCCCTCGCCCAGGCCGTTCACCACACACCCCATCACCGCCACCTTCAGCGGAACGGTCACATCCGAAAGCTCCTCTTCCACGCGTTTCCCGATTTCTGCCACGGGAATGCAGGTCCGTCCGCAGGTGGGGCACGCAATCAGCTGGACGCCGCGCACGCGCAGGTCCAGCGCCCGCAGGATATCCCATGCGGCTTTCGCTTCCGGTACCGGATCCCCGCTCAGGCTGACGCGGATTGTATCCCCGATGCCGTCCGCCAGCAGCGCCCCGATGCCGATGGCGCTCTTCACCGTTCCCTGGCCCGGAAGACCCGCTTCTGTCACACCGACATGCAGCGGATATCCGCAGCGCTCATGCGCGAGGCGGTATGCAGCGATGGTCAGCTTCACGTCGCTGGATTTCATGCTCAGCACGATGTCCTCAAACCCGACCTTTTCCAGGATCCGGGCATGCCCGAGCGCGCTTTCCACCAGGCATTCCGCTGTGGGTCCGCCGTACTTCGCCAGCAGCTCCTTTTCCACGGAACCGCTGTTCACGCCGATCCGGATCGGAATGTGATGCGCCTTCGCGCAGTCTGCCACCATCCGTACACGGTCTTCCCGGCCGATATTCCCCGGGTTGATCCGCAGCTTCGCGATTCCATTCTCCGCGGAGCGGATCGCCAGCTGATAGTCAAAGTGGATATCCGCCACCAGCGGCACCGGGCTCCGGTCCGTCAGGGTTTTCACCGCTTCCGCGCAGGCTTCGTCATACACGCTGACCCGCACCAGGTCGCATCCCGCATCATGCAGCGCGCGGATCTGCGCCAGTGTGGCCTCCGTATCCCGGGTATCGGTATTGGTCATGCTCTGCACCAGTACCGGGTTCCCGCCGCCCAGCCTCAGCTTTCCGATCTGTACTTCCCTGGTCATGCCGCTTTCCTCCCGTTTATCCGGTCACTCACTGAAACAGTCGGGTTACATCCTGGAAGGTGATGAAAATGATAAATCCGAACAGCAGCACCATTCCCGCCACATGGACGATGGCTTCCTTCTCCGGCGGTATCGCCTTTCCGCGGATGACCTCCACGATTCCGAATACCAGGCGGCTTCCGTCCAGTCCGGGAATCGGCAGCAGGTTCATAATCCCCAGGTTGATGGAAAGGAAAACCAGCAGGTCGATAAACGCCCGGAAACCGTTCTGCTGCACCTTGTCCGCCACCATGGTAATTATACCGATCGGACCGGCCGTCTGGTCCAGCCCTTCCCCGGTGGTTACCAGCTTTTTCAATGCGTCAACCAGCGCTCCCGAATAATACGTGCATGTATCCCACGCAAGGCGGAATCCCTCCGTAAAGCTGACCGGCTGGATTTCCGCCCGGATATACTGCCCGATATAAACGCCAATCTGGTACTTTTCAGCATCCTCGTTCCATTCCGGGGTCAGGCTGAGTTCCAGGGTTTCCTCCCCCCGCTTCACATTGGCCTGCAGGGGTTCATCCCCATCCTTCCAGCCTGAAATCGTATTCAGGAGGGTCTCTGCTGTACCATCCAGCATATTCGCCCCGTTGATCGCGGTGATGATATCCCCGTCCTTCATTCCCGCGCGCTGTGCCGGACCGGATGCCATGACCTGGGAGATGAAGGGATCCACCTCTCCGGTCGGCACCATGTTTCCGGCACACCAGAAAAACACGACCGCCACGCAGAATGCCAGCACAAAGTTCATCAGCGGGCCCATCAGGATCACAAACATCCGCTTCCAGACGTTCTGCTTCGCGAACGCCCGCGGGTCGTCCTTCGACTCGCCTTTGGTGTCATCTTCGCCGTAGAAGGCGCAGAATCCGCCCAGCGGAACCGCGCGGACCGAGAAATCCGTCTCGTACTTTTTGCTTTTCCACTTCAGCAGCTTCGGGCCGAAGCCGACCGAAAATTCCGTCACATCAATCTTCATCAGGCGCGCTGCCATAAAATGCCCGAACTCGTGCACCACGATCAGGATCGCCAGCAGCAGGATCGCCACTATAATATACACGTCTTAACCCTTTCCGACGCACGCCCGCGCGCGTCTGTCCGCTTCCATGATGTCCCCGATGCTGTCCGCCGGCAGTCCCGCCAGGCGCTCGAGGGCATTCTCCACCCGCCGGGCGATCTCCCCGAAGGGAATTTCCTCCCGCAGGAATGCCGCAACGGCTGCCTCATTGGCGCCGTTCAGCACCGTACACGCCGCGCCTCCGGCCCGCAGGGCCTCCCGCGCAAGCTCGGTTGCCGGGAACTTTTCGGTATCCGGTTCCTCAAAGGTCAGGCGGCCGATCGCCGCCAGGTCCGGCGCCGGCACGCCGGTTTCCACCCGTTCCGGGTAGGTCATCGCGTATCCGATCGGAACCCGCATGTCCGGCATCCCCAGCTGGGCCAGCACCGCGCCGTCCCGGAAAACAATGGCGGAATGGACGATGCTCTCCGGATGGATGACCACCCGGATCCGGTCCTCCGGCATATCGAACAGCCAGCGGGCTTCGATAATCTCCAGGCCTTTGTTGAACATGCTGGCGGAGTCCACCGTAATCTTCGCGCCCATGCTCCAGTTGGGATGCTTCAGCGCCTCCCGGGGAGTTGCCCGCTCAATCCGTTCCCGGTCCCAGGTCCGGAACGGGCCGCCCGATGCCGTCAGCAGGATCTTCTCCGCCGGGTTGCCGCCGGCTGCCTGCAGGCACTGGAAAATCGCGCTGTGTTCGCTGTCCACCGGCAGGATAGGTTTTCCCATCCTCTTTGCCAGGTCCATCACCAGGTGTCCGCCGGTCACCAGGGCTTCCTTGTTGGCCAGCAGCACCTGCCTTCCGGCCTCCAGCGCATCCAGCACGCTCTTCAGCCCGGCGATTCCGACAATGCTCACCAGGACCTGGTCCGCCGGCACCTCTGCCGCCGCGGCCTTCAGCGCTTCCGCGCCGCTCATCCAGCGGCAGAACCGCAGGTCCTCCGGAATCTCATTCAGCGGAATATCGTCCTCCGCCAGTCCGGCCATCTCCGGCCGGAATTCCCGCACCTGCTCAAACAGCTTTTCCCGGCTGCTTCTTGCGGTCAGCGCCGCCACCCGGAACCGTTCCGGATGGCGCCGGCAGATATCCAGCGCCTGGGTCCCGATGGAACCCGTGGAACCCAGTATCGCAATCCTTGTCATACCGGATCACTCCTTACGGAATAAACAGCAGGTAGCAGTACATCAGCACCGCCATGAACAGTACGCTGTCCAGCCGGTCCAGCATACCGCCGTGGCCAGGGAACAGGTTGGAAAAGTCCTTGATTCCGCTGTGCCGCTTGACCAGGCTGGCAAACAGGTCGCCGATCTGCCCGACCGCGCCGCCGGCAATACCCAGCAGCAGGTAATGCCACCAGACCGGCAGCTTTGCCAGGGTCGGCTCATTGCAGAACAACACGCTCAGCCCGTATACCGCCATGGCTGCCAGGACGCTGCCTGCCAGCCCGCCGATACTGCCCGCGATCGTCTTCTTCGGGCTCACGGGTTCACACAGCTTCGGCCCGCCGATCGCGCTGCCGGCAAACAGGGCAAAAATATCGCCCAGCAGGGGCACAGCGAAGGTCAGGCACAGCAGCACCACCTCCACCGCTTTCTGGTCCGGCAGCAGGCTGATCGCCACGAGGCTCAGGCCCGGCAGCGCCACCGTCAGCAGCGGCAGCGCGCTCATGCTCAGGTCCGTCAGCTCCGGCTCTTTCCGGAACAGGATCACGGTGACCATAATCAGCAGCGCCAGCGCCAGCAGCGGAACAATCGCCTTCACACCGAAAAAGATGGTCAGCGGAATCGATGTGACCAGCGAAATCCACGTCGGCCAGGTCACCACCCGGTGTCCCGCGGTTGCCAGGGCATGGTATTCCTCCCAGACCGCAAAGCAGACGCAGATCAGCGTTGCCAGCGCCATGCACCAGTTCGGCAGCCAAAGCATTACTGCCAGGAAAACCACCAGCAGCAGTCCGGTTATAAATCTCTGTTTCATGGTTCCTTGTCTTTCGGGCGTTTCCTCCATATCCGGACCGGCCGTTTCAGCTGCCGATCCTCCGCCCGAATCTCCTCTCCCTGTGCGCATATGCGTCCAGCGCCAGATCATAATCATGCACCGTAAAGTCCGGCCACAGAATCTCCGGGAATACAAATTCCGCGTAAGCGTTCTGGTACAGCAGGAAATTGCTCAGCCGCTGCTCCCCGCTCGTGCGGATCAGCAGGTCCACATCCGGCTGTCCCCGGGTATACAGGTGCTCCGAAATGGTTTCCTCCGTGATCGCGTCCACCGGCAGGGAACCGTTTACCGCCAGGGTGGCAATCTCCCGGGCCGCCTTCACCAGCTCGGCCCTTCCGCCGTAGTTCACGGCAATATTCAGCCGGAGACCGGTATTTTTCTCCGTCCGCCGCTCCGCTTCCTTCAGCGTTTCCCGCTGCTTCTCCGGCAGACCGCTCTTGTCCCCGAGGATCAGGATCCGGACATTTTTTGCATCCAGCTCATCGATCTCCGAAGCGAAAAAGTCCAGGATCAGCTGCATCAGGGCCGCCACCTCTTCCTCGGACCGTTTCCAGTTTTCCGTGGAGAAGGCGTACAGGCTCAGTGCCTTGATCCCCAGGTCATCCGTATGCCGGATGATTTCCCGCAGTGTTTCGGTTCCCTGGCGGTGTCCTTTGGAAACGCTCAGCTTATGCTTCCGCGCCCAGCGGCCGTTCCCGTCCATGATGATCGCCACATGCTCCGGCAGCTTGTCAAACTCATCAGGGGTGCGGGGCGTTTTTTTCAGCGCCAGTTTCAAAGCTGTGTTGATTTTCATGCTCGCCGCTCCTATGACTGCCAAAACCCGCCTCCCGGCGGGTTTCAGCTTCGTCCGGCAGGCCTGTTGTCAGACCTCCATGATTTCCTTTTCTTTCTTGGCGAAGATTTCGTCCACTTCCTTGATGGCTTTGTCCGTCATCTTCTGGATCTCTTCCTCGGCGTCCTTCTGGTCGTCCTCGGTGATCTCGTTATTCTTCTTCAGCTTCTTGATCTGGTCCACAGCGTCCCTGCGGATGTTGCGGATGGCCACCTTGGTCTCCTCCGCGCCCTTGGAAGCCACCTTGGTCAGGTCCTTGCGGCGTTCCTCGTTCAGTTCCGGGAACACCAGGCGGATAATCTTTCCGTCATTGGAAGGATTCAGGCCCAGGTCGCTCTTCTGGATGGCCTTTTCCACCTGGGGAATCATCTTGGCTTCCCAGGGGGCAATCACCAGCAGGCGGGGTTCCGGGGAAGAAATATTCCCGATCTGGTTGATCGGTGTCTGTGTCCCGTAATAGTCCACCATAATCCGGTCCAGCAGCTTCGGATTTGCCCGGCCGGCCCGCAGGCCCATCATATCCCGCTCATACGCCGCGCAGGATTTCTGCATCTTTTCTTCAGCGGTCATCATGATATCGTCGATCATCTGAAATGCCCTCCTCTGTTTGGTTATGTCATGCGGAAACCCCGCTTTGATCCGTACCGGATTATTATACCGGTTTTCTGCTTCCTTGACAAGTAAGGAAGTTGGCGGAACAAGCGATATGGATCCTGTCCCGGGGCGCTTTCCCGTACCGGATCGGTCCCTGCCTTGCCGGCATTTCCCCCGCAGGGCGAAAAAAGCGTTCCGAAGGCTTTTTTCATCCTGCAGAATATGGTATGATCTGTGGAAGGCGGCGGAACAGCTGCCGCTGTATCAGCCCGGTTCCCGCAGTACTGCGGCATACCGGAATCCGGAAGGAGACCTGGATATATGGAAATAATCAACCTGCAGGAAGAACAGATTGAGGATATCGAAGAACGGCTGGAAAACTTTGACGAAGAGCACATCACCTATACCATGGACGGATGTATTCAGATCGGCATGGAAGAAGGCGGGAAGCTGATTGCCGGGCTGGACGCGTGTATTACAACCTTCAAAATCCTGTATGTGTCCACCATGTTTGTGGATCCGGAATACCGGCGGAAAGGGATCGGAACGCAGCTGATCCGGGAAATGGAAAAGCGGGCGGCCGCCATGGGCGTCAACACCATCCGGTTGGACACCTTTGACTGGCAGGGAAAGGATTTCTATGAGGCACTTGGATACAAGTGTGTCGGCAGTTACGACAATGCGGAGGACGGCTATTCCGAATACTTTTTCATGAAGAGAATCTGATCCGCAGGTTTCACTTTGTAATCACGTGCCAGATCACGGGATCGGCAAACCCGCAGGAAAGGTATAGCCGAAGGGGCCTGTCCGGATTCTGCATTCGTCCGGAAACTGTTGCAAAGGACGCTCCTCCGCTTTTCAGCCGTCGGAGCAATTCACATACAACAAACCGTCCCAGTCCTTTCCGCCTGTACGTCGGGGAAACCTGGATCCACTCCAGGATTCCCTCCCCGATCCGGCGGTCGTATTCCGCAATTCCGGAAGCCGCAATTGTGCCGTTTTCCGGCTCCCGAACAGCAATCCAGAGCTTTGGGACATATACCGGATGATTCATATAGCTCCGTAGTTCTTCAACGGTCATTCCCGTATCCCGATAGCATCCGCGGATATGATCCGCATATTCATCCACGGATGCCGTGTCCGGCCGGAACCCGGCCGGAAGACCGGGATCCGCGATACGGTCCAGGCAATGGATCGCCCGGAAATAGGGGTCATCCCTTCCGGAAAACCGTTCCGGGGAAAACAGGTCATCACGGACGACGGACAGCTGCTCCGGGACCACGATGGATTCGGTTTTCCACCACGGAAGTGACGAGGCCGTACATGGACCTGCCAGGTATTCTGCTGCTGTCATGCTGTCGTTCCTCCGGACTGCGCAATGTTTCTGAATGCATTATAATCTCCGCGGTCCGGTTCCCGCAAGGAGAAAGGAAGATACTTTTCCCCGGACAGGCAGCCCGGCGGGCTTCTTTTGTTCCGGAGAATATGATATCATCTGTGGGCAGCCGCATGAAAACTGTGGAAATATACCGGACACCCGGATTCACGGTACCTCTCGGAAACCTCCTGGCCCTTGAGTAGAAGGGCCGGAAATCATTGCGGGATTTCCTCCCGGATTGTCCCGCCCGGATCAAAAAATATAAGTTACTGTATTAGTACAAAGGAGTAAATCATGATGAAATTTTCTGAAATGCCTTATACCCGCCCGGATCCCGAAGCTGTCAAGGCAGAGCTTCAGCAGCTGACCGAACGCCTCCGGAACGCGGACGGTTACGAAACCGCCCGGGCGGTCTTCCTGGAAAAGGAGGAAAAGGGAAAAGCCGTCGAAACCATGGGGTCCCTGGCGTATATCCGCCACTCCATCGATACACGGGATGAATTCTACGACGGTGAGATCGAGTTCTGGGATGAGATCGGTCCGGAAATCGAGGAATTCGAACAGGAATGGCTCAGCGCCCTGCTTGAATCCCCCTTCCGTGCGGATTTTGAAAAGGAGTATGGCCGCCTGCTGTTCCTGAATGCGGAGATTGACCGGAAATCTTTTTCGCCCGAAATCGTCGAAGATATGCAGAAGGAAAACGAGCTTGTCACCGAATACGGCAAGCTGATCGCCTCCGCCCAGGTTCCGTTCGAGGGCGGCGTCTATACGCTGTCCCAGCTGGAACCTTTCCAGACTGATCCGGATGACGCGCGCCGCCTCGCCGCGTGGAAAGCCAAAGGGCAGTGGTTCAGGGATCACCAGGAGCGCCTGGATTCGCTGTATGACGAGCTGGTCGTCCTCCGGGACCGCATGGGCCGCAAGCTCGGCTACGGAGGCTATACCCAGCTCGGGTATTACCGCATGGCGCGCAACTGCTGGACCCGTAAAGACATTGAAAAGTTCCGCACCGCCGTGCAGAAATACCTCGTGCCGGTGGCGGACTCCGTCATGCGCGAACAGGCAAAACGCCTGGGCAAATCCTATCCGCTGTCATTTGCGGATGCCGCCCTGAGCTTCCGCAGCGGCAACCCGCGGCCGGTCGGAACGCCTGATGATATCCTGGCCCAGGGCCAGAAGTTCTATGATTCGCTTTCACCCGAGACAAGCGAATTCTTCCGCACCATGCGGGAAAACGGGCTGATGGATGTCCTTTCCACCGAAGGCAAGGAAGGCGGAGGATACTGCACCTCCCTTCCGCTGTACGAAGTGCCTTTCATCTTCGCGAATTTCAACGGAACGCAGGGCGACGTTGAGGTCGTAACCCATGAGGCAGGCCATGCCTTTGCCTACTGGATGAACCGCAGCCGGATCCCGACGGAATATACGGACCCGAGTGCCGAGGCCTGCGAGGTCCATTCGATGAGCATGGAATTCTTCGGCTGGAAGAATGCGGAAGGATTCTTTGGCCCGGATGCGCGGAAATTTATGTACAGCCATCTGGCTGCTGCGGTGACCTTCATCCCGTACGGTACAATGGTGGACCACTTCCAGCATATCGTCTATGAAAAAGCGGAAATGAAGCCGGCGGAACGCCACGCGGAGTGGAAGCGTCTCCTCGGCATTTACATGCCTTGGCTGAAACTGGACGGAGAGATCCCGTTCTTTGCGGACGGTGAAGGCTGGCAACGCCAGTCCCACATCTACGAAGTGCCGTTCTATTATATTGATTACTGCCTGGCCCAGACAGTTTCACTGGAGTTCTGGGCCATGATTCAGAAGGATCCCGAAGACGCGTGGAAGCACTACATGGCCTATACCGTCCAGGGCGGCAGCCATACATTTACGGATCTGCTCAAAAATGCGGACCTCATCACCCCGTTCGATGAAGCCTGCCTGAAAGGCGTCTGTGAAACCGCCACCCGGTGGCTGGATAATTTCGACCTGACAGGAATTGAGTAAATAAGGCAAAACTGCCGGCGGACTTAAAGCCCGCCGGCAGTTTTGTTTTTTTCGGCGTTTTTTCCGGTTTCCCGGCTCATGCGCCGCCGATGGATGAATAATACAGCCACAGCAGCAGGCCGGATACCAGCAGGTAGAATATTCCGACAACCAGCAGCTCGAACAGCGCCGGCTGCCTTTTTTCCGCCCGGTACGTTTTATAATCATAGAAGGGCATGATGTCCTTCTTCCGCCCGAACGGGATGAACATCCGGACCGCTGCGGAAAAACCATATGAAAAGATATCAAACAGTCCGGTCGTGGAAATCCACGTCAGCGCTCCGATGCTGCCAATCAGGACCGCGGCCACAAAACAGCCGTCGCTCCAGTAACGCAGTGTCAGCGCCGTTCCGATACCCGGTTTCAGTCCCCTTGCCGCGGCGGCACCCCAGGCAATCAGTGCACCGACGACAACCGTAATCCCGATCCGGATCAGGCTTTTTTTCCGGGGATCCATATCACTGCTTCTCATCTTCAGGAGACTGCAGGCCAAGCTGCTGCCGGTAGCGTTCGAATTCCTCCCGGCTGCACCGTACAAAATGCCCGGGGGCAACTTCCCTCATTTCCGGCTGCTCACTTCCATAGTTATGGGCTGCCAGCGGGTCATACTTCAGCCGCTTCCGCTTCTTCTCCATCAGCGGATCCGGAAGGGGAATCGCGCTCAGCAGGGACTGGGTATACGGATGCAGCGGGTGGGCGAACAGCTCATCGGATGAGGCCAGTTCCACCAGATGCCCGTAATACATGACGCCGATCCGGTCCGAGAAATATTTGACCACCGACAGGTCGTGCGCGATAAACAGGAATGTCAGGCCGAATTCATGGCGCAGCTCATTGAGCAGGTTGATCACCTGGGCCTGGATGGACACGTCCAGTGCGGATACCGGTTCATCAGCAATGATCAGCTCCGGTTCCATCACCACAGCCCGCGCCACGCCGATCCGCTGGCGCTGGCCGCCTGAAAACTCGTGGGGATACCGGTTGGCATGTTCCCGCACCAGGCCGACCTTTTCCAGGATGTCATACACTTTCTTTTCAAGGACCTCCCGGTCCTTTTCCCCGCGGATCACCAGGCCTTCCGCAATGGTATCCATGACCGTCATCCGGGGGTCCAGCGAAGCGATGGGATCCTGGAAGATCATCTGGATCTGCGTAATGTAGCGCTGCTTTTTCGCGATGCGAAGCGCCTCGTCATACTCCTGCCGGATCCGTTTTTCTTCTTCACCCTGCGCGTTTTCCAGCAGGGGAGCATATTTCTCCCGGACCTCTTTGACCAGCTCGTCCTTGTAAAGCTTGTCGCACTGCTCATGATCCCGGCGTGCGGAGCGGATTTCTTCCCGCAGTTTCGCAATCTCCGCTTCCAGTTCGCTGCGGCGTTCCGGGGATGCTTCCCTGCATTCCTTCCGGGCTTCCCGGATCCGGTCTTTATAGGACTTGGTCCCGGCAGCAATCCGCTTTCCCTTGAAATAGATACTTCCGGACGTAATGTCATACAGCTTGATGATCGAGCGGCCGGTAGTTGTCTTGCCGCAGCCGGATTCACCGACCAGGCCGAAAACCTCGCCTTTCTGGATCTCAAAGCTGACGTCATCCACCGCTTTGTTGGGTCCGAAGTACTGGCACAGGTGTTCCACCCTCAGCAACGGTTCACTCATTTCCGCTCACCTCCGCTGCCCGTGCTTTCATCTTCCGGATACGCTCCGTCACCGCCGCGGGAGGATCCACCTTCGGTGCGTCCGGATGCAGCAGCCATGTTGCTGCCCAGTGGGTTTCTGAAATGGGGAATACCGGCGGCTCCTGTTCAAAGTCGATTTCCATCGCATACCGGTTCCGTTCCGCGAACGCGTCTCCCTTCGGCGGATAAATCATGTTCGGGGGCGTGCCGGGAATTGCTTCCAGCTTCTCCTTGGTGTCCAGGTCCGGCATGGAGGAAAGCAGGGCCCATGTATAGGGATGGGCCGGCGAATAGAAGATCTCCTCCGAAGTCCCGTATTCCACGATTTTGCCCGCATACATCACGGCGATCCGATCCGCCATGTTGGCCACCACACCCAGGTCGTGCGTGATGAAGATAATGGACAGGTTCCGTTTTTCCTTCAGGCTGTTGATCAGCTCCAGGATCTGCGCCTGGATCGTCACGTCCAGCGCGGTCGTCGGCTCGTCACAGATCAGGATGTCCGGGTCCGCCGCAAGGGCGATTGCAATCACGATACGCTGCCGCATACCGCCGGAGAATTCAAAGGGATACTGGCGGTAACGGACCCGCGGCTCGGAAATACCGACTTCCTCCATCAGCTTCAGCGCTTTGTTCCGGGCGGTCCATTTATCCATCCGTGCCGCCATGCCGGCCGCTTTTTCTTCCAGATCCCGGATCACCTGTTCCGTCTTCCGGGCTTTGTCTTCCGTTCCTTCCTCTGCGATCCGTTCCTCATAATGGTCTTTCAGGCCGGAGATCACGCGTTCCATGTTGGAGGAAACCGTATCCATATCGATGACGGTCGGGGCCGGAACGGTCCAAGTCTTTCCCTTTGCCGCGCGCTTTTCCGCACGGGCCTTCTCCCGCAGGTACTTCTTTTCCTTGCGCCCGTTGCTGCGAAGGCCTTCCCGCCACCGGGATGTCAGGTATTTCATATTTCCGGTGAACGTGCATGCCATGCTGTCCTTGACCAGGTCCATGGGGTCAATCGATTCATCGACGGCCCTGCATACCGGCCCCAGCTCCGGAATCAGCGCGTCCGGCCCGCCGGAAGCCAGCGTTTCCATTCCGTGCTCCAGCATTTCCAGCGCCTTCCGCCGGCGTTCCGTATATTCCGCGTCCGAACGCCGGATTCCGGTCTCCGCGCAGGCCCTGAATTCCTTCATGAATCCGTCTTCCAGCGATTCGCTGTGTCCGGCTTCCTTCCAGGTCTTCTCCAGGTAGTCCGGCTTCTCCCGTTCCAGCGCTTTCTTCAGGCATTCCTGAATGGCCTGGACGGACGACGCTTTATCCGAGAAATCTCCATTTTTCTGGCAGGCGCGCAGGCCGCGCGTCAGCGCGTCCACATGCTCACGGATCTGTTTGAATTCTTCTTCGGGCATGACGTCCGGATGGATGGAACGGCGGGTGAATTCCTTCACCTTTTTGGCGTCAGACAGATCTTTCCAGGCATTCTTTCCGATCAGGTAAAGGATATTTTCACATTCGGTTTCCGCTTCTTCAGCGCAGCTGCGGGCCGCCTGGTACGCCTGTTCCTTCCGGACGCTCGCTTTCTCCAGTTCCTTCAGTTCCCGGATCTGCCGGCTGATCTCCGCGCTCTTTTCCGGAGCAGCTGCTTCCATCCGCTTCGACAGCTGGTCCATCCGTGCGGCAAACTCCCTGCGGGAGGACTTCCGCCGGGCCCTGCTCTTGAGCAACATGGCTTCCGTCAGCTGTTTTCCGATCCGCATGATCGGGTTCAGGCTGGAAAGGGGGTCCTGGAAGATCATGGCGATCTTGTCGCCGCGCAGGTGGTAGAAATCATCCTCGCCGATCTTCAGCAGGTCCATGCCGTTGTACAGGATTTCTCCCTCTTCGGTAATGGCGTTGCCGGCCTGGATGCCCAGGATGGCTTTGCTGGTAACCGATTTGCCCGAACCACTCTCGCCGACGATAGCCAGCGTTTCTCCCTTCATCAGGTCAAAATTGATTCCGCGGACCGCCTGCACCTTGCCTGCAGAGGTACGGAAGGAAATCCGCAGATTATGAACCTGCAGTTTCTTTTCCGCCTGCGTCTTCTGTTCCGTCCGGGACGGCATAACGTTCATATTGTTCTCTGACATTAATCAGCACCTCGCAGCGATGGATTGAAAGCGTCCCGTAGTCCGTTGCCGAACAGGTTGAATGAGATTTCCAGCAGAGATATGAACAATGCCGGGAAGAAGATGATATAAGGATCGGTTGCCAGGTAATCCTTCCCGTTTGCCAGCATCGTACCAACCGATGTCATCGTGGAGGACTCCAGGTTGACAATGTTCAGGTACGTCAGGGAACTCTCCGTGAAGATGACGCCGGGAATGACCAGGATGGATCCGGTAATGATCGTTCCCAGCGAATTCGGGAAGATATGCCGGAACATCAGGCGGCTGTCCCGGGCGCCCAGTGTGCGTGCGGCCAGGACATACTCCTGTCCCTTGAAGCGGTAGAACTGCATCCGGACCCGGGATGCCATCCCGATCCAGCCGGTCAGTACAAACGCAAACAGCAGCGCACCGATCACGCCGACCTTCTTTGCCAGGTGCAGCTGGAACAGGACGGTGACGACGATGAAAGGGATTTCCGCCAGGATATCGGAAATCCGTTCCATCACCAGGTCCGTTGTGCCGCCGTAATAGCCTTCGATCGCACCGTAGATGGTTCCGATAAAGAGGTTGATTGCCGACACGCAGATCGCCAGCAGGAAGGAAAAGCGTGCACCGGCGGCAAGCCTTGTAAAGATATCCTGTCCTCGGGCGTTCGTCCCGAAAACAAAACCCGGTTCAAATCCGTAACGGTACTGGAAATAGGTATACTTGTTGATCCGGGTGACATAGCTCTTGGCCGTACTGGTTCCTGCGACCCGGGCATAGGCCATCGGGTGTTCGGGATCGTTGTCCGCGGCAATCCGCAGGCTGTGGTAGGCTGTATCCTCCGGAGTGGTGGTCCGGTAGATGCTCTTGAGGTTTCCCTCCTTGTCCAGCTTGGGCTGGCCCTTCTTGTCCACTTCGTACCAGATATTGGCGTCGGTCTGCTTGGCGTCCTTGATGGCAGGATAAATCACCTGAATCCCGTGCTCATCCTGCCATTTCTGGATATCTTCAAACTGATCCCCGGTCAGGGTCAGGTACAGCATGCCCATGGATGTATAGTTGTCGACCCGGAGATCGTAGAATGTGGATTTTCCGCTGGCCGTCGGGTCCTTGTAATCGGCGCGGTAGGTTGCCCGGATTGTTTCCAGGCCGGTTTCTTCCGCGATCGCCCGGTAATAATGGTATTTCCCGCTGTTTACCGTCACGTCGCTGCATCCGTCGATGCCCAGGAACGGAATCTTCGGGGGCAGCTTTGTGTAATTCAGGTACATGGTATCCGTCAGGGCCCGCGAATAGGGCGTTTCGCAGAAGATCGGGATAAGGATGGCATACAGCACCAGAAGAAGGATAATCCAGGCAGCAGCCACGGATCCCTTGTTCTTCCGGAACCTGTTCATGGCGTCACGGAAATAGCCAAC
The DNA here is from genome assembly GCA_017427165.1 of Clostridia bacterium. Lineage (GTDB taxonomy): Bacteria > Bacillota > Clostridia > Christensenellales > Aristaeellaceae > Aristaeella. The sequence continues at coordinate 36,258 of JAFRTK010000103.1, forward strand.
CGGTTTGGTTTCCAGTTTTTTGTCATGTGTCCTGCCTTCCATGGGTACAAAACGGAATTTATCCTTCGGTACCTCGAAGGCGGCGGTATTCATCATCTTCTCACTCATACTTTTCTGCTCCCCATTCTGATCCTCGGGTCAATGAACCCGTAGCTGATATCCACAATAATACCGGACACAAGCCCGATAAGCGTATAGAACGCGGAAAGCAGCAGGAAGAAGTTATAGTCAGGCGTCGCGGATGAAACGGAAGCGACATACAGCGGGCCGACGCCCGGAATCCCGAAAATCTGCTCAATGATCAGTGATCCGCCCATGATCCCGATGAACTCACCCAGGATCATCGGGAAAATCGGAACCATGGCGTTCCGAAGGGCATGGCGCACTGTCGTCTGCGCCCGTGTCAGGCCTTTCGTCCGGGCCAGCAGCAGGTAATCGCTGGTCAGGACTTCTGTCAGTTCCGCCCGGGTATACCGTGTCAGCTGTGCCACGGTTCCGAACCCGAGCGACATCACCGCCGGAACGATACTGACAAATGTGGACCATGAAAAATAATCATATCCGGCATTCATCTGGAACGGGAACCATTTCAGTTTGAAGCACAGGAAATACTGCACCAGGAATGCGTATACATAGCTGGGCGTGGATACAAAAATCACGACCAGCGTTGAAATCAGCTGATCCTGCCATTTGTTTTTCTTCAGCGCCGCGTAAATGCCCAGCAGCAGGCCCAGGGGCACTGATATCAGCATGGTATAGGCGTTCACAATCACCGTGGCGGGCATCTTTTCGATAAACTTCCCCCAGACGTCCTGCCCCAGGTACAAAACCTCACTGACACCCCAGTCCTGTCCGATCAGCGACCTCTGGAGAAAGATCACATACTGCTCAAGCAGCGGTTTGTTGTATCCCAGTGCCTCCCGCCGCATCTCAATCAGCTGCATATCTTTGCCGAACTGCTTGGCCGGTTTGTTGGGCAGCAGTTTGACCAGGATAAAGCACATGGAGATGATGATCAGAAAGGTAAACAGCATCAGCACAATTCTTTTGAGAACATATTTTCCCACGCTTCAAACCCCTTTTTCCTTGCGGTTCATTTCTTTTCCTGCCCGTGCAGGGATGGTTCCATGAACAGTGAAGCATACAACGTTCACCGCGTTGCATGCTTCGCTGTTCATGCAGGGATTGTTTCACAAAACGGAAATACCATCTCCGGCAGCCGGAAACCCGGTTGCCGGAGATGGCCCTGTTCTGGTATCCAGAACCGGCGGAGGGCCTTTCGGCCCTGCCGCCTTTCATTCTTCCGTCCCGTGAATCTTACTTATAGTTCAGGGTGCCGCCCTGTTCAGCAACAAACGCATCCCAGGCAGCATCATCATAGTTGTAGGTCATGTACTTGACGCCGCCGCGGCTCAGCGGGAATACTTCATCCTCGATGTAGTATTCGATCTTCATGCCCTTCAGCTTGGCGGAAGCATCGCCCATCAGCGGGATGAAGTCATAGTTCTGCAGGATGATGTTTTCGAGCTCGCCCAGGACCAGGATCCGGGTTTCCGCATTCGCGGTCACATCCAGTTCCACGTCTTCGCCCGCAGCGTTCTTGGCTGTGATCACATTGTTGGTGATGCTCAGGTACCAGGTCCAGACGTCCGTCGTGTACGCTTCGCCGTCGATCGTCACCGTCATCTGGGTTTCGGCGGGTTTCCAGGCGGGGTCATACTGATAGTTGGAGGAGACGTAAGCTTCGATCAGGCCGAAGGGATCGAAGGTGCTGCCGGTCCAGCCGACGCCGAAGAGCATATCCACCTGGTTGTTGCGCAGCGCATCGGCGAAGCCGTTGCCCAGGGTGGAGTCACGGTCAAACTTCAGCTTGCCTTCCAGCTTGGTGCCCTTGACTGCTTCGGTGTAATTGTTGACGATGAAGTCATAGCCGCTGTTGTAGAAAGCGGAAGTCGCGTTGGGCGTACCGACCATGATCAGGACGGTATCCGCATCGGTCATCAGGCCGGCTTCAATCGCCTGATCATAGGCCTTGTCGAAATACTCGCGGGCCATCTCCAGGTTGTAGCCGGTGATGGAATCGATCGCGTCGTCCACGGTCGCATACAGCTTGCCTTCGCCGATTTCGTCCGCCAGACCCCAGAAGTCAACGACAACCTGCTTGGCGGTATCCGTGGTGCGGTAGAACAGGCCTTCTTCAGGATCCGCAACAATCTGGCTGCCGTAGAGGGCGAACGCCGGGAAGCTTGTCGGATCAGCCGCCAGCACGAACTCGGAACGGTTCATGGCCAGGGACATGGCGATACGGAAATCCTTGATCGTCAGGATCGTCTTGTTGATGTTCGCTCCGGCAGCTTCCTGCGCGGTCTTCAGCGCTGCCAGATCGGGGTTGAACGCCATCGCGAATACGGAGTCGCCCTCATCATAATAGGTGTAGTCGGAGGACGCGTATTCCTTGATGTAATCCTTGTTCAGGCCGTTGACGTCCAGCTTGCCGTTCAGGAACATTTCCATCCGGGTGGCGGGTTCCTGTACGTAGGAAACATTGATCACGTCGGTCTGATACAGTCCTTCGAATTCCGGCAGGCTGTATCCGAACCATTTATCATTGCGGACCAGGTTGTATTCCTTGTCGCTCTGGAAGGAACCCAGCTTGTAGGGACCCCAGGACATCGTGGTTTCCTGGGAGGTGCAGTAGTTGTTGGTGTACACGCCGTCTTTCTCGGTCGCGCACTCATTATACTTTGCTTCGTTGACCAGCCAGTTCGGAATACCGTAGTAGAGGTAAAAGCCTTCCAGGGGCTTGGCCAGGATCAGCACCAGTTCCTTGTCGCTGAGGGCCTTGACGCCAACCTTTTCAAACGGGAATCCGTCTTCATAGGCCTGGAAGTTCAGGAAAAGCTCATCCTCGGTCCACTCAACCAGCTGTTCGGGGCCAGCCCATGTCGCATAGGCCGCGCCCTCACCGGTGGTGTAGAATTCATACAGTTCGCCGACGGTCAGGGGCGTTTCGACAACTTCGTTTTCCGCCGCGCCGGTCCAGGCTTTCGTCTCGAAATCGTATGTATCGCCGAAAGAATTGGCCCAGTTGATCCAGCCCTTTTCATCCTTGAAGGCGTCGATCAGTTCTTCAGTGGTCGCAAATCCCTTGCTGGCCTTTACCTTGCCGTAGGAAGTGGGCTCAGTCAGGCCCTGCTTCAGATAGGCTTCGGCGTTCTCCACAACCAGGTTGCCGGAATAGAGGCCGTCCGCGCGGTGGTTCTGCGCTTTCGGATCCAGCAGGTACTGGGCGGAAGTCACGAAATCCGGAGCCGTGATGGGAGTGCCGTCTTCCCAGGCAAGGCCGTCCCGCAGGACGAATTTCCATGCGCGGGCGGTTTCGCCTTCCGCGATTCCCCATTCTTCACCGACATAGTCGGCGGAGACGTCGGTCGGGAAGTCTTCAACAGCCAGGGGCTTCAGGACGTAGCCGTCTTTGTCTTCGTTGAAATCGAATTCATAGAAAGCGGAGTACAGCCAGTCGGTAAGGCTGCTGTCAGTCGCCGTCTGCTGCTGGAAAGGGCTCCAGTTGGTCGGGAATTCCGCCGCAGCCGTACGGTACGTATAGGTCGGCGCGGTTTCTTCCGCAAACGCGGCGGTCAGGCTGGCCATCATGCAGAGAGCCAGTACCAGTGCTAAAAGTTTCCTCATTAAGTGTCCCCTCCTGTATTGTTTTATTTTTCTGGGCATCTGCCCGAAAAAACGAAATCAGAACAAGCCGGATTGGATTGCCCGAATGGTTGCTATTGATGATCTGTCCCTGTAAGAAGTACGGTTTGATCATAGCATATTCCGGAGTGATATGCAATTCTTTTTGCCTGTCCGCCGGTGCAAAAGCGATGCCTTCACCTGGAAGGAACCGCATCCTGCGGGCTGTCCGCCCCGGTCCAGACGCACTGGATATCATCCGGAATATCTACCGTTCCGGGATCCTCCGCGCAGTTCAGCCGGATCATCTCCCAGGCCAGGTCAGCCGCCCGGGCCGGTCCGGCCATCACGGCCTGGTCCACCGCATCCCGGAATCCGCCGGTCCGCGCGTCAAACCAGTAATGGCGCTTCAGCCCGTTCACCGTATAGGCGCCGTATCCGTCGCTGCGCAGTTCCCCGGCCGCAAACCGGATGGAGGCCGCCGGGCCGGCGGCACTCAGTGCGGCCGCTGCTTCCCCGTCCTTCATCACGGATACAGTCAGCGTTTCCTTTGTGCGGGCCGTCAGTGCCAGCCCGCTCTTTGAAAACAGCACAAAATCCGGATAGCCGGCCGCTTTCATATCTTCCGCAACCAGGTCCATCAGGTACGCGTCCCGCAGCAGGTTCAGGTCCAGCACCGGGGCGGAAATTTCCAGTTCCTCCGCCAGGCGCCGGTATTCTTCCGGTACCGTCAGGCAGGCCGTCATTCCGCCTTCCCCTTCGCTGAGTGTGAGCCGTATTCCGTTCTCCGGCCGGACCGCCCCGGCAATCCGGGCAATCCGCTCCGCTTCCTCCGGTGAATTGGCCGGGTCCGCGTTCTGCGGTTCATCCAGGTAGAGCAGCCGTTCCCACTCATCATACAGTGCACCGGCAAATACGGAGTATCCTTCATCCGCGCCGGTTTTTTCCAGCGCGTCGCGCAGCACACCGGCCAGCCGGTCCGGGATCAGGATTTCCTCTCCCGGATGCCGGTTCAGGGCCGCGATATTCTCCGTTTCCGCATACACTTCTGCGCTGTCCAGTTGGATAAAGTTCCGGTACAGGCTGTCGGAATAGATCCGCTGGACGGTATTCGACAGCGTCCGGATATCCGCGGCGTTTCCTTCTGCCCAGTAAATCATGGAGATGCCGGTCCGGTACAGCACGTCCGCGTGCGTATTTTCATAAACAATCGTCTGGTATCCGCTCTCCCGGTGTCCCAGCTTCATGGCCCATGTTGTAAAGGACCCGACTGCGACCAGGATCGCCAGGATGAACAGGACCAGCCGGATTCGGTTTTTCCTGTCACGAAGCATGCGTTATTCCTCGCCGAAGCGCTTTCTCCTTGCCCCGTTGATTTCCTCCGGTGTGCCGTACAGCCAGTGGCCGTTTCCCAGGTCCTGCAGGCTCGGATGATCGCTCTCGCCGTATTCCTTGGGTTCATAGACGAAGAGCTTCTTCTTCTTTTCCAGGATCGGATCCGGAATCGGAATTGCGCTCATCAGGGAACGGGTATACGGATGCAGCGGATACTGGAACAGTTCCTCTGTCTCGGCCACTTCCATAATCCGGCCCTTGTAGATCACCACGATGCGGTCGGAAATAAACCGGACGATCGACAGGTCATGCGCAATGAACAGATAGGTCAGCCCGCGCTCCTGCTGGAATTTCTTCAGCAGGTTCAGCACCTGGGCCCGGATGGAAACGTCCAGCGCGGAGATCGGCTCGTCCGCCACGATCAGCTCCGGTTCCATGACGATGGACCGGGCCAGGCCAACGCGCTGCCGCTGTCCGCCGGAAAACTCATGGGGATACCGCGTCAGGTGCTCCGGCAGGAGGCCGACGTCGTTGATGGCCTTTTCCACCTTTTCCATCCGTTCCCGGTCGCTGTCGAACAGGTGGAAATTATACAGGCCTTCCGAAATGATATATTCAATGGTTGCCCGCTCATTCAGGGATGCCGCGGGATCCTGGAATACCATCTGGATCTTCCGGATGACCTCCCGGTCCTTCGCGCGGGGCAGCTTGCCGGAAATCTTCTCTCCCTTGAAGTAGATCGCGCCGTTCGTGCAGGGATTGATCCGCACGATGGCCCGGCCGATGGTGGTTTTGCCGCTGCCGGACTCGCCTACCAGGGACAGGGTCTCTCCCTTGTAGATATCAAAGCTGACATCAGACACGGCCTTGAAGCTGTTCTTCCCCTGCTTGAAGACTACGTCCAGGTTCTGGACGGAAAGCAGGACTTCCTTGTTCTGATTGTCCATGCCTTACTCTCCTTCCTCTTCGAAATCGCCGTAGATCTTCACCATTTTTTCATGCAGGTTCTGGATGTTCTTCGGCGCTTCCGTCTTCGGGGCCCGGGGATCCAGCAGCCAGGTCTTCGCGAAGTGGGTCTCGCTGACCTGGAACATCGGCGGCTCTTCCTTCAGGTCGATTGCCATCGCGTAGTTGTTCCGCGGGGCAAACGCGTCGCCGACAATCTTGTTGTACAGGGAGGGCGGCGTACCGGGGATGGAGAACAGCTCCGTGCCCCGCTCCGTCAGCTGCGGCAGGGAGGACAGCAGGGCCCAGGTATAGGGATGCTTCGGATCGTAGAAGATATCCTCCACAGTGCCCAGCTCCACGATCTGGCCGGCATACAGCACCGCCACGCGTTCCGCCACATTGGCCACAACGCCCAGGTCGTGGGTGATATACACGGTCGTAAATCCGAGATCCCGCTGCAGGTCCTTGATCAGGCGGATAATCTGGGCCTGGATCGTCACATCCAGCGCCGTGGTCGGTTCGTCGCAGATCAGGATCTTCGGCTGGCAGCTCAGCGCGATCGCGATTACGATCCGCTGGCGCATACCGCCGGAATACTGGAAGGGATAATCGTCAAAGCGTTTCTCCGGCTCCGGGATTCCCACCTTCGCCATGATGTCCAGTGTCCGCTGCTTTGCTTCCCCCTGGGAGCACTTCTGGTGCTTCAGGATCACCTGCATGATCTGCTTGCCGATCGGGATAACCGGGTTCAGGCTCGTCATGGGATCCTGGAACACCGTCGCGATCCGGCGGCCGCGGATTTTCTGCCAGTCGTCGGTATACTTCACATTGGCGCAGTCGATCACCGCGTAGCCTTCCAGCTGGTTCTCCGACTCATTCACTTCGGTGAACTCCACATACAGCACGCAGGTCTGGAACAGCTTCCGCCGCACGTCGCTGTCCAGCAGGTTTTCGCCCTGGATCATCGCCTTGCGGAGGACCCGGTTCAGCTTCATCGTGTACTTGATCCGGTCCTTGAGGGGATACCGTCCGGTGGAAAGCAACACATCATAGGCCAGCTTCCGGTTGCGCGCGATCGTCGCGTCAGAAAGCCCTTCCGGGTTGCTTTCCTTATCCCTCGTTTTGATCTTTTGTTTGCGCAGCTCCTTCAGCCTTGCGATCTCCGTCCGGTCTGCCGCCTGGCGGGCTGCATCCGCCTTATAAGCTTCCGTCCGTTTCTTAATCAGGAATTCCTTTTCCGCTTTCAGCGCGTTTTCCCGCGCGGTCAGTTCCCGGATTTTCCTTTCCAGTCCCTGGATTTCCTTCTGGTCATTCGCGCTGTGCTTGTCCAGGGTCAGCAGGTAGTTGTTGCTTTCCACGATATCGTCATGGATTTCCTTGGCCTTGATACGGAAGGATTCCTCCTCCTCCTCGGTCAGGGCCTTGACGTGGGCCACATCCGCCTTTTTCTGCCGGATCGCGCGGTATTCTCCGGCGCCGCGTTCCAGCACCGAGTATTTGTTGTATTTGTTGGTCAGCCGCTCCAGCAGGCGCAGGTTGGCCGGGGTCAGCTTGACGTTGGTATGGGAAAGGTCGTCATCCGAGAAGATGACGCTGCCTTCACTGATGAATCCGTTGGATTCCAGCATGCCGGCAAATGTCTTGGTCAGCACGGATTTGCCCGATCCGCTCTCGCCGACGATCGCGATGGATTCATGCTCATAGATATCCAGGCTGACGTTCCGGATCGCGGTCAGGATCCGGCCCCGGACGTTGAATTTGACGCTGACATTTTTCAGGGAGAGGAGGACTTTCCTGTTTTCATTCTCGCTCATGATCCGCCCTCCTTACATATGCGTCCTGGGATCCGAGGCATCCGCCAGGTTCTGGCCCAGAACGTACAGAATTACGGTAATGGCTGACGCGATGGCAACCGGCGGCCAGAATTCCCACGGATAGACCAGGAAGGCGCTCTGGGCCTGCTGGATCATTCGTCCGAGGGAGGGAATTTCAGCGCTCAGTCCGACACCGATATAGCTCAGGAACACCTCCGAGGAGATATAGCTCGGCAGCTCCGTCGCCAGCACCGTCACGATCACGGAGGTCAGGAACGGCAGGATGTTCTTGCTGATCATCCGGGGAATCGGCGTGCCCAGGCAGCGGGACGCCAGCGAATACTCCCGGTCGCGGATGATCATCACCTGGGTCCGGAAGAAGTAGGCGATTCCCAGCCAGCCGGTGATCGTCATGGCAAACACAAAGCTCCAGAAGCCCGAGCCGATTATGTATACCAGCACGGTAATCATCAGGATGTACGGCACGTTGGCAATAATGTTGTAGATCACCAGCATTACCTGGTCAAACCGCTTGCTGTATCCCCACACAGCGCCCAGGATGATACCGATCGTCATGTTGATCGCCGCGCAGATGATAGCCAGCAGCAGGCTGGTCTGGGCCGATGCCCAGATTCCGTAGAAGATGCTGTTGCCCATGGGGCCGGTTCCCAGGATCCACTTGAAGGAGAATCCGTCGTATTTGGCCATGGCTGCGGCGGGAGAAAGGTTGAAAGAAGTGGCATCCCGGAGGTTTTCATATGCGTCGTAGGGGGCAATCGCCGGAATCACAAAAGCGCACAGGAAAATCAGGATAAAGAGGATGATCATCACCAGGTTGGTTTTTTTGCGGAAAAATACGCGGAATACGGATGCCCAGTAGGAATACCGGGGTGCCGTGATTTTTTCGGACTGGATCGTATCCTTGTCGATAAACCGGAACAATCCGTCCTGGTTCCGGGTCGTCTGCTCAGACATCAGCGGCCACCTCCTTTGCTGGATGAAAGGGAGATCCGCGGGTCATACTTGGCCAGCAGCAGGTCGCCCAGGATCAGGGATATGATGGACAGCGTGGTATAGAACACGGTACATGCCACGATGATGCCGTTGTCATATCCGTTGATGGCGTTGGTCAGCAGGCCGCCCACGCCGGGCACGGAATAGACGCGCTCGGTAATGATCGCGCCGATCAGGCAGCCCAGGATGTTGCCGGGGATACCGTGTACCAGGTAGATCATCGCGTTGGGGCTGATGTGCTTCCGGTAGATTTCCTTTTCGCTCATGCCTTCCGCCCGGGCGAATTTCACGTAGTCACTGTTCATCTGGTCAATCATATACCGCCGCATCCACTTCATCAGGTTGCCGATGGACGGCAGCGCCAGGGAAAGGGTCGGCAGGATGTAGGCCAGTATTTTGGCCTCCGCGTTGGCAAACTTGTATGGCAGCCCGAACAGGGTGGTGCCGATGGCGGCAAACAGGAAGATGCGGGCCAGTCCGGGCACCGCAATGGAGAAAATGATGTAGCCGTTGCCGATCTTGTCCCCCAGTCCGTCCTTGTGCCGGGCCATGGCAATGCCCAGCGGCAGGCCGAACAGGTAGGCGATCGCGGTCGCGATCAGGCCGATCACAAAGGAGTTCTCCAGCATGGACAGTCCGTCGATCCGGTAGCTGTAGGTGGTGTACTGGTCCGGGAACTGCTTCATCTCCGTTTTAGTTCTGGGAGAACTGTTATAGGTCAGCGTATGGAAATCAATCGCTGAATTGATATATTCATCCGTACCCAGCTTGGCCGGATACTGGGTCTGTGCCTTCACCTGGTCCCCGGTCGGCCGGTTGATGACGTCGGTGATTTCCTGTCCCCTGAACTTGGTAAAGGAAGTACCCAGGTTCAGGTGGATCCAGTTCTGGTGGATAAACGGGAAACGCCCGTCAAAGTACAGCTGGTATTTGTGCGTGGTACCGCTGCCCACCACCGCGAACAGGCCGCTGTACGGGTCATGCTCCACCCGGACATAGCGCTCTGTCAGTGCGGGATCCTGCACGTCGTTCACGGTTTCCACCGTAATCAGGTGCGTCAGGTAATTCCACAGGCGGGTAAATACGCTCCGTTCCACCACGGCGACCAGGTAGCCGTCGCCGCCCTTCTTGGCTTTGCCGGAAGGGGACCGCTGGGGTTCGAGATACTTGATCTTGTATCCTTCCTTCTCGAACATCTCAATAAACTCCTGGACGTCAGGATTGTCCAGGTAGGTATTTTCATTCTGAATGGCTTCCTTGGCTGCCTTGAACTCATCGCTCTTGGTATACTCCGCGCCGTACCGGCCCTCATATTTGGACCGCAGGAAGCTGGTGAAATCCGAATACTCCAGGTATCCGAATTTCTGATACTGGGCATACTCATAGATTGTCCGGTCGTTCAGGCTCTTCTTGTTCCAGACGTCGTCCATCTGGAATATGGCGCCCCTTGGAATCAGGTTATAGACCAGGAGCATAACGGTCGCGATTACGACCAGCAGCGAAAACAGGGAGAACAGAATCCGCCGCAGCATGTATCTTCTCATGAATACACCCACTTACCCAAAAAATAAATTCGGAAATAATACGCAAATGATCCCGCGTTGGCGGGATTATGCTTGGAATCAAGAGGGGAAGCGGCGAAGACGCCGCTTCCCCCCGTATTACAGAAAACCCTGTATGGGGATTAATAGTCCACACCGATAACCTTCAGCATGTAGCCATTCACGCCGAACGTATCCAGATAGGTGGAAGGATCGCCGTAGTCGGGGCCCCAGCCGGATCCGTAGAAGAAGTCGAAGTTGCCGGCTTCACCGGACGCCGCGCGGTAACCGCAGGCGTAGAAGTCCGCGGAAGTGGTGGTCTCAACCAGGTTCACAACCACGTTCTCGGCTCCGAGGGTTTCCTCGATGGTCTGCTTGGAGACCTGTGCCTGGGCGGTGTTGGCTTCGTTAGCGGAATAGTACACGATGTCGATGGTGATCGGCCAGGTCACGCTGTCGCCCAGCTCTTCCTTGGCCTTGGCCAGGTAAGTCTTGGCCAGGTCAGCATTGTACCAGCCGTCGATGGCGTCCGCAACCTTGATTTCGCCGCCCATCTGATCCAGGTAGTACTGAACCATCTCGCCGTAGAAGGTGCCGGCAGCGAATTCATGGCCGTCCGCATCCGTCGTGGCGTTCTCCAGGGAGACGAACTCGGGGTGGGTATACATGTTCCGGATGTTGGCCAGCTTCAGGTCTTCACCGCGGCTGGTGGCATTCACGGTCGCACGGTCCCACCCATGGGCCAGGGCTTTCCGGAAGCTCTTGTTCATCAGGGCAGTATGGGTGTCAATCTTCTGCTGCTCGGACTTGGGAGAAGCAGCCGCGCCGCTTTCCAGGGCGAAGGTGCCGCGGTTGACGTTCATGCCGCCGAAGTAGGTGGTGGAGGTGGTGTCGGAAACGTAGGCATACTTGTCGAAGTTGCCGTCGTCCTTGGCCATCTTCAGGGTGCCGCTCGCCTCGGTCAGGCCGCTGCCGGCGTACACACCGCTCACAACGTCATCGTAGAACGCCTTCATGTTCTCACCGTTGTCGTAGATCCAGGTGATGCTGTTGATCGTCACCTCGTCCGCACGGTAGTAGTTCGGGTTCTTCACGACGGCGATTTCAGAATCGGGATTCAGCTTCTGGAGGAGGAACGGACCGCTGTAGACCTGGGAGGCCACATCGGTGTTCTTGCCAAAGGTATAGGCTTCGGTATCGGCGAAAGCAGCCTGATATTCCTCAGCGCCGTAGACGCCGCCGTGGCTCAGGTACCAGTCTTCGCAGATCGGCAGGAAGCAGCTGTAGGTCAGCATGGTCATGAAGTAGGGGATATCGCCCTCCAGCGTGATCACCAGGGTCTGGTCATCAACAGCTTCATAGCCGACTTCGTCGAAGGAGCCGCCTTCCAGGTATTCATGAGCGCCCTTCACAACGCCTTCAACCAGCCACTCGAGGCCGGCCTTGGCATCCAGCATGTGATGGAAACCGGCAACAAAGTCGCCCGCGGTCACGTCGGCGTATTCTTCGCCTTCGGAGGTGAACCACTTGGCGCCTTCCCGGATGTGGAAGGTGTAGACGGAACCGTCATCGCTGACTTCCCAGGACTCCGCCATGGCGGGGCACAGCTGGTTCAGGTTGTTGTACTGCACCAGGCCGTCCACACAGTTCACGGTGATTTCGGTATCGCTCTGGGAGGAGGTGTTCAGCCAGTCCAGGGTAACCGGAGCGGTGGCGAAGGTCAGCTTGTAATCGCTCTGGATCTTGTGGCCCTTCTCGGTCAGGTAAGCGGCAGGATCATAGGTTCCTTCGCCGGCAACAGCTTTGCTCCACTGATCGAGCAGGTCAGCCCGCTCGGCGGGGGTCAGGAACTCATCGGAGATGACCAGGCCGAACAGGCGGTCATCGTCATTGCCCCACTGGACGTAGGGAACGGTACGGGGAGCGATCCGGCTGATGGTGTAGGCACCACCCTGGGTGGTGTTCGGAACCATCACGGCGCTGTCGAGCAGCGCGGCTTCCGCCTGCGCATACAGGACGAACCGTTCATCGTTGGTCGGAGCGGCTTTGGCGGCCTTCATCAGCTCGTCATAGTCACCCAGCAGTTCGAGATAGATCTCTTCATCTTCGGCGCGTTCGTAAGCCACATCTTCTGCGGAAACGGAGGCGACACCCAGAATCATGCAGAGAGCCATCAACAGGGCAATCAGTTTCTTCATGGTAGATATCTCCTTTTTTTTATTTATTATCGGGATAGCCCCCGAATAATACAAAACAGGAAATACGGAATGCAAATACACATTTCACAATGGCAACATATACAACCTTTGTTTATGTGCGAGATAGAATAACATATTTACTGGCAAAAAGCAACGACCTGAGCTGTCCGTTTTGAATCGGACAACATGTAAATACAATAAAAATACAATCCTGTTTTATGCCTTCTATGGCCATCAATCCCTTTATTTTCAAGGGTTCCGTGTTTTTCAGATTGTATTTTTTGTGTACTGTATACAATGTTGTTCAGATCCGGACGCCCGTTTTTGCAGCCTTTCCGGCGACATAATCATAGGCCTTCCGATACTCTTCTTCGGTCTGCATATGCTCCAGCAGCACCGGTGCGTCCGGTGCCAGGTACCGGTCCATGATCCGCAGGATTTCCCCGTAGCGGAGGGTCCCCTCCCCGGGGGAGCATTCCTCCAGCAGGGTGGTCAGGTTCGTCGGGTGCATCCGGGTGTCCTTGATATGGGTGCTCCGGATATACGGCCCCAGCTTCCGGAAGCATTCCTCGATGAATGCCTCCGGCGCGAGATACCGCCGCGGGCAGTTGATCATGTTCACAAAATCCATATGGGCGCCGAACTGCGGCCGGTTCACATCCCGGATCAGCTGCAGGTACTCGTCCGGCCCGTCGGGCACCATCCAGGGCATGGGCTCAATGCAGTAATA
>JAFRTK010000104.1 GCA_017427165.1 Clostridia bacterium
CAGAAGGCGAGCAGCAGGACGAGAATAAGGATTACGTCGAGATCGAAGGCAAGACCTACGAAGTCGTGGAGAAGTGGACATCCACGAAGGAAGCCCACGTGATCGAAGGCTTGCTGACGGATACTGACTATATCCTGCGTGAGACTGTGGCTCCGGACGGATACACCATCACTACGAATACGACCTTCTCAATCGACGAGACTGGTAAAGTCACCAGCACGGGCACGGTCAGCGAAGACGGTGTACTGCTGGTTGAGGATGCCAAGACCCACGTTGAAGTGAGCAAGGTGGACATCGCGGACGGCGAAGAGCTGGAAGGCGCGGAGATCCAGATCCTGAGGGAAATCGCAGAAGGCGAGCAGCAGGACGAGAATAAGGATTACGTCGAGATCGAAGGCAAGACCTACGAAGTCGTGGAGAAGTGGACATCCACGAAGGAAGCCCACGTGATCGAAGGCTTGCTGACGGATACTGAGTACACGCTGCGCGAGACTGTCGCTCCGGATGGATACACCATCACGACGAATACAACCTTCTCGATCGACGAGACTGGTAAAGTCACCAGCACGGGCACGGTCAGTGAAGACGGTGTGCTGCTGGTTGAAGATGCCAAGACTCACATTGAAGTGAGCAAGGTCGATATCGCGGACGGCAAGGAGATCGCGGGAGCGAAGATCCAGATCCTGGACAGCGAAGGCAATGTCTTTACTGAATGGACGTCTACGGATGAACCGCATCCCATTGAAAAGCTGGTAACCGGCAAGACGTATACGCTGCATGAAGAAGTATCCCCGTACGGATATGCGATTGCATCCGATACGACCTTCGTTATCGACGAACATGGCAATGTGACATCCAGCGGTACGATCACCGAAGATGGTATCCTGCTGGTGGAAGACACGGCACTGGATCGGCCTGAGTTCGAAAAGAAGATCAAGGATACCAATGATACGACCGGTGAGACCAGCGACTGGCAGGACAGCGCTGACTACGACATCGGGGACAGCGTACCGTACAAACTTACCGCAACACTGGCAAAGGATGTAACGGAATACTGGAAGTATCATGTGACCTTCCACGACAAGATGGAAGAAAGCCTGACGTTCGAGCAGATTGACAGCGTAAAACTGAACGGAACACAACTGGATGCTGCTGATTACATCTTCAACAAGATCAGTGACCAGGAATTCAGCCTGACGGTAGAATTTGGTGACGGAACCGGGAAGATTACGGATACGAGCCTGAACGGAGCCAAAGTGGATGTCTACTTCAGCGCCAAGCTGAATGACAAGGCAGCACTGGGCAAGCAGGGCAATGTGAACACAGCGAAGCTGGAATACAGCTTCAACCCGAACCTGGTGGATGACGGCGAAGGCGGAAAGAAACCGAGCGAAGACACCGAGGAGACGGAAGAAGACTTTGTGATCGCATTCACCTACCAGGTGGACATCAACAAGGTGGATGAAGAAGGCAAGGTACTGACTGGTGCTGAGTTCAAACTGGAGAAGAAGCTGCCAGGCGACATACTGAAGGAGATTGGTTCGATCACCGCAGAAAACGGAGCGACATTCAGCTTCAAGGGCCTGGATGACGGCACATATGTGCTGACAGAAACGAAAGCTCCGGCGAAATACCTGAGCATTGACCCGATCGAGTTCACCGTTACTGCGGTGCATGCAGCTGAATGGACGGATCAGGCCAAACGCCTGGAGGTGCTGAGTGAACTGACCGGCGACGTGAAGGATGGCGTCCTGACGCTGAACGCGGATGATGATCTGGCCAAGCTGACCGGCGATGTTGCAGATGAACTGACGCATATCGAAGTGAGCAAGGTCGACATCGCGGACGGCGAAGAGCTGGAAGGCGCTCATGTCCAGGTGCTGCGCAAAGCAACTGAAGAAGAGCTTGCAGATGAAAACACAGAATATGCAGATATCAAGAACAAGCTCATCCAGGTTGAAGAGTGGATCTCCACGAAGGAAGCTCACGTAATCGAAGGCCTGCTGACGAACACCGATTATATCCTGCGTGAGACAGTAGCTCCGGACGGATACATGGTGACGACAGATATCGGCTTCACGATTGACGAGACGGGCAAGATTACGACGACCGGATCAACGACCACGGATGAAAAGGGCAACACAATTATCCTGATCGAAGATGCGAAGACCCATGTCGAAGTGAGCAAGGTCGACATCGCGGACGGTAAGGAGATTCCGGGCGCAACAATCCAGATCCTGCGTGAAGCGACTGATGAGGAAAAGGCGGACGAGAACACAGAGTACGCGGACGAAGTGAGGAAACTCGTCATTGTTGAAGAGTGGACCTCTACGGAAAAAGCGCATGTAATCGAAGGCCTGCTGACGAACACGGAATATATCCTGAAGGAGACAGTGGCTCCGGACGGCTATACGATTGCGACGGAGACGACATTCACTATCGATGAACAGGGTAAGGTAACTTCGACCGGAACGGTGACCGAAGACGGAATCCTGTTGGTGGAAGATGCCAAGACGCATATCGAAGTGAGCAAGGTCGACATCGCGGACGGCGAGGAACTGCCGGGCGCGACGATCCAGATCCTGAGGGAAGTCAAGGACGGAGAGGAGAAGGACACCGGCAAGGTATACGTTGAGATCGAAAGCAAGACCTATGAAGTCGTGGACGAGTGGATATCTGAGAAGGATAGCACCCACGTGATCGAAGGCCTGCTGACGAATACCGAGTATATCCTGCGTGAGACTGTGGCTCCGAACGGATACGATATCGCGACGGACACCACATTCACCATTGACGAACTGGGCAATGTGACCTCAACCGGATCGGTAACCGAAGACGGTATCCTGCTGGTAGAAGATGCCATGTTCCGGGTATCTGCTGCGGTGAAGAAGGTCTGGAACGACGGAAACAACCAGGACGGCGTACGGCCGCTCACCGTAAGAGTGAACCTGCTGGCGAACGGTGTGAAGATTGACAGCGTTGTACTGAGCATGGCGAATGGCTGGATGGCAGTGATCAATGACCTGCCGATGGTGGACGGTGAGCAGAAGGATATCGAATACACCTGGGCTGAAGAAGCACCCGGTAACGGATATACGCTGACCAGCCAGGAGAAGAAGGGTACCCTGACGACCATCACCAACAGCCTCCCGCCGGAGACAACCGGAGTGAGCGCACAGAAGATCTGGGAGGATGACGGAAACGCCTACCAGACCAGACCTGCTGAGATCAGAGTCCAGCTGTATGCGGACGGCAAAGCCTGCGGTGAAGCGGTTGTGCTGAACGCGGCGAACAGCTGGAAGGCAGAATGGACCGGACTGGATAAGTTCGTCAATGAGGACTGCCAGACAGGCCATGCGAAGGAAATCATTTACACGGTGGAAGAACTGGAAGTGCCGGAAGGCTACCAGGCAACTGTATCCGGCAATGCCAAGACCGGATATGTGATCCGGAACGTACTGGAACGCGGCGGACTGATCATCGAAAAGAGCTTCCAGTTTGGTGAAATCGAACCCGATGAGCCGGATAATACTCCGATGGATATTCCGGTTATCAAGACCTGGAATGATAACGGGAACAAGGACGGCAACCGGCCGGCGAGCATCACGGTACGCCTGCTGGCAGACGGAACGGAAGTCGCCAGCGCCGAACTGACAGCAGCCGGCGGCTGGGGAACGGTATTCACCGGTCTGCCGCGCTACAACGGCGAGAAAAAGATCCACTACACCATTACCGAAGATCCGGTAACCTGGTACACGGCTGAGATCAACGGGTTCAACATCCGGAACAACTATGTACCGGAAGTGACCAGCGCAACGGTCCGGAAGGTATGGGATGACAACAACAACGCGGAGAAGATGAGACCGTCCAGCATCCATGTGACGCTGAGCAACGGAACGACCGTGCTCCTGAGCGAGGCTAACGGCTGGACCGTGACGATCAACAACCTGCCCACCCGGGTGAACGGCAAGCCCGTCACCTATACATGGACGGAGCAGACGGTGATTGCCTACAAGCAGAGCAAGGTGGAACAGCAGGGCAACACCACCATCTTCACGAACAGCTTCACCCAGATTCCGAAGGTACCGGAGCTCCCGAAGAAGCCGACCGTACCGGACGGCACATGGGAGAGATTCGAAGAGTATGCAACCCCGCTGGGAGTACAGACCATTATCAACCACGTGGGTGACTGCTTCGATTAACAGAATCCCGAGGCCCCTTTCCGCATGGAAAGGGGCCTTTTTGTATCCTTTTTTCCAAAAAAATTTGTACGAACAAATATTGATTCGGAGGAGGAATCCGTGTATCATATAGGTATGATAAATGCCGGATTCACCGGAGAAAGGATCGACCGATGAAAAGGATCGGGATCATACTGACTGCAATGATGTTGATGATGACAGGAATGACAGCTGCCCAGGCCGGGCAGGAAACGCTGGTATATGCCTCCACTTTCGGAGCCGGCACAGACCTCTGGTACGCAAGGGGCGCCCAGAAGGTGTACCATACAACGGAGGCAACCCTTCGGACAGAAGGACGTACCAGTGACTGGAATTCCCCGGGACGGAATTTTGAACTGGCTGCCGGAACAAAATATGACATGAGCGTTGAAGTGCTCCAGAATGACGCGGAGACTGCCACGCTGATGGTTTCTGTCCAGGTGACCAAGGAAGACGGATCCCCGGACTGGAAGAACCTGTTCAAAGGGGAAGCGAAGAAAGGCGAATGGACCACCCTGTCCGGCAGCTATACCCCGGATCCCTCTGAGGAATATGTGCTGTATGTGGAGACTGTGGGAGCACCGGAACTGAGCTATGAGATCCGGAACTTCCGGGTGGTGGCACCCGACGGAGTGCCGGATGCGCAGCCGACAGCCACGCCGGCAGCAGAGGCTGTTCCGGAAGGCGAGATGCCGTCTCTGAAGGATGTGTACGCGGGCAAATTCGACTTTGGTACGGCCCTGCCCCGGAACGCGTTCAATGATCTGCAGCTGCTGAAACTGGTAAAGGCCCAGTTCAATATCCTGACGCCGGAAAATGAGATGAAACCGGACGCAATCCTGGATGTATACGGCAGCAAAAAGCTGGCGGAAAAGGATGAGACGGCGGTAGCGGTCCGGTTCGATGCGTGCAAGACGCTGCTGCGGTTTGCGCAGGCCAACGGCCTGAAGGTTCACGGCCATACCCTGCTGTGGCACAACCAGACCCCGGAAGCCCTTTTCCACGAAGGATACGATACCTCCAGGCCGATGGCCAGCCGGGAAGTGATGCTGGGCCGGATGGAGAACTATATCCGTGAGGTACTGACATGGACGGAAGAGAATTATCCGGGCGTGATCGTTTCCTGGGACGTGGTGAATGAAGCGATTGACGACGGAACAAACAAGCTGCGGACCGGCGCCAACTGGTACAAGACTGTCGGACCGGATTACCTGGCACGCGCGTTTGAATACGCACGGAAGTACGCGGCAGAAGGCGTACTGCTGTACTACAACGATTACAATACCGCGTACAGCGGAAAACTGTACGGGATTGTGGACCTGCTGAAGAGCCTGATTGCCGAGGGCAATATTGACGGTTACGGATTCCAGATGCACCACAGCCTAGGTGAGCCTTCCATGGATATGATTACCCGGGCGGTGGAGAAGATTGCGGCGCTGGGACTCCGGCTGCGTGTGAGCGAGCTGGACATTAACGCCGGCAAGGCGACGGAGAAAAATTTCGAATCCCAAAAGAATAAGTACAAACAGGTAATGAAACTGATGCTCCGGTTCAAGGACCAGACCGAGGCAGTCCAGGTATGGGGCGTAACGGATATCATGAGCTGGCGCAGGGACGGCAATCCGCTGCTGTTTGACAAGAATATGAATCCAAAGCCCGCGTTCTTCGGTGTGATCGAAGCAGGACAGGAAGACTGAGAAAAATTCCTGCAGGGGACAGCGGGAACCGGACGGCCGGTTCCCGCTGTTTTATTTGCACTTCCTTTTCCCCAAAAATCATGGTACAATAACCTGTATGCATTTGCACACGATCCCCGATGAGAGAGGTGCGCGAAGTGGAAGGACAGCCCCTTGTCAGCATTGTGATTCCGGCGTACAACGCGGAAAAAACGCTGAAACGCATGCTGGACAGCGTGACGGGACAGACCTGGCAGAATACCCAGATTATCCTGGTAGACGACGGCAGCAGGGACAACACCCTGCGGATTGCTCGGGAGGCTGCGGAACGGGATGCCCGGATTCAGGTACATACCCAGGAAAACAGGGGCGTTTCCCAGGCCAGAAACATGGGTATGCGGTTCTGCACGGGAAAGTACATCCGTTTCCTGGACGCGGATGACACACTGCCGCCGGAATCCACCGAGATCCTGGTGAACAAGGCGGAAAAAGAGGGATCGGACCTGGTGATCGGCGGGTACAAGGAGTGCCTGGGAACCCGGGAATTCCGGTTCAACCTGGAAAACCGGGATGACACAATGACGGTAACAGAAATGCTGCCGCTGCTTTGCAGAAAAGCGAACACTTATTTCTACGGCGTGCTGTGGAACAAACTTTTCCGCCGGGATATTATCGAAGAGATGGGACTTGCTTTTGAGGACGGGCTGACATACGGGGAAGACTTTGTCTTCCATGTCACATACCTGAAAAAAGCGGAGCGGGTTTCCTTTGTGAAGGAATACCTGTATGATTACCACCGGTCCATGGGCAGCATGACATTCCGGCAGGCATTCAGTTGCGTGACTCATCCGCTGCGGAATATCAACACCAAAGTCCGCCTGTACCATTCCATGCGGGATATGTATATTTTCCGGAATGAATATGGGAAATACAGGAGAAAACTGTGGCTTTATCTGTTCAAGGTCGGACTGGACAAGTGACGGCTGTACAGATTCGGATTACAAGGAGCAGGCATTCATGGTTGTAAGTCAGAACGTTTTATCCGCTGTGTTCAGCGATGAAACGCCGGATTACCGCTTTCCGGCTGAACCGGATCCCGATGATTCCGTAACCATCCGGATCCGGGTGGCAAAGAACAGCGCAAAACGGGTGATTATCCTTTTTGATTCCATGATTGTGGGTACCCAGATGGAGAAAACCCGCAGTGATGAGTTTTTCGATTTTTATGAAACCAGCCTGGTCTGCAACGACCAGGAGGTGATGTACCGGTTCCTGATTGAGTGCCACGATGACGGCCGGATTGCCTACGACAAAAGCGGCGCACGGGTGGAAGAGGGCACAGCGCTCGACTTCAATCCGGTATATGCTTTCCGGTTTATCCCGGGATTCCATGTGCCGGAATGGGCCAAGGGGGCTGTGCAGTACCAGATATTTACAGACCGTTTCTGCAACGGGGATCCGTCCAATGACGTGACGGACAACGAGTATTATTACACGATCGGCCACGCAAAGCATATCAGCGACTGGGACGCGCTGCCGACGGACACGGATATCCGGTCATTCTACGGCGGGGACTTGCAGGGGATTATGGACAAGCTGGATTACCTGCAGGAGATCGGGATTGAGGTTCTTTACCTGAACCCGATCTTTGTATCTCCCTCGAGCCATAAATATGACACACAGGATTATGAACATATAGATCCCCACTTCGGTGTGATTACCGATGACATCGAGCATGAGATGCAGCTGTGGGAGAAGCATAACGGGTATGCTCCCCGGTATATCCGGCGGGTGACCTCCACCGAAAACCTGGAGAAGAGCGACGCACTGTTTGCACGGCTGTGCGGGGAACTGCACCGGCGCGGGATGCGGATTATCCTGGACGGCGTATTCAATCACTGCGGCTCCTTCAACAAATGGATGGATCATGAGGGAATATACCTGGGAAAAGCCGGCTTCCTGCCAGGCGCTTTCCAGAGCGTGCACAGCCCGTACCGGAGCTACTTCCACTTCAACGAATCCGGAAACGGCCGGTCTCCCGCTTATGAGGGCTGGTGGGGCTATTCCACGCTGCCGAAGCTGAACTATGAGGGATCGCCGGAACTGCGGGAGCAGATCCTGAAGATTGCGGAAAAGTGGATGGCACCGCCGTACAGCATTGACGGATGGCGCCTGGATGTTGCGGCGGACCTGGGGCACAGTGCGGAATGCAACCACAGCTTCTGGCAGGATTTCCGGAAGCGTGTGAAGGCAGTGAATCCGGACGCCCTGATTATCGCGGAGCACTACGGGGATCCCACCCCATGGCTGAACGGCCGGGAATGGGATACCGTGATGAATTATGACGCTTTTATGGAACCGGTATCCTGGTTCCTGACCGGAATGGAAAAACATTCCGATTCCTACCGGGACGACCTTTACCAGAACGGCAGCGCGTTCTTCGGCATCATGCGGGAGAAGATGGCACACCTGAAATACCCAAGCCTGATCACCGCCATGAATGAGCTGAGCAACCATGACCATTCCCGGTTCCTGACGCGTACCAACCGGATGGTTGGCCGGATGACGACGGTCGGTTCCGGAGCAGCTGCCGCGGGAATCAACAAGGGCATTTTCCGGGAAGCGGTTACGATCCAGATGACCTGGCCGGGAGCGCCGACCGTTTACTATGCGGATGAGGCAGGCCAGGTGGGCTGGACAGATCCGGACAACCGGCGGACTTATCCGTGGGGACATGAAGACCGGAGCCTGATTGACCTTCACCGGGACCTGATCGCCCTGCGGAAGGAACTGCCTGTGCTGGCGCGGGGCAGCCTGAAACCGCTGCTGGCTGATTACGGCCGGATCGCATACGCACGGTTTGACGGAAACTGCCGCTGCATTACCGCCGTGAACAATACGGGCGGATGGACGGATTTCCGCCTGTTTGTGCGGGACGCGGGCGCGGAGGAAGGGGAGACCTACTTCCGCCGGATCCTGACGACACAGGAATCGCATGAGACCGATTGCAAGCCGCTGGGCACTGTTACAGACGGATACCTGACATTTGACATACCTCCGTATTCCGCGGCGGTTATTTCGAACAGGGAATAAAGACGATAAACAACAAACGCCATACCAAAGACCGGGATTATCACAACAGCAAGGAGTCAGACATGAATCGCACGATCAAGCGGGTACTCAGTGCACTGGTGATCATTATTTCCATCACTGCAGTGATTATTATCGCTTTCAGCAACCCCGAAATGAAGAACGCCTGGAAGGCGCTTGCTTCAATGGACCTCAAGTGGGTGCTCGGTCTGTTCCTGTGCTGGGCGGCATATGCCGGATTTGAAGGATGCGGCACATGGAGCTACCTGCGGTCCAAGGGATACAGGATCAATCTGGGCCGGGTCATCGGTGTGGCGCTGATCGGCTTCTACTACAGCAACATTACCCCCAGCGCCGCCGGCGGACAGCCAATGCAGGTGAACAGCCTGCGGAAAGCGGGAATCCCGGTGGCATACGGAACCACCGCGGTGACGATCCGCTTTGTTTCCAACCAGCTGACGATCTGCATGATGACCCTCGGTCTCCTGATTGCCAACCGGACATTTGCATATAACCAGCTGGGCGGACTCATCTGGGCTGCGCGTATCGGCTGGGCGATCAATTTCATCGCGGTTCCGCTGGTGTTGCTTGCCGCGTTCAAACGGAACCTGATCCAGGCTGTGATTGAATGGCTGATCTCTCTGCTGGCCAAAATGCACCTGGTACGGGACAAGGAAGCCACCATTGCCAAGATCACCGAGATCCTGGATTCCTATCACGCGGCGATGATTGCCCTGATCCATTCCCCCGGGCAGATCCTGATGCAGATCCTGTTCAGCGCGCTGAGCATGCTGGGAATGACCGGCTCGATTGTGTTCACCTACTACGCGTTCGGACTGAGCGGAACGCCATGGTACCAGATCCTGACGATGAGCTGCCTGCTGTTCGTATCAGCCAGCTATACGCCCCTTCCCGGCGCGAGCGGTGCCCAGGAAGGCGGTTTCATGGCCTATTTCGCCGGGATCTTTACGGACGGTACAATCGGCGTCGGCCTGCTGATCTGGCGGTTCTTCACCTATTACATGTTCCTGATTGTGGGTGTGGGGACTGTACTGAATGACAAGCGGCTGATCCGGCAGGAGAAAAAAAGGAAACAGGCGGAGGAACGCCTGTCCGGAGCGGCAGGCACCGGGGAGCAGGCTGAGAATGCAATACCGGAAACTGCCGGCGGAACGGAAAACGAACCCCGGGAATGAATACCAGCAGCGGCACGGAAACGGCGCTGAAAAAACGGATGCCCGAAGAGAAAGCGGGGCATCCGTTTTTTTCGGACAAACCGGACCTGCACCGGCACAAGGGGAAGGAGCAGAAACGGTTGCGCGTTCGGGAAAAATATGATACAAATGAGTCAAGAGACAAAGACTATATAACCTTCGGGAGGGACAAAGCATGAAAAATATACCTTTCCGTTTTCCGTCCAAAACAGGAGTATGCG
This sequence comes from Clostridia bacterium, assembly GCA_017427165.1. GTDB lineage: Bacteria > Bacillota > Clostridia > Christensenellales > Aristaeellaceae > Aristaeella. The sequence goes on from JAFRTK010000104.1 coordinate 10,422, forward strand.
AGATCAGTGCCCATATCTATACGCCGGATGACGGCTTTTTCGAAACCGTGATGGTGATTCACCACGGCATGGCGGAACACCAGAAAAGATATGAGGAGTATATCCGCTTCCTGTGTGATCACGGGATTGCCGTATACATGCATGATATGGCAAATCACGGCGAATCCAACCAGGATCCGGAACTGAAAGGCTGGTTCGGCAGGCGGGGAGGCTGGAACGCCCTGATTGAAGACTACCGGGAGATGGTGCTGCGCGCAAAGCAGGAGCATCCGTCCTGCCGGCTGATTGTGATGGGACATTCCATGGGCTCGTTCATCGTGCGGATGTACGTATCCCGTTATCCGCAGGATGGATTTGCGGGCGCGATCTTTATGGGGACCGGCGGCCCCAACCCGGCGGCGGGCGCAGGGAAAGCAATGGCTGCCATGATTGGCGCGGTACGCGGGAAAAAACACAAGAGCAACCTGATGAATACCATGGCATTCGGCACATACGGGAAAAAGTTTGAGGGGAGAACCCCGTTTGACTGGCTGACCCGCGACAGGGAAATTGTGGACCGGTATGTGGCGGATCCGTACTGCGGGTTCCTGTTTACGGTACAGGGCATGAGCGACCTGGTCCAGGTCAATGCCGCGTCCAATACGGCCTCATGGGCCAGGGGAATCCCGAATGAGCTTCCTGTGCTGCTGATCAGCGGCGGGCTGGACCCGGTGGGCGATTACGGGAACGGAGTGCAGAAGGTCGCGGAAATGCTGAAAGAGAGCGGACATACGCGCGTGACGACCAAAATTTATCCGGAATGCCGGCATGAGGTCCTGAATGAGCTGAACCGGGACGAAGTGATGAATGACATTGCCGCATGGATCAAAGAGATATAAAAACAGGCGTCTGCCGGAATGGAACGGCAGGCGCCTGTTTATCTGCAGGCAGCGTTTTACGGGGCAGAACCCGGAGTGATTCCGGACAGGCTGCCGCACTGTTCAAAGGCATCGGGGGCAATTTCCGCGGGCGGATCCGGCAGCGTAACGCGGCGCAGATTCAGGCATCCTGAAAACGCCTGCTGCCGGACAGTGCGTACGCTGTCCGGAATGACGATTTCCGCAAGCTGCTCGCATGCCAGGAATGACCGGACACCAATGGACCGGATACCGGACGGGAGAAATACTTCGGCCAGACCGGTACAACCGGCAAAAAGCTCATCCGGGACTTCCGCCGCAGCATCCGGAAAGCGGAAAGAAGTGAGCGCAAAGCAGCTCCGGAATGCTCCGGAACCGATCATACCGCATTCGGGCGGCAGGATGATTTCCCGGAGACTGTAACAGCAGGAGAAGGCATCGGCACCGACTGAACGGATGCCGGACGGGATGTCTATGCCTTCCAGGCTGACACAGTTCAGGAAAGCACCATCTTCAATCCGGGATACCCGGGCCGGCAGCGTGACGCGGACCAGACTCCGGCAGCCGGCAAAGGCGCTCCGGCTGATGACCCTGATGCGCCGAGGAAGCTCAATGGCTTCCAGCGCGGAGCAGTTGAAGAAAGCCGCCTCTCCGATGAAGGTGATGGTTCCCGGAAGGGACAGTTCCCGGAGAGCAGCACAATCCGCAAAGGTCTTCTCTGCAATGGCGGTAACCGAATCCGGAACGGACAGGGTGCGCAGGGAACGGCAGCCGTAAAATGCGGAGGCACCGATGAAATCAATGCTGCCCGGAAGACCGGCAGACTGCAGGGCGGTGCAGAGGCCGAATGCCTTCTGGCCGATGGTAGTGACGGAATCCGGAAGCGTAAGCGCTGTGAGGTTATCACACGCATAAAACGCGGACGCCCCGATGGTTTTCACACCGTACGGAACAGAATATGGTCCGCGGGGACGAACCGCGGTAAATGTGACCAGCCGGTAGTCCCGGCGGCTGAAAAGCACACCGTCCGCGAACTGAAGCGCCGGATGATCATCAGAAACGATGATATCAGCCAGCATGCTGCAGGCAGTAAACGGATTCCGGCCGATATCGTTCAGGCTGTCCGGAAGGAAAACGGCCGCAAGACCGGTGCAGTAGAGAAAGGCGTAGTCACCGATGGAAGTGATGCCTTCCGGAATCGTGACATCCAGCAGGGAAGAACACCACGCGAAGGATCTTTCACCCAGGGAGGAAACCGGGACACCGCCGAGATGGTCGGGCACAACCACCACATCCGCGCCTCCCGTGAAACGCGTGATCATGGCGGTTCCGTTGTCCAGGAGAATGTATTCATAATCCCCGCTGACGAGGATTCCGTTGTCCGGTGAGACAGCCATGGCAGAAGGGCATACAGAAAAAAGGCACAGCATACATGCCAGCAGCAATGCCGCAAGTTTCCGCATGGCCTTCACCTCACAATTATGCACCATAATGATATCGGTTTTCACCGGTCCCGTCAAATGGATTTTCATCCCGCGAAACAGGCCGGAAGCCTAATCAAATATTGACATTGAGGGCGAATCATCTTACAATAAATAGACCGTAAAATATATCCCGGACATCCCTGTTTCAACCGGGAACAGGGGTTCCAAAACAGGAGATCAAAAAGGAGACTGAAGCATGGGTCCAGGCAAGCAACAGTACCGGATCGCCTTTTTTACGGTTGACTGGAATTATGAACTGGTTGAAAGCACACTGCATGGCCTGAAACGGTATGTGGATGACCATGAAAATGTATATATCTATATCTTTGACTGTCTGGGCAAGGATCTGGACAACGCAAAGGACAAAAGCGAATACATCATCTTTGACCTGCCGGATCTCCGCAAGTTTGACGGAGTACTGGTGCAGGGAAATCAGATTGTGCTGAAACGGGTGCGGGACGCCATTGAGCAGCGGATTGTGGAAGCCGGTGTCCCGGCTGTCAGTATCGGAGCCCCGATGGAAGGATGCTCATTGATCCGCTTTGACAACCGTGAGGCACAGCGGGCGATCGTAAACCATGTGATCCGTGACCATCATGCGGCAAAGCTGGTTTACCTGACCGGCAATTCGGAAAACGGCAGCCCGGAAGCCCGGGAACGGATGGACGGGTTTATGGACGCGTGCCGGGAAAACGATATTCCGAAGCATGATGTGCAGATCATTCCCGGCACATGGCGCACGAGTGATGGCGCGGATCTTGCGGACACCTGGATCCGGGAAAAACGGGCGATGCCGGACGCATTTGTCTGCGCAAATGATGAAATGGCCATCGGCCTGATGAATGCCCTGAAAAACCGCGGTGTCCGAATTCCGCAGGATGTGATTGTGACCGGGTTCGACAACCTGACCAGTTCCGAGCTTTCCAGCCCCCGGCTGTCCACAGTGGGCGGAGACAACCAGGCCCAGAATTACCAGGCGATGGACATGCTGATCAGCCTGATTGACGGGAAGGATTCCCGGAAGGAATTGATTACGGATTACCATGTCGTGTGCTCCGAATCCTGCGGATGTCCTGAAACGGCCCGGCCGGGCACGATCCGGGAACTGTATTTCCAGCAGACACGATTCCTGAAGGATTTTTACAACCTGCAGGGGCAGATGGCGGAAGACCTGTTTGAAGCGAACAACCTGCAGGACCTGGTGGAAACCGTAGGCAAAAACCGCCGGATCTTCGGCTGCCAGGATATTTACCTGTGCTTCAATGACTATTACTTCGACCACTTCGACAAAAGCGAGTGGCCGGAGGAAGAAAAACCCTTCGGCGAGGAAATGATCCTGGCTGTCCGGAAAAACGGGCATCCGGGCGGAAACGGAAGCGAAAACTATGAGTTTATCCGCTTCCGGACGGAAGAACTCCTGCCGAAGCCCCTGCTCACGCGGGAACGGTTTATGATGTTCTATCCGCTGCATTACAACACCTATTCCATCGGCTATATCGCACTGGACGGAATCAGCGACGCGGCGAAGATGAACCTGCATGAGAGCATATTCAATTTCCTGGAAATCGCGATTGAAAACGTCCGGAAAAAGGAACTGCTCCGGCAGTTCAACGAGACGCTGGACGAGCTGTATGTGCGTGACAGCCTGACCGGATTGTACAACCGGTTCGGACTGAAACGCTTCGGACAGGAAACATTTGACTGGCTGATGGAGCGGGACGGCGGCGCCCAGGTCCTTTTCACGGACATGGATGATATGAAGCTGGTCAACGACCTGTACGGCCATAACGCGGGCGATGAGGCACTGAAGGCGTCCGCGTGGATCCTGTCGGAATGCTGCGATCCGGAGGATGTCATCATCCGGTACGGCGGCGATGAATTTGTCATTATCGCAAGGTGGGACGAGAAAGACCTGAAGAAACGGATCCTGGCAGCCGCGGATGAGTACAACGGGAGCTCCGGGATGCCGTTCCAGCTTGGGTTCTCCATCGGCACATGCAGTGCGGAGGCTTCGGAAGGAAAGACGATGGACGACTGTATCAAGGTCGCCGACGCCCGGATGTACGAGGTCAAAACCGAGCGGAAAGCCGGAAGATAAATATATTCGCAATGGAAAGGAGCCAGTATCACAGTGAGAAACACGTTTCGCGGCGGGGTACACCCGGAGGAGCGGAAGGAGCTGAGCCGTGAGGCCCGGCTGCGCCTGTTTGACCCGAAAGGGGAAATGGTATTCCCGCTCCAGCAGCATATCGGGAAGCCCGCAAAGCCGCTGGTCCAACGGGGAGACGAGGTGCTGACAGGCCAGAAAATCGCGGAGGCGGACGGATTTGTTTCCGCCCATATCTACTCCAGCTGCTCCGGCAAGGTAAAGGCGATTGAAAAACGCCGGGTGCTGGGCGGAGGCATGATTGACTGTATCGTGATCGACAACGACGGGCAGTTTACTCCCTTCGCGGATTTTACGCAGAAGGAAAGCGCATCCCACCTGTCCAACGACGATATTATCAATCGTGTGCAGGAAGCCGGTATCGTGGGCCTGGGCGGCGCCGGATTCCCGACGCATGTCAAGCTGAAGCCCAAAGATCCGGATGCGATCCAGTACATCATTGCGAACGGCGCGGAATGCGAGCCGTACCTGACCTGCAATGACCAGCTGATGCGCACGCAGTCCACAGCGATCGCGGAAGGCCTGGAGCTGGTTCTCCGCCTTTTCCCGAACGCGGAGGGCGTGATCTGCATTGAGGATAACAAACCCGAGGCGATCCATGCGATGCAGATTGCCGTTTCCGGAAAGCCGAAGATCCGGGTGCAGGAAATGATCACAAAGTACCCCCAGGGCGGTGAACGCAGCCTGATCCAGGCGGTGACGGGAGTTGATTTCCCGATCAGCAAGCTGCCGGCAGATGTGGGATGCATTGTACAGAACGTAGGGACGCTGTACGCGATCCAGCGCGCTGTGCTGTACCATGAACCGCTGTTCAGCCAGTGCTTTACGGTGAGCGGCGACGCGGTGAAGGAGCCCGGCAACTTCTTTGTGCGGGTCGGCACAAGCTACGCGGAGCTGCTGGAGGAATGCGGCGGCATCAAGGACGAATGCAAAGCTGCCAAGGCGCTGGCCGGCGGCCCGATGATGGGTGTTGCCATCGGCAGCCTGGATATTCCGATCCAGAAGCAGAACAACGGACTGACCGTGATGGCGGAAGACCCGGTGGAGGACGCGGAAAAACTGATGACCGCCTGCCTGCACTGCGGACGCTGCACCACGGTATGCCCGGTGGGACTGATGCCCCAGCTGATGGCCGACGCGGCGATCGCCGGGGACCTGGCCCGATATGAGAAGAAGCTGTACGGCTTGGAGTGTATCCAGTGCGGCAGCTGCACCTTCATCTGCCCGGCCAAACGGCCGCTGATGCAGGTGTTCAAACAAGCCAAAGCGGAAATCACTGCCGCGAAGAAACGGGAAGGGGGGAACCAGAAATGAGCGAGGCGCTGAATATTTCCTCTTCTCCCCATGTAAGGGACAGATGGACAACCCCGTATATCATGCGGGTCGTGCTGCTGAGCCTGATGCCGGCTACCTGTGTCGGAATCATTTCATACGGCTGGCAGGCATTCGCGATTGTCGCGCTGGCTGTGGTTTCAGCCGTACTGACCGAATGGGTATTCAACAAGATCGTCCATAAGCCGAACACGATCTGGGACGGCAGCGCGGCCGTGACCGGCCTGCTGCTGGCGCTGTCCCTGGGACCGCGTACGCCGCTGTACCTGCCGGTGATCGGCTCTGTGTTCGCAATCGCGGTTGTCAAAGGCTGCTTCGGCGGACTGGGCAAGAATTTCATCAACCCGGCGCTGGCGGCAAGATGCTTCCTGCTGATCTCCTTCGCTAACGCGATGAGTATTTCCCCGATCCTGGACGCGACGTCTTCCGCAACGCCCATGGGCGTGCTGAGGATGAACGGAACGGTGGACATCACCCGGATGTTCCTCGGAACAGCGGACGGCGTCATCGGCAGTTCCATCCTGGCACTGCTGATCGGCGGCCTGGTGCTGTGGAGCATGGATATCATCCACGGCCAGATCTGCTTCTCCGTGCTGGGCGGATTCACCCTGTTTATCGCGCTGTTCGGCGGACAGGGCTTTGATATCAAATTCCTGCTGGCGCACCTGTGCGGCGGCGGTGTGGTCATGGGCGCGTTCTTCATGGCGACCGACTATGTGACCAGCCCGGTCAGCCGGCTGGGACAGTTCATCTACGGCTGCCTGATCGGCGTGCTGGGCGGCGTGTTCCGGCTGTACGGAAACACGGCGGACTCCTTCAGCTACGCGATCATTATCGGCAATGTCTGCACGCCCCTGATTGACACCTACATCGTCCAGAAGCCGCTGGCTTACCGGAAGATCGGCAAGACCCGCCCGGTAAAGCGGGAACCGTTCCGGATTCCGAAGCCGGTGATCGCCCTGACGCTGATTGCGGCAATCGCAGGCGTGGCGCTGAGCGGTGTATATTCCATGACCAAGGGAACCATCGACCTGCAGGAGCTGCAGAAGAAGACCGCCGCATACAAGGAAGTATGTCCGGAAGCGGAAACCTTTGAACTGGTGGACGCGGCGGAGGAACTGATCGCGAAGCAGGATGAGAAAGCTTCCCCGAAGATCAACGAATTCTACGTCGGCAAGACTGCGGACGGCCAGGTGGCCGGATATGCCGCGAGCGTAACCGCCAAGGGATTCGGCGGGGACGTGACCATGGCGCTTGGCCTGACACCTGACGGTGCAGTCCGGAAGATTGCTTTCACGGAACTGAACGAAACAGCGGGTCTGGGCATGGAGGCGGACAAAGCGCCCTTCAAGGACCAGTTTACCGGCAGGGCCGGTGAGCTGAACCTGATCAAGGGCACCGCATCCGGAGAACAGGAGATCAGCGCACTGACCGGTGCGACGGTTACCTCCACGGCTGTGGTGAACGGTGTGAACGCCGGACTTGCATTCTGCGAAGAAGCAACGAAGGGAGGCAATTGAGATGAAGAAGTATTTCGAGCGCCTCTGGAACGGCCTGGTCAAGGAAAACCCGGTTCTGGTCCTGATGCTGGGCATGTGCCCGGCCCTGGCAGTATCCACCCAGGCGATGAACGGTATCGGCATGGGCCTGAGCACCCTGGCGGTACTGGTGCTGAGCAACCTGGTGATCAGCCTGCTGCGGAAGGTGATTCCGGACCAGGTCCGGCTGCCTGCGTATATTGTGATTGTAGCCAGCCTGGTGACGGTGACGGAGCTGCTGATCAAGGCCTATATTCCCAGCATTTATGAAGCGCTGGGCATCTACATTCCGCTGATCGTGGTGAACTGCATCATCCTCGGCCGTGCGGAAGCTTACGCCAACAAACATACGCCGCTGCTCTCCGTGATGGATGGCATCGGTATGGGTATCGGCTTTACAGTCGCACTGACGATTGCCGGTGCGATCCGTGAACTGCTGGGCGCCGGAAAGATCTTCGGCTTCCAGCTCCTGCCGGAAGGATTCGGAATGACGATCTTCATCCAGCCTCCGGGAGCGTTCCTGGTATTCGCGCTGATCATTGCCGTGATGAACGCGATCGGCATCAAGACCCGCCAGCGCCAGCTGGTGGAAAGCGGATGCGACGGCAACTGCGCACTGTGTGCCACCGTGTGCAGCGACCGAAAGGAAGAAACTGCCGGCGCGGAAGAGCAGCAGAAAGCGCTGCAGGAGGCGCCCAAGGCCATTGAGGCCGCCGCGAAGGAAGGAGGCGAGGCGAAGTGAACGGACTGATCATGATTATGGTGGGCAGCGCCCTGATCAGCAATGTCGTGCTGAACCAGTTCCTGGGAATCTGTTCCTTCCTCGGTGTTTCCAAGCAGATGAAGGCATCCGCCAGCCTCGGCGTGGCTGTCATCTTCGTTATCACCATTGCCAGCGCCGTGGCCAGCCTGCTGTATGACTATGTGCTGAAACCGCTGGGCATGGACTTTATGAAGACGATCATCTTCATCCTGGTGATTGCCGCCCTGGTCCAGATTGTGGAAATGTTCCTGAAGAAAAAGTCCCCCGGGGTGTACCAGGCGCTGGGTATCTACCTGCCGTTGATCACCACCAACTGCGCGGTGCTGGGCGTTGCCCTGAACAACGTGCAGGACGGGTACAACTTTATCGAATGCGTCACCAGCGGCTTTGGTACCGCGGTGGGTTACACCATCGCGATTATCCTGCTGGCCGGAATCCGTACCCGGATCAATGAGAAAGACCTTCCGGCCCCGCTGCGGGGCGCCCCGATTGTCATGATTGCCGCCGCGCTGATGTCCATCGCGTTTATGGGCTTCGGCGGGCTGCCGCACTGAGGAGGTGTGAACGGATGAATATCATTCTGGCAACCACACTGGTCATTGCGGTCATCGGAATCTGCGTCGGCGCAGGCCTGGTCTTTACGGGAAAGAAATTCGCTGTTGAAGTGGATGAACGGGAAGTGGCGGTTCGGTCCAAACTGCCCGGCAACAACTGCGGCGCCTGCGGATACGCGGGATGTGACGCCCTGGCGGCGGCGATCGCCAAAGGGGAAGCCCCGGTGAACGCCTGCCCGGTGGGCGGCGCGGCTGTGGCAGAAGCCATCGGCGATATCATGGGTACCCGGGCGGGAGCCATGGAACGCAAGGTCGCGTTTGTTGCGTGCAAAGGCACCTGTGACGTCACGCATAACCAGGGAAACTATATCGGAATCAAGGACTGCCGGGCGGCTGTGATGGCCGGCATCAATATCACTGACTGCAACTATGGCTGCCTGGGCTTTGGCTCCTGCGTGGATGTGTGCCCGGAACAGGCAATTTCCATCCGGAACGGCGTTGCCGTTGTGAACCGGAACCGCTGCGTCAGCTGCGGCCTGTGCGCCAAGACCTGCCCGCGGGGACTGATCACCCTGATTCCGGAAAGCCGGATTATCCGGGTGCAGTGCTCGAACAAGGATAAGGGACCCCAGGTGAAGAAGGTCTGTACTGCAGGGTGCATCGGCTGCGGCCTGTGCGCGAAACAGTGCGAATTCGACGCGATTGAATTCGACGGAACGCTTGCCCGGATCAATCCGGACAAGTGCACGCTGTGCGGAAAGTGCGCAGCAAAATGCCCGGTGAAAGCGATTACCACGACCGCTGTATAAGGAGAGATGGCCATGAATAACTTTGAGAAGAAACAATGGCTTCGGTTAATTCTCTGTGCAATGGTTCTGATTGCTGTTTCCCTGTTCCTGACGGGAATTATCGGCGGGGAACACATGACTTACAGCCTGACGGAAAAAGCGGACGCCCCGGCGGTAAACGGAACTGCCGTGGAAGAGGCTGAACAGGGCTTCGGCGGCACAGTGACTGTGAAGGCGACACTGGACGGTTCGACCGTACAGGCGCTGACCGTTGAAACACCGGACGAAACGCCCGGGCTGGGCCAGCGGGCTTCCGAGGAAGATTTTACCAGCCAGTTTATCGGCAAGGAAGGCCCGTTCACCTTCGGAGAGAACGGGATTGATGCGCTGAGCGGCGCGACCGTGACTTCGAATGCGGTACTGAAGGCACTGAACCGGGCAATCACCGGTGAGGATGCCGCGGAACCGGCGGAAGAACCCAAAGCGGAAGTGAAGGAAGAGCCTGGAAAGGAAACGACAGAAGAACCCAAAGCGGAAGTGAAGGAAGAGCCTGGAAAGGAAACGACAGAAGAACCCGCTCCCGCTGCGGCGGAAGAGCCCAAAACGGAAGAATCCGCTGCTGAACCGGAGACTGCCGGCACAGCCGTAGAAGAAACCGTACAGGGCTTCGGCGGTGAAGTGACAGTCAAGGCAACGCTGGACGGAAAGACAGTCAAGACACTGTCCATCGATACTCCGAATGAAACTCCCGGCCTGGGCCAGAAGGCTTCCGAGGAGGCTTTCACCAGCCAGTTCATCGGTAAGGAGGGTCCGTTCACCTACGGCGAGAACGGCGTTGAAGCGATTACCGGCGCGACTGTGACATCAAACGCGGTGCTGGAGGGCCTGAACAAGGCATTCCCCGCTGAGACGGTTGCAGAACCCGCCGCAGAAGAGCCGGCGGCGGAGGAAAAGGCTGCTGAACCAGCTGCCGGGACCGAAATTGAGAAGTCCGAACAGGGCTTCGGCGGTGAAGTGACAGTTAAGGCAACACTGGATGGAACGACGGTCAAAGCCCTGTCCATCGATACTCCGAATGAAACCCCTGGCCTGGGCCAAAAGGCTTCCGAGGAAGCGTTCACCAGCCAGTTTATCGGCAAGGAAGGCCCGTTCACCTATGGTGAAAACGGCGTTGAGGCGATTACCGGCGCGACGGTGACTTCCAACGCGGTACTGAAGGCGCTGAACCAGGCGTTCCCCGGAGCGGAACCTGCTGCGGAAGAGAAGAAGGAAGAAGCAAAGCCTGCCGCGGAGGCCGAGACGGCGAAGAAAGAAACGGCCCAGGTACCGGCTTCCGTGATTTCAAAGGTTGCGGTGACCATGGGACAGAACTCCGAGAACAATATTGTGACAAGCTACCTGGAGCAGGACCCGTACCTGAAGAACATCTATGAGGGATACGGATTTGCGAAGGATTACGGCAGTGCCCGCGGCCATACCTACACGCTGGAAGATGTTTCGAAGACTCTTCGGCCCCATCCGAAAGCCAACTGCATTACCTGCAAGACGGATGATTTTGCCCGCCTTGTCAATACGGAAGGAATCGAAGTCTATTCAAAGGCATTTGATGAAGTAATGCCGCTGATGAAGAACACAATCTCCTGTTACAACTGCCACGGGGACGGAATGGGAATGGACGGCCAGCTGGCGGTTTCCCACAGCTATGTGAAGACGGCACTGGGGGATGCAGCGGCAGAAATTCCCGCCGCGATCCTCTCCTGTGGGCAGTGTCACATTGAGTATTACTTCACCCCATCGGACAGCGAGACCATGATGCCTTATCACAACAAAGCTGAGATGACCCCGGAAGCCATCCTGGCTTACTATGATGCGATGGGATTCTATGACTGGGAGCAGCCGGGCACCGGAACCAAACTGCTGAAAGCCCAGCACCCGGAAATGGAAACGGTACTGGCCGGAAAACACGCGGCGAATTTTGGTATGACATGTGCGGACTGCCATATGCCGCAGGAAACGACGGATGACGGTATTGAATACCGCAGCCACTACTTTGTGAGCCCTCTGGCGAATGAAATTCTTCTGAATTCCTGCACAAAGTGCCACGGAACCGCGGAAAACCTGATTGCCTTGGTGCAGAACGTACAGGGAAAAGTGACTGCCCGCGAAACCGAAGTCGGCAACAAACTGAGCGCGCTGAAGGATAAGCTGACAGCTGCTGCTGCGGACGGAAAGCTCGGAGCGGAACAACTGGACGCTGTACGCAAGCTGCACAGGGAAGCGCAGTGGTTCTTTGACTTCTGCTATGTGGAGAACTCCGAAGGCGCGCACAATTCCGCGCTGTCGCTGTCCTGCCTGGATACGTCCGAAGCGAAGATCGACGAGGCCATGGTTCTGCTTGGCGAAAGACAGGATGTCTGAAAAAACCGCCGGAAGCGAGAGCTTCCGGCGTATTGAAGACGGGGTAATATGACGATACTCAAAAAAATCAGAAAGATCCTGGGCTCCATGCCGCTGGCCATCACCCTCCTGGTGATGCTTGCCGCGGCATGCGGCGTTTGCTCGGCTGTTCCGCAGGGGCAGACATATGAGTGGTATGCCAGCCAGTATGGCGAACGGACGGCTGCTGTGATTATGGCACTCCATGCAGATGATGCCTATCACAGCTGGTGGTTCCTGGCCCTGAGCGGATTCCTGTGCCTCAGCCTTCTGATGTGCAACCTGATCCGGATAAAGCCGCTGATTCGCCGCACCGGAAAAGAACCGGGAAACTTTGCCGGAATCTGGGGTGCATGGGTGTGTCACCTGGGAATCCTGCTTCTGATTATCGGATTTGCACTGGGGCAGATGACCCAGGAGGAATACACGATCAGCGGACTGCCCGGGGATACCGTTCCGCTGGCAGATACCGGTCTGCAGGTAACGGTGGACGACTTTATGATTGACTGGCGGGAAGACGGGACAGCCGGACAGTATACTGCTGAGCTGACGGTTCGCAGCGCTGACGGGAAAGACGAGCAGCAAGGAACGGCCAGTGTGAACCATCCCGCGGAACTGTTCGGATACGAGTTCTTCCAGAACTCCGCGGGATGGGCGGCAGACGTGACGGTGGAGAAGAACGGGGAGATCCTGCAGAAGAAAACCCTGTGTGTGCAGGAATATATGCCGCTGGAAGATGATCCCGACATCGTGGTGATGTTTTACAACTTTTATCCGAACTATGATGGTGAGACGGGAACTGTATCCCCGATGGCATCCACTCGTCCGGAGAAGCCAGGATACCTGTACATGGTTTTCTACCAGGGAGAGGTACGGGGAATGAATGTGCTGGAAACGGATGACGAGATTACCATTGACCAGGAATATACCGTCCGGTTCAGTAATCCTTCCAACTATACACTGCTGATGGTGAAACGGGACCGGTTTTCCTGGATGGCTATGCTGGGCGCTGCGATCCTGATGGCGGGGCTGGTTATGGCCTTCTATCTGCGAAAGAGGTGACGATCTGAATGGAACAGGCTGAGAATATCCTGTTTACGATTGCCATGGTCGGTTATTTCCTGGCGATGCTGCTGTACTTTGTGTTTGCCGGACTGAAGAGAAACGCAGCGGCAAAGGCGGCGGCAGTGATCCAGATGGGCGGCCTTGCAGCCCATACAGCAGCGCTGATTGTGCGCGGAATTGCCGCCGGACGGGTACCGATGACCAACCAGTATGAGTTCGCCACCTGTTTTGCGTGGGCGCTGTGCCTGGTCAGCCTGATATTTATCGCGAAATACCGGTTCAGTTTCCTTGGTGTGTTTGCAGCGCCGGTGGTTTTCCTGATTATGGGATATGCTGCCATGCAGAGCCGGGAAATACATGCACTGATGCCGGCACTGCAGAGCAACTGGCTGGTCTTCCACGTTTCCACGGCGATTATGAGCTACGGGGCTTTCGGGGTCAGCTTTGTACTGGGATTCATTTTCCTGGTGCGGGAAAAGATACGGAAAGACGGGTTTATGGACCAGCATATCCCGGAACGGGACAAGCTGGATGTCATTGAATACCGCAGTGTATGCCTGGGTCTGCTGTTCCTGACGATTACCATAATAACCGGGGCATTCTGGGCAAAAAAATGCTGGGGAAGCTACTGGAACTGGGACCCGAAGGAAACCTGGTCTCTGGTAACCTGGATTATCTATGCAGTGTACCTGCACCTGCGGATCATGCGCGGGTGGAAAGGGAAGGCGGCGGCTGTTTTCGCAGTTGTCGGATTCATCTGTGTGATTTTTACCTATATCGGTGTGAACACATTCCTTCCGGGACTGCACAGCTACGCATAAAAGAAGGGGGAATCCTGCATGAAACGATTTCTGGCATTTCTGGCCGTACTGGTCATGATCTGGGGAGGAACGGCAATGGGTGAATTTGCAAAGGAAGAATGGTACCAGTCCGCGCTGAAAGACTCTGAAATGCGGCTTGGCAACAATGTCCGCCTGCTTAAACTGATTGAGCGGGCCAGGGCCGGTGAGCATATCACCATCGGTACCATGGGCGGATCGATCACCGAAGGCGCCGGCGCCTCCAACTATAAGGAGTGCTGGGCCAGCCGATTTGCCCTGCGCTTCGGAAACACCTACGGTGTATCGAACGGAAGCAATGTGGAACTGGTGAATGCCGGCGTCGGAGGAACCCCGTCTGCATTCGGCTACATGCGGTTCAACCGGGATATCAACAGCCGGGTCAGTGAGAAGGATCCGGACGGTTATCCGGACCTGGTGATCATTGAATTCGCTGTGAATGACTGGGGTGAGCCGACCAACCATCACTGCTTTGAGTCGATGGTGAAGGAAGTGCTGGAATACCCCAATGAACCGGTGGTAATCCTGCTGTTCTCCATGCGGGACGATGGCTGGAACCTGCAGGGTGACCTGCGGAAGATCGGCGATGTGTATGACCTGCTGATGGTTTCGATTCCGGACGGACTGTACAAACATGTCGGGAAGGAAATGGAGAAGAAGGATTTCTTCCATGATGAGTACCATCCGAACTCCACCGGCCACCGCATGATGGCGGACTGCCTGATGCAGGCCATCGCGGATGCCGCGGCGAAGGAACCCGACGAAGCGGATATCGACCTGACTGTCTGGCCGGCATACGGCACGGACTTTATGGGCCTGAAGACGCTGTACGCGGATGAGGAAACCGAAGGATTTACCGTGGAACGCGGCGGATTCGCCAGCATTGACCTGCAGACTTACCGGAACACGCCGGTGGGCTGGGTATGCGGGAAAAACTACTTCCATGATATCAAGGATCCGGATGAGCCGCTGAAGGTGACAGGTGTATTCTCCAAATGCCTGATTGCCTGGAAAGCTTCGGCGGACGCAGTCTTCGGTGCGGCAGAGGTGTATGTGGACGGAAAGCGCGCGACCATCCTGCGGGGCGGCCCTGGGAAATGGAACCAGAGCGAAGTGGCGCTGGTGCTGAACGGGAAGAATGCCGCGGAACATACCATCCTGATCAAAGTAACGGAGCCAGGCAAGAAATTCACGATTACCGCGATTTCAGTGAAGTAAGAGCATAAAAGAAGAACCGTGGACGAGATTTCGTCCACGGTTCTTCTTTAAAGCATTCAGAATTACTCTACAGCAGCCGCTCCACGTTCCATCGCCTGGCGGTTGATGGGAAGCAGGTGCTCCTTCTTTGGACCGAAGGTGGCCTTCAGGGCTTCCATGGCGGAATCGATGGAGACCACACCGGTCTTCTTCAGGATTGCACCAAGCATAACCATGTTGGCGGTACGGGCATTGCCAAGCTCTTCCGCAATACCGTTGCAGTCCACCGGGATCGCGACAATGTCATCGCGGTCGGGGGTGATGTCGATCAGGGAGGAGTTATACAGCATGATGCCGCCCTTTTCCATAGCGGGGGTGAATTTGATCATGCTGGGCTTGTTCATGATGACAGCGAAGGGGATTTCCGTAACAAGCGGAGACCCGATCGGTTCATCGGAGATGACCACGGCGCAGTTGGCTTCACCGCCGCGCATTTCCGGACCGTAGGACGGCATCCAGGAAACGTTCATCCCTTCGTGCATGGCCGCCTTGGCCAGCAGCTGGCCGATGAGCAGGACGCCCTGGCCGCCGAAACCGGCAATCAGAAATTGAGCTTCCATGGATTACTCAACCTCCTTCTTCACACCCAGCGGATACTGGGGGATCATGTTGGCTTCCAGCCACTTCAGCGCTTCCTGTGGCGTCATACCCCAGTTGGTGGGGCAGGCGGAGAGAACTTCCACCAGGGAGAAGCCTTTTCCGGCGATTTGCATTTCGAAGGCTTTCCGGATGGCTTTCTTGGCTTCCATGATGTGCTTTACATCATGAACGGAAACGCGGGAAATGTAGGCGGGGCCGTCCAGGGTAGCGAGCATTTCGCTGATCCGGATCGGATAGCCGCACAGCTTGGGATCCCGGCCGTAGGGGGAGGTGGTGGTCACCTGGCCCGGCAGGGTGGTGGGCGCCATCTGGCCGCCGGTCATGCCGTAGATGGCATTGTTGACGAAGATGACGGTGATGTTTTCACCGCGGGTCGCGGCATGGGTGATTTCCGCGGCACCGATGGAGGCAAGGTCGCCGTCGCCCTGGTAGGTGAAGACGATGTTGTCCGGATTTACCCGCTTGCAGCCGGTGGCGACCGCCGGAGCACGGCCGTGGGCTGCTTCCATCATGTCGCAGTTGAAGTAATCATAGGCGAATACGGCACAGCCGACGGGCGCGATACCGATGGTTTTGCCCTGGATGCCGAGTTCATCGATGGCTTCCGCCACCAGGCGGTGAATGATGCCGTGGGTGCAGCCGGGGCAGTAATGCAGCGGCTTGTCGGTCAGCAGTTTAGTTTTTTCATACACAACAGCCATGATTATTTGCCCTCCTTTGCCAGCGTTTCCACCTGGGTCATGATTTCGCGTACGGTGGGG
This sequence comes from Clostridia bacterium, assembly GCA_017427165.1. Classification (GTDB taxonomy): domain Bacteria; phylum Bacillota; class Clostridia; order Christensenellales; family Aristaeellaceae; genus Aristaeella. The sequence goes on from JAFRTK010000104.1 coordinate 26,902, forward strand.
ACGATACCGCCGGTACGGCCGAAGAAGTGAACGGGCTTTTTGCCGTTCACAGCCAAGCGGACATCATCCACCATCTGGCCCATGCTCATTTCCACCGTGAGGAAGGCTTTGGCATGCTCCGCAGCCTTGGCAATCGGCGCGTTGGGGAAGGGCCACAGGGTGATGGGCCGGATCAGGCCGGCTTTGATGCCTTCCGCACGAAGCTTGCGCATGGCACTGCGGGCAATACGCGCGGTGGTGCCATAGGCGACGATGACATAGTCCGCGTCATCGGTCATTTCCTCCTGCCAGCGGCATTCGGTCTGCTCCATGACGGCGTACTTTTCGTACAGGTGATTGACGTGCTTTTCCAGCACGGCGGGATCGATGTACAGGGAGTTGATGATCGCACGCTCGCGGTCGGACTGCGGGGTCCAGCCGGTGGCCGCCCAGGTCTTGGGAGGCAGGTCGGCGGGCACCTTGTGCTCCGGCATTTCAACGGGCTCCATCATCTGGCCGATGAGGCCGTCGCCCATGATCAGGACCGGGTTGCGGTAACGGTCCGCCAGGTCAAAGGCGTCCATCGTCAGCTCGACGGCTTCCTGCACAGAGGCGGGAGCCAGCACCAGCATCCGGTAGTCACCATGGCCGCCGCCGCGGGTGGACTGGTAATAGTCACTCTGGGCGGGCTGGATGGAACCGAGGCCAGGGCCGCCGCGCACCATGTTGACGATCACGCAGGGCAGCTCCGCACCGACGATATAGCTGATACCTTCCTGCTTGAGGGAGATTCCCGGGCTGGAAGAGGAAGTCATGACACGGGCACCGGCACCGGCTGCACCGTAGACCATATTGATGGCGGCAACTTCACTTTCCGCCTGCAGGAAACAGCCGCCCTCAATCTTCGGCAGCCGCTTGGACATGTATTCAGGAACCTGGTTCTGGGGAGTGATCGGATAGCCGAAGAAGAAGCGGCATCCGGCCTGGATGGCGGCTTCAGCGATGGCCTCGTTCCCCTTCATGAGCATTTTCTGACCCATGGATACGCTTCCTCCTTATTTTTCTACTTTGATCACGGCGTCCGGGCACATGCGGGCACAGAACGCGCAGCCGATGCACTTATCCTGCTCCGTAATGCAGATGGGGTGATACCCTTTGGCGTTAATGTCCTTACTCAGGGCGAGGAGATGCTTCGGACATACGTCAGCACACAGGCCGCAGCCTTTGCAGGTCTCCCGGTCAATGGTCAGTTTGGCCAAGGTGTTCCGCCTCCTTACGTAATTGCTAACGATCATTATAATTTTGAGGGTTTTGTTCGTCAACATCAGAACAATCAAAAGGACGGAAAGAATGCAATCCGTGAACGCTTGCATCGTCAGATCCGGACGCCTATAATATACGAAGCCGGAAGGCAGAACAAGGATTGGAGAGGGAACATGCTGAAAGAGGAAGAAAAGCGGGCTGTTGTTTTTGACCTGGACGGAACGCTGACCAATACGCTGGAGGATATCGCAAATGCCATGAACCGGGCGCTGCGGATGTACGGACTGCCGGAGTGGGAAACGGATGATTACCGTTACCTGGTCGGAAACGGTGTCCGGATCCTGGCCCAGCGGGCTGTACGCGACCGGCAGGAGCTGGCTGAGAAGGTCGGGGCAGAATACCAGGCGTGGTACGGAGCCCACAACCAGGAAAAGACCGGGCCGTATGAAGGAATTCCGGAGCTGCTGAAGGAACTGAACGCACGCGGGATTCCGGTATGTGTTCTTTCCAACAAGCCGGATCCGGACACAAAGAATGTGATTGCTCATTATTTCCCGGATATCCGGTTTGCGAAAGTCCTGGGACAGACGGAACTGCCGATCAAACCGGATCCGGCCGGAGCCATTGCAATCGCACGGGAGATCGGGGTTTCCCCGGAAAACTTCATGTACCTGGGAGATACAGCGGTGGACATGAAATGCGCTGTAAACGCAGGAATGCACCCGATCGGTGTACTGTGGGGATTCCGCACGGCGGAGGAACTGACAGGAAACGGTGCGGAACACCTGATTTCCGAACCGATGGAACTGACTGCGCTGCTGGACAGATGAGCCGGGAACCGGAAAGTATTTCAGGACAGAAAACAGAATCAAAAAGGCGCCCGGTGCAAACCGGGCGCCTTTGCAGTTCAGGAGATTACCGGAATCTGTTTTACATCTTCCTCCTCCGCGGTGATGTAGGCTGTTTTGTGATGCGTATAAATTACTTTGCCAGGTGCCGCACCGGAGGGCTTTTTGACATATTTCTTCCGGGTGTAGTCAATGGGGACCATGGAGCTGCGCTGTCCTTTGCTGTACCAGGCGGCGAGGATCGCGGCCTGCATCAGCGTGCTGCGGGGGATTTCCCCTTCGGCACGGATGATCACGTGGCTGCCGGGCATATCCTTGGCATGGAGCCACATTTCTTCCGGCTTTGCGGATGCAGTCAGGCGGTCATTCTGGGCAGCGTTCTTGCCTACGAGGATTTCAATGCCGTCGGCGGAACGGAAACGGTAAGGCTGGCTTTGGGGAAGCTGGCGCTGCTGGCGACGGTTGGTAACCCGCTTCATATAACCGGTGCGTACCAGCTCCTGGCGGATTTCCTCAAGCTCGCTTTCACCGGTACACTTGTCCAGGTCCAGCAGCATGCCCTCCAGGTAATCCAGTTCCTCCAGCGTTTTTGCTTTCTGCACCGCAGCTGTTTCCCGGGCGGAGCGTGCCTTCTGGTATTTTTTGAAATACCTTTGGGCATTCTGGCTGGGAGTCAGGCGGATATCCAGCGGGACGGTGATTTCACCGCCCGAGGCGCTGAACCAGTCGGGGAGAACTGCCTCGGTCATGCCTTTTTTCAGCTGGTACAGGTTCGCGTTGATGGCTTCACCCATCATCCGGTATTCTTCCATGCGCTCAGCGGAGGCCAGTTCCTCCTCCTGCATGGCCAGCTTTTTTTCACAGCGCTCCACATGCGTTTTCAGCGTCCGCAGCATGGAGGCACTTTTCTGGTTCAGGCGGTCTTTGGCATCCCGGCTGCCAAAACAGATCTCCATGGCTTCGCTCAGGGTGGGATACGACTTCTGTGCGGAGAGGTCACGGCTGAAATAGGGGAACGCGAAAACCTCTTCCGCAGTACCGTCCGGGTTGAAAAGGACGCGTGGATCAGCCATATCCGGCAAGCGGTGAATCAGGTCCGCCAGACGGTCACAGGCAGTGCGCAGGTCTTCCGGCCAGGTATCTCCCGGCGCCAGGACGCGCATGGCCAGTTCTTCCGCCGCAGGACGGCTGAGGCCTGTAATATGGTCCGCAATCACACGGCTGAAGCGGCCGGGTTCAAGAGCCTGCAGGCGTTCATAAAGCGCTTCGCCGGTCAGGCTGTCCGGGTTCAGCTTGCCCTGGGAGGGCGGAGGCAGATAGGTCATGCCCGGCTGCACCTGGCGTACCCGGCTCATATCCGGACTGACGTGGCGCGCGGCTTCGAGCACGCGGCCGTTCTCATCCAGCAGCATCAGGTTGGAATGGCGGCCCATGATTTCCAGCACCAGCCGGCGGAGCACATGGTCGCCCATTTCATTAACGGCATCCAGGTCCACATGGATTACCCGATCGCCTTCCACCTGGCGGATTTCCGTGACGCGGGCGCCGGTCAGCTGCTTCCGCATGAGCATGCACAGCGCCGGCGGCTCGAGCGGGTTGGAAAAGGAACCCTTTGTCAGATGGCAGCGGGCATTGTTCGGGGAGGCGCAGAGCAGCAGCCGGTGGTTCTCACTTCCCGCGCGAATCACCAGAATCACCGCATCCCGCTCCGGCTGGGTGATTTTATCCACCCGGCCGCCCTGCAGGATCCGGTTCAGCTCCCTGGCGGCAAATCCGACCGTCAGTCCGTCCATCGGCATAGGTTATCTCTCTCCTTAGTCAGCGGATTTTGCCGTGGAGCAGGGGGCTCAGCGGCTTATAGATAATACCGGTAATCAGGCTCAGGACAACACCTTTGAGCAGGTTGAAAGGCGCGGTTGCAATCAGCAGCAGCTTCCATTCGCTGTCTGCGCCGCACATGGCCAGGATTTTCTCCATCGGCATCATCTGGGCATAGAAGGGAATCAGGATGAATTTATTCGCAAACACCCCGATCACGACCATGCACAGGGTCCCGATCAGCATACCGATCAGGGCTGTTTTCCGAGTCTTGTTTCTTGCGTAGATCAGCCCGGCAGGAATGATCAGGGCAAGACCCATGATAAAGTCAGCCAGCTTTCCGATTCCCATTGTTGTGGAATGGGCCCAGCCGATCAGGCATTTCAGCGCCAGAATGATGGCCCCGGCGATAGGCCCCATGGAGAAATTACCAAGCATCACAGGCAGCAGGCTGAAATCAAGCTTGTAGAATCCGACAATCGGGATTCCTGGAATCAGATCCAGCAGGCAGGCCAGTGCGGTCAGCATAGCGATACGTGTCATGTTGCCGACCGTAAGGAATTTCCGGGTAGTTACCGTAGTGTTCATAATGAACCCCTCCTATAAATGCGCGCGCCCCTCAAAGCAGCTTCGCTCTGAGGGGCGGAAGGCCGGCGCAAAAGCACCGGACGCATAACCGTTTCTTCTCTCATCCAGACTATACTGTCGGCTCCGGAATCTGACCGGATCGGCTGAGCAATGCTCAGTTCGCGGGCTGTACCGCCGGTAGGGAATTGCACCCGTCCCCGAAGAAGCTTTAAGTGGTACGCTTTGTACGGTGGTATTATATTCTCCCGGGCAGACTTCGTCAATCCCGCGGAAGAATTATATTCCTTTCAGGAATTCGGCCAGAAGCAGGCCGACTTTCCGGTTGTACGCGGCATTCGGGTGGAAGCGGGCGCCCATATCCTCGGGACCGTAATCCGGAAGCGCAAAGGTGAACAGGTTTTCCAGACCTTCCCGGCGGGCCAGTGCGACGGCTTCTTCCGCCAGCTCGGGATGGACATCGGTACCGGGAAGAATCCAGACTATTTTAGCAGCCGGGTTATTCCGGCGGACGATTTTCAGGAAGTCCGCCGCTCCTCGGACAACGGTATCCCGGTCCTGTTCAAAGCTGTTTTTCTGGTTCATGCCGCCGCAGTCATTTGTCAGCAGACGGATGCATATGATATCCGGCTGCCAGGAGGCGAAATCCCAGGGCTTTCCGCAGCCGCGGGCTTCCGCTTCCGGCCCCTGCAGCACACCGGCGGTCTGCTCGTAAAATTCGGTCATCGTGTGGGCGGGATTGTGCTCCCAGTCCCAGCAGACGCCCCAGCCGCTCTGGGAAAGCACGCTGCGCTCGGCATTCAGCGCCCGGCAGGCGATGAAAGAATAGTTGCCGCAGGCGGTAAACCAGAGCGGAATCCATTCATCATTCCCGTTCGGCGCCAGCGCGCCTTCACCGCTGGTAAGGCTGTCCCCGATAAATTCAATCTTCAGATTCCGGGGAGGCAGCTCATCAAGGTCCCCTTTCATCCGGAGGCTGTGCAGCAGGACTGTTGCGGCCGGATTGTCCGGCATACACTGGGTTTCCTTCATCAGCGTCACCGTCCGGCTGTTGGCAGGATCCATGCCGAGAACCAATGGATAAAAGCGGATACCGGGCTCCACCGGGAAGCGGGCAACCGGGCATCCGTCCGCCAGGACGGCGACCCACATCACCGGGGACATTGCCGGCGCTTCGAGCTCCGCCCAGAGATCGGAACCGCGGAACTGCATTTCAATACCGCTGCCGGTCCAGTCCAGCGCAAGCGGACTGCGGGAACGGTCCAGCCGTCCCAGGATACGCAGCTTCGGATTATCTGAAGAAACTGGAATTACATTCATAAAGCAGCCTCCATTCATCAGCAGCCTGATTTCATCATTACCGGTATTGTATCCCACATGATGCGAAGAATCAATCGGAAAACCCGGAGAACCATGCCGGGAAGTCCTGTTCTGCTGTTGATGCAAAACGTTGAACCGATTGACATTTAACCCTGTTTGCGGTATCCTTTCCGACGGAATCAGAAGAAATGACTGACTTTTTCAGGAGGATGAAAAACATGACGAAACCCGTAGTGCTGGTTGTGATGGACGGCGTCGGAGAAACCCCTTCCGAGCTGGGCAACATGGTTAAGCAGGCGACCACGCCGACCCTGGATGATCTGAAGGCCAACGATCCTTTCCGGATTATCAAAGCGCACGGTACCGCAGTGGGCCTGCCCTCCGATGACGATATGGGCAACAGCGAAGTGGGCCACAACGCACTGGGATGCGGCCAGATCTACTCCCAGGGCGCCAAGCTGGTGAACGAGTCCATCGAATCCGGCTCTATTTTCCAGAGCGAGACCTGGAAGGACCTGACCGGATCTGTGATCGCCGGCGGCAACACACTGCATTTCATCGGACTGCTGTCCGACGGCAATGTGCACAGCAATATCTCCCACCTGATCGCGATGCTGAAGGAAGCCAAGGCTGAGGGCGTAAAGAAAGCCCGCGTGCATATCCTGCTGGACGGCCGCGACGTGCCTGCCACTTCCGCACTGGAATATGTGGACCAGCTGGAGAATGCCCTGAAGGAACTGAACGACGGTTCCTTTGACGGACGGATTGCTTCCGGCGGAGGCCGTATGCAGATCACCATGGACCGCTACCAGGCCAACTGGGGCATGGTAAAGGCCGGATGGGACGTGCATGTTCATGGCAAGAGCCAGTACAAGGCGATCAATGGGGAAGGCGCCTTCTTCAGCAGCGCCAGGGAAGCCATCGAGAACTTCCGCAACGAACAGCCTGGGATTATTGACCAGGACCTGCCCGCCTTCGTTATCGGGGAGAACGGAAAACCTGTCGGCGCCATGCAGGACGGCGACAGCGTAATCCTCTTCAACTTCCGCGGCGACCGCGCCCTGGAGCTCTCCATGGCGTTCGACGGCGACGCGTCCTTTGACAAGTTTGACCGCGGCGTGGTTCCGCAGGTGAAATACGCCGGCATGCTGGAGTATGACGGCGACCTGCACATCCCGCACAAGTACCTGGTCAGCCCGCCCCAGATCCGCCACACGCTGACCGAACTGCTGGTGGAGAACGGCATCAACGAGTACGCCTGCTCCGAAACGCAGAAGTACGGCCATGTGACCTATTTCTGGAACGGCAACCGCAGTGAAAAAGTGAGCGAGGAGCTGGAAACCTGGGAAGAGGTTCCCTCCGATGTGCGCTCCTTTGATGAGTGCCCCTGGATGAAGGGTACGGAGATCGCCGACCTGGTGATCGCCGCGATCGAATCCGGCAAGTACGGCTTTATCCGCTGCAACTTCCCGAACGGCGACATGGTCGGCCATACCGGCAACCTGTACGCAACGGAAATCGCGGTGGAATCCGTGGACCTGTGCCTGACCCGGATCCGGAAGGCCTGCGATGAGAACGGCTGCATCCTGGTGGTGACGGCGGACCATGGCAACTCCGACCAGATGCTGGAGAAGGACAAGAAGGGCAACGTCGCTGTACGGACCGCGCACAGCCTGAATCCCGTTCCCTTCATCATCCATGACAAGGATGCCCGCCACGAGATGGACACCGAGAGCCCCTTCGGCCTGGCGAATGTCGCCCCGACGGTTGTCGAACTGCTGGGACTGAAGCCCTATGAGTGCTGGGAAAAGAGCATGCTGAAGTAATCCGGAACGAACGAAACCGCCTGCCAGATGGCAGGCGGTTTTTCTGTGCTTCCAGGCAGGTTACTGATCGCCCTTCAGTACATGATATACGGTGTCGAAGCAGGTTTTGATCTGGTACTTCGTGTTGAGGAAGCAGCCATAGGGGCTGTTCATCTTGTATGTATAGGAGTTTTTATCATTTTCCGGAGCGTCTACCAGGCCCCAGATGCATACGGCAGTCAGCGGCGCTTTTTCTTCCGTGTTGGCTTTCATGAAGACATCGGAGAACAGGCGGCCGTAGTATTCGGCATGCTCCGCGGCTCTGGACTGGTCGAAATTCCGGACGGCCATTTCAGTCAGCTGGACTTCCAGACCCAGGCTGCTGTAGGTGCGGATGGAGGTGCGGATATCGGAGATATTGGATGCCTGCAGGCAGCCGGACTGGGTGCCGTATCCGCCGATATAACCCTGCATGCCGAGACCATCGATCAGGGGACGGCCGTCGGGGTCATAGGACTGGATGCTTTTGATCAGCGCGACCGCAGCATTCCGTTTTTCACTCATGAACATATTGTAATCGTTATAGAACAGTTTGATATCAGCGCCCAGCTTTTCCACGGTGTTACGGGCACACTGAAAAGCGTATTCCACATAATCATCGCCCACATAAGCCTGGAAGTAGTTCGGTCCGCCGTCCCGGACAATCCGGATATGACGGGGATCAGAAGCACGCCAGTCAGATGCGCTGTCGCCGATCGCCTCATTCACTACATCCCAGCAGTAGATGACGCCGGGGAAGGTTTCCTCGAAATGGGTGATGACCTGGTCGATATAGGATGCCAGGCGCTCACGATTCACTTCCTGGGAAGCGAAAGGTTTTGATGCATCGTAATCCTCGTGGAAGAACCAGGGATACTGCATGACGGCGTCCCAGACCAGGACATGGCCGCGGACAGACTTTCCGTGGGCCTGGCACCATTTGAGCATCTGGTCTGCCTGGGAATAATCCATGCGGGGCATGCCGTCCGGACTTGCCTTGCAAAGATTTTGCTTTAGAAGTGAATAAGCCTTGGTTTCATTGGTGCAGGTGAGGGAATTGAAATGGTCATCCAGGAAACCCATAAAGACAGTGTTCCGCATATCCCAGTAGCCGAAGGCACCGCCCAGCCTGAAACCATAGGGCTCAGCGAACCGGTACAGCGGCTCATAATCCGAGGAAACCGTACCGGCCAGCTCGGCAGAGGAAAGGACAGGGATCAGGCAGAGAACCAGGGCGAGAGCAACGGAAAGGAAACGGTGCATGGGAAAGGATCCTCCTGTAGTGAATCGTAATATTCCGAATGGACGGATGGGATATCAGTCCTCTTCGTCAAAGGTGCAGCCGCCGATGAATTCCCTGAGCAGGGACAGCGGCGGGATTTCGTTGAACAGCTGCGGATCCACATCCGGCAGGTAATTCAGCGTTTTGATCAGCCGGCGGGCAAGCAGGTAGTTCGGGGAATCGGACGGTACTTCCTTCAGCATCTGGTAGGCATAGTGTTTCAGGATCGGCAGTTCATAGTGCAGGGCCGTGTTGAACATGCTGTCCGCGTTTTCCTGATAGGTAAAGATGTATTTTTCCTCGCCGCGGCGGACGCTGGGCCAGATTTCGAGCGTCTTTTCGGCCGGATAGGCGCGGAACTGCTGGTCGCGCACGATACGGCGCAGCAGGCGCACGTCCGTGGTGCGGATGCGGTTGTGGTCATCCAGGTTCAGGCAGGTGAGGGCGCTGACGAAGACCTTGTAGATTTCATCCGCGGGCAGCATCTCGCAGACCTGGGGATTCAGGCCATGGATGCCTTCCAGGATGATGATCTCACCGGGAACCAGCGAAGTCGGTGAAGTGAGGTAATCCTTTTCGCCGGTTTCGAAATCGTATTCCGGCATGAAAACCTCCTCGCCGTTCAGCAGGGCGTTGAGTGTTTCCGCCAGGAGCCTGATGTCCAGCGCGTCGATGGTTTCGAAGTCGCGCGTTCCGTCGATCTGAAGGGGAAGATCCTCCCGGTTGATGAAGAAATCATCCATGGAGATCCGGCGGGACGGATGACCGTACATCTGGAGATGAACGGCAAGGCGCCCGGAGAAGGTGGTTTTGCCGCTGGAAGAGGGACCGGCCACCAGGACGATATGCTTGTTCTGTTCATGGATCTTTTTCGCGATCCCATCCAGCGCGGCTTCATGCAGCGCCTCGTTGACGCGGATGAAATTCCGCAGGCGGCCTTCCTCGATCATACGGGTTACGTCCGTGACGTTGGTTACGCCCAGGATCTGGCACCATTCCGCACTCTGGTTGAAAACCTCCAGGTGCTTGGGACGGTAGATATACGGCGCGGCATGGTCAAAATCCGAACCGGCGGGAAGCTGCAGCACGAAACCGCCCCGCAGCTCAAACAGCGTGAACACCGGGACATAGCCGGTGGACACGGTCATGGCGCCGTAGAAGTATTCCCACATGCCGTCAATACAGTACATGTTGATATAGGGAACCGGACGGTGGCGGAGCAGGTCGACCTTGTCGGGCTGGTTTTCCTCCTCGAAGTAGCGGATCGCGTCCTCCCGGGTCCACTGCTTGCGGGTGAAGGCCAGGTTCAGTTCCACCAGGCGGCGCATCTCATTTTCAATCCGGACGATATCCTGGCGGTGGAGCATGACTCCCGGCAGGCGGACAAACACGCCGTAGCCGACAGAGTATTCTATTCTTACCTGCTGATAGGGGTACAGATGGCGCAGGGCCAGCAGCATGACAAAACGCAGGGAGCGCTCATATACCCGGCGTCCTTCCTCATGCTCCAGTGTCAGCGGAATCAGCGTGCAGTCCGTACGGATGGGTTCGTTGAGCTCCCGCACAATTCCGCCGGATAAAGCGGCAAGCGTACCGACAGGAAATGCATTCAGCCCTGTCAGGCACGCCTGGACGGTTGTTCCTTCGGGGAACTCTTTCTGATTGTCAATGGATCTGATTAACATGCGGCGTCCTCCTTCGGGTTTAATCGAAGGGCATACTGGACACGTCGGCATTCAGCAGCTCTTCATCCGGATCGGGCAGAGAGCCGTGCGATTCGAGGTACTGCGCCTGCCGCTGCTGGTTCTGCAGCTGTTTGGTATGGATATAGGCCACGTTGGCACTGGTGGCAGGGGCGGTGGTGCGGCTCATGATCTTTTTACCGTCGTCATCGATCCGGAAACGGAGACGGATCAGGATCCGGCCATGGTTCCTGCATTTTGCCACCGCGATATACTTATCGGCACTCTGCTTAATATATTCGCCGTCGAGTGCGAGAACCCTCCCGCAGCGCGGACAAACCGGATGAATTGCTGTTTCACTGGCCAGCCCGTCACGGACGGAAGCGAAAGCTTCCCCTTCCGTTTTTTCCCGCGTGATATGGCGGGAATGGATCAGCTGACGGGGCTCCTGGGGATAATTCAGGACAGCGGAGGGATCCGGCAGGGTTTTGAAAACGATTGCGGTATACCACGCGTCATTCAGCGCATTGTGGAAGGACATCGTATCATCCGGCGTGATGTTGACCAGTTCCATGGCGGTTTTCAGGCCGGAACGGTCCTTCAGGTTGTGAACCGTGCTGAACAGGCGCTGGATGTCGCACAGGGGCGGCAGGACGATATCCTCACAGTGGAAAAAGTGGATATTCTGGTACAGCACGCTGACATCATCGATGCCCCAGGTCAGCAGGGTGTAATCGTCCCCGCACCAGGAGGCAAACTGCTGCAGCGCTTCTCGGAAAGCGGGGGCGCCGGCCAGCGTTTCGGAATCCAGGCCCGTCATCCGGCGGATGCGGGGATGGATGCGGACGTAATGCGTCGGGGCGATCGGAATCGAGATCGCTTCACCGGGATTGAGATTGGCGTCGAGCTTGACGGCGCCGATCTGGATCATCTCAAACATGAGCTTGTCACCGACCTTGCGGAAGGTGCTGCTTTGGTAGGAAATCGGCTGATTCCATTCCAGGTCAAGAACAATATAGGTCATGGTACCTCCGGTGGATGAAACATAATCAATCCGGCAGAATGCCGGGAATCAAAAATCAGGACAGGACCTGCTCCGCGGCACTGGCGCCGGCAAGGGCGCCCGTGGACCAGGCAATCTGCAGGTTATAGCCGCCGGTATGCGCATCCACATCGATGACTTCGCCGGCGAAATAGAGATTCGGAACGAGTTTGCTGCGCATGGTTCCGGGCTCTAGCTCCCGGACACTAACGCCGCCGCGGGTGACAATCGCTTCCTCCACAGGGCGCGGGGCGCGGACTGTAAGCGGAAGGGCTTTCAGCACGGATACCAGGCGCTGGCGCTGGACCGCGGTGACCTGGCTGCAGGGAAGGGATGCCGGAATACCGCACAGCTGGGGGAACAGATCCGCCAGGCGGGATGGCAGCAGGGAAGTGAGTTCATTCCGCAGGAGCTTTTTGCCGGCCGCGGAAAAATCCCGAAGGATCCGGGCGTCCAGCTGTTCCGCAGTCAGACCGGGCTTCAGGTCGATTTCCAGGGAAGCGCCTTCCGCCGGTTCCGGCAGATGACAGCTGGCTTCCAGCACAATCGGGCCGGAAATACCGAAATGCGTGAACAGCATTTCGCCAAGCTCCGAATACAGCGTTTTCCCCTTGCGGGAGAGCGTCAGCGTGACATTGCGCAGGCTGAGGCCCTGAAGCGTACGGGGCCATGCTTCCTCTGTCTCCAGACCGACCAGGACCGGAGACCGGGGGACCACTGTGTGGCCCGCTTCCTCCGCAAAACGGTATCCGTCCCCGGTGGAACCGGTGGAAGGATAGCTGATGCCGCCGGTGCAGACAATGACCGCCCCGGCGGGGACCAGGGAACCGTCTTCCAGGCGAACGCCGGAAAGCCGGCCGCCTTCTGATTCCAGCGACTGAACCCCTGCTCCCAGCCGGACCGTAACGCCGGCATTCCGCAGGCAGGACTGCAGCGCGCGTGTGACATCACTGGCTTTTTCAGTGACCGGGAACACCCGGCGGCCGCGCTGTACCTGCACCGGGCAGCCGGCACCCTCCAGCAGGGACATCATATCCTGCGGAGAGAAGAAACTCAGGGCGCTGTAGAGGAAACGCGGGTTGCGCGGCACCTGGGCCATGAATTCATCGGTATCACAGTCATTTGTGAGGTTACAGCGGCCTTTGCCGGTGATGTAAACCTTCTTGCCCAGTTTCTCATTTTTCTCCAGCAGGATTACCGACGTGCCGGCACGCGCGGCAAACAGGGCTGCAGCCATCCCGGCCGCGCCGCCGCCGATTACCACGATATCCGCCATCCTGAATCCTCCCGGGAAAAACTGTTCTCTGTTCCTGTACGGGCAGATGCCCGCAACCTGAAAGATTATACGGGGAACGGCGCTTTTTTGCAAGACCGAAAGAAAAGGATGAAAAAACCGGACCCGAAGGTCCGGCAGGATGTACTCTTACTTTTCTTTGACCGGCGGTTCAGACGGTTCCGGCTGTTCCGGAACAGCCGGAACAGGGGCAGGGACCGGTACAGCCGGGCGCCAGCGGTTCCGCAGGTAAGCGACCAGGCAGGAGAAATCACGTTTCATGGATTCGAAAATCTTTCCGCGGAAGGCACCGACCAGCACCGCCATGGCTACCGGGCCGCCGATCAGGCCGATGATCCCGCCGACCCGGAGGCCGACAAACATACCGATCAGGCTTTCAAGGGGTGTGATGCCGATGGAGTTGGACATGAACTTCGGCTCAAGGATCCGGCGCGCCAGCTGGAGCACAGCGGTGAGCGCGAGCACCTGGACCGCCGCGGCAATATTGCCGGTGAGCAGGTAGATGATGCCCATGAGGATATAGAGCAGGCCGCTGCCGACCATGGGGATCATTTCCATGATGCCGGCGATAATCGCGATCGCGCTGGCATACGGGAAGCGGAACGCGTTGAGGACAATCAGGCTGACCACCAGCACCATCAGGGAGAAGGTACCCTGGACCCGCAGGTAGCCGATCAGGCTGCGGATGGCAGAGTTTGTCAGCTGGGTGGTGTTGCTGGCCTGGTTGCGGCGTTTTCCGCCGGGCAGGTAGCTGCGGATATCGTCATAATCCCGGGCGATGAAGTACAGCGCCATCGCCAGGAAGGTGGTATAGATGATGAAATAGGGGAAGCCGGTGGCCAGGTTAACCAGGTAGGAAGCAACGGCGCCGGATGCCGATAAGCCCCATACCCTCAGGCTCTCGACCATGTCGGACAATGCCTTGCTGATCTGCGCCTGGACCTCCGGGCTGAAGTTGTCGGACGTATATTGCATCAGGCTGTTGACAGCCTGGCGGATGGTACCGATGGTGGAGGTGACAATGTCTTCCGACTGGGCAAAGAACGGGTTGACCATGCTGGTTACCAGGCCGATCAGCCATATCAGGACACCGATGACCAGCCCCAGCAGCATAAGCACCAGGATCAGCGACGAAATGCTCTTTTTCAGCTTCAGCTTCCTGAAGCAGAAACGGATGACCGGCTGCAGCATTGCAGCCAGCGGAATCGCAATGAAGAAGGGGGACAGTTTGTCCCAGACCTGCGGGACGAGGAAGTAAGCGGCCAGCAGGACGAGCACGATAATGATCACTTTGAACGAAAGGCGTTCAAACGCTTTTCTCTCTTCACTCAGCATGCCGCAGCCCCCTCTCCCGGACAATTGTCCTGTTACTGTAAACTTCATTTTATTCCTTTTCACACGGGAAAGCAAGCGTTTCCATGGCGGGACAAAAGAAACAGCCGGCCCGAAGGCCGGCCGGGAAAACCAGGATCACAGATTGACAAAGGATACCAGTTCCTCGCGGGGAGTCTTGGCGCGTTCCGCATTCAGTTCATTGAGCATCAGCGCGACCTGCCCGTCCGGGGACTGCACCATTTTGCAGCGTGCGGTGAGGGTGAAGTACGTCTTGTTGTCCGGCGTACGCTCGCCCTTGCAGACCCAGCCGCAGGGGGCAATATCATTGGAACAGCAGGTCATCGCATTGCGTGCGAAGTAGTAGAAGCCTTTCGGGAATCCGGGCCGTTTCCATGCCTGGCCGACAAGCCGGACCTTTTTTCCGTCATACCGTTCAGGATGGTCCATGCTGTCCACATAGAAGACACCGAACTGATCCTCCGCGATGGAGATGGTTTCCGCCTTCATGTCATAGGGCAGGTCCTCATCCCGGATTCCGTCATCCACCGTGCCGTCGAGATTCTCGAAGAAAATGGTGGCGGCGTTGTTCATCGCACGCAGCTGCTTGCGCCAGGAACTCTTGTTGAAATCCGGACCGCAGCGGTTGACCGTGATCATATCAGCCGTCTTCATGGGATCGGTCAGCAGCTTCCGCATGTTGGTCATGTAGTTTTCGAAGGTGGTGCCGTCGGCCGTGGTGACTACCTGCGCCCAGTCCCAGAGGCGGGGAAGAATCAGGGTATCCAGCTTTTCCAGCCCCCACATGGAGTTGTATTCCATAATGACGCAGGAAGGCTTATGCTCGTTTTCCAGGTCTGCCAGGAGCCGGGAATTCAACTCCTCGGAACTGTCGAGCATCACCAGGACACCGTTGTTCTTCTCCAGGGATTTGTCATCCCATTCCGCCTCGCCGTCCTCACAGCAGATCACCAGGGTTTTGCCGCCGTTGGTAAAGCGCTCATTGCCGAGGATCGTGAGGCCGAGTGTGGTTTTTCCGCTTTCAATGAAGCCGGTAATCAGGTAAACCGGTACGAATTTGCGAATCATAACTGAAACAGCTCCGTAATCGCTTTCTCGTTCAGGCTGGTACCGATGACGCACAGGCGGCCGGTATAGTCCGCGCTGTCATTCCGCATATCGGTTTCGCCGGGGACATAGTCAAACTGGAACCATTCGCCCGCAGCATTCTGCAGGATGCCCTTGGCCCGCAGGACACGGCCGTATTCCTCTTCATCGGACAGGCGATCCAGCATGGCACGGATCTCATCCTGCTCATAGCGGCGGGCGGTCTCCAGGCCGATGGTGTCAAAGACTTCATCGGCATCATGGTCATCCGCGCCGTGATGGTGGTGATGATGCTCATGGCC
>JAFRTK010000105.1 GCA_017427165.1 Clostridia bacterium
GCCGTGGTCGGCCCGCCGATATTGGCGTTGGAAGCCAGGATGATTTCTTCCAGGTCAAACCGGAACAGCTTCCCGCCCAGGAAGCAGAACAGCATGTTCACCAGCACGATGATCATGCAGAACAGCAACAGGATCGGGGCGCTCCGGATCAGGATCCCAATGGAGGCCGGCACGCCGATGGCGAAGAAGAACAGGTAAATCAGCCATGTGCCGATTTCCTGCGCCCCGCGCATATCGGCCGCCTGCTTTTCAAAACAGGTGGACCAGATCAGCGAGAAGTTGGTAATCCATACATACTGGCTGCCGAAGAAGGTGTTCAGCATCTTCAGGAACCAGTTGTCCGTCGGGATCAGGCCGGCAAAGAAACCGCCGACGAGCTTGGAAAGGAATACGACAATCACCGCGAAGGCCATATCCACGGCGATATCCTTCAGCGAGATTTCCTTCCGGGTCCAGTACTGGGCCGCCAGGGTCTCCCCCTCGCCGCTCTTTCCGTTTTCCCGCACGTCGTCAATGTGCGGATGGCTGTACCGTTTCCGGAACCACAGGCTGCCCGCGATGCCCATCAGCACCAGGAAATAGATGGCCATGTTCAGGTTGTCCGCCACCGTGGCCGATGCCTTCAGGGTCGGCTCCACGTGGAACGCGTCGGACAGCGCGGTAAAGTTCACGCCGCCGCCGATGTAGGAGCCGGTCATCATCGCGCCGACGCCAGGGAGTCCTTCCAGCGTGCCGCCCAGCAGCAGGGTGGCGAGGACCGCGCCCACGACCGTTCCGGCGGCGCCGATCAGGAAGATCGCCAGGAAGCGTCCGGCTTCCCGGTGCATCTTCCGCAGGTTTGTCCGGATCAGCAGCAGCGGAATCGCCATCGGCACCGCGTAGCCCCATACGATATCGTCAAATACGGCCGCCTCGGCCGGAATCACATGCAGGTTCACCAGGGCGATCGCGATCACCAGCGTGATAATCGCGCCGGAGATTTTGGATGCCCATTTGTACTTCTGCTCCAGCCAGATAGCCAGGAAGGTGGACGCAAACAGGATCGCCAGCAATGCCCAGTGGTTGTCCGGTGCAATCAGGGTTTGGACGGTTTCTGCCATGGAGTTCCCTCCGTGTTTTCAGCCGCCGGATGACGGCTGTTTATTTCTTTTTCCCGATCTTCTCAAACAGCGGGAATACTTTCGGGTAGATTCCGATGATCACAAAGATGATCACGGCATAGCGTGCCGCGCGGACCAGGAACGCTCCCATGGTGCCGTTTGCGAGGAACTCTTTGCTGAAGGGCAGCTTCAGCGCCGTATTCAGCACAAAGTAGATCACGAACGCGCCGGCCACCCGCAGGATCATGGCCCATATGTTCCGGGTATCCTTGAAATCCACATACTTCGCTTCGAAGTGGATCGCGGCAACCAGGCCGATCATCAGGCCCAGGGAGGTGTAATAGTCCTCCGTCCGGACGAAGAAGATTCCGGGCAGCACCGAGGCCAGCAGGATCAGGTGCCGGATCCATTCGTTCTTCACTTTCTTTTCCAGCAGCAGGACGATTCCGGCTCCGGCAAGGCCCAGCGCCCATCCGGCCAGGATATCCGTCGGGTAGTGCATTCCGGTGATAGCCCGGCTCACGCCCACCAGGAAAGGGATGGCGATGGCAATGATCCACATCCATTTTTTCTTCACTTCATTCGCCAGCGGGATGAACAGCGCCGTGGTGGACGCGCTGTGGGTGCTGGGGAAGGAATATCCCTGGGCGGCAATATCATCCAGCGAAGCGCTGTTCCCGGCATCCGCCACACCCCGGATCCGGTCCGGGTATTCCATATAGGGCCGGGGCCGCATCACCGCCGCCTTGATCATCGGCAGCCAGGTATTCACCGCTGTAATGATCAGGGCCAGGCGTTTTCCGCTTTCCTTTTTCCAGCAGAAGAGGATAATCAGCAGCACCAGCAGCAGGCCGAGCTCGCCGCCGATAAAGCTCAGGACGGCTCCGACGGTGCTGTTCAGGCTCCCCAGGGCTTTCTGGATCCATTCAATCAGTCCGACTTCCCATTCCATCTTGTCTGTCTCTCCGAAGATTACTTGCGCGGTCCGTCCGCGCCGTGCGCATCTGCCGGCTGCCGGGTGTTCCGCCCTGTTTCGGTAACAAGCCTACCATATGATGTCCATCAGATGTCCGTCATCCGAGGGGCAACTTGCGCAATTCTTTCGTTTTTTGCGGAATTTTCTGCTGAAAAAAACCGCAGGGCCGGTGTTTTTGGCTCTGCGGTATCATTTTTCTTCTGTTTTATGGTCTTACACTGGCGTCAATCACCCGGATTTCCGGGCTGCCTTCCGTCGGGCAGAGTCGGTATTCCCCGATGGCCGCGGGCAGGATCACCGTCTCCGCGTAGTGGACGGTGAACGGCCGGAAGGTTCCGTCCGGGCTTTCGATGGTCATTTCCTTCCCTTCCACCAGGTTCAGGACGTGCACGCTGTCATTGCACGCGCAGGTAACCGGCCGGCCCAGCGTATACCGGACGGTTTCCAGGAATTCCCGGGGATGCAGGCCCGTGCGCTCCGCCCGGATGCCGTCCTCCTCCCGGATCGTCTCCGTCCGGTTCACCAGTTCCCGTTTCACCCATTCCGTGTTCCGGTCCCACTGGATATTGTTTTTCCCATGGCGGATATGGATCGGGCGCGGCAGCCCGTCCAGGCCCACCCGGCCCCAGTCCCACAGCTTGAAGGTAAAGATATACGGCGTCGCGCTGATCTCCAGCACCACCGTGTCCGCCCCGGAGCAGTGGACCGTCCCGGCCGGAATCAGCAGGTGGTCATGCTTTTTCACCGGGATGCGGTTCACATACTTCCCGGCGTCAAACGCGGGACCGCCCTTCTGCGCGGTCTCCAGGTCTTCAGTCATTTCCTCCGGGTTGATTCCGGTTTTCACGCCCAGGTACACCGCCGGATCCTTTTCTTCGTCCGCCTCCAGGATGTAGTAGCTCTCATCCTGCGTATAGTGCATGCCAAACTGCTCCTGGATGTATTCCGTCAGCGGGTGCACCTGCAGGGACAGGTTTCCCCCCTCCATCGTATCCAGCAGGTCAAAGCGGATCGGAAATTCCGCGCCGAACCGCCCGTGCACCCGTTCTCCCAGCAGCTCGTGGGGATGCGTCAGGACCAGGTCGATGGCCGGAAACTCCAGCGTGATGTCCCCGAATGTCAGTCCCAGCCCGTTCTCCTCCGGCACGCCGTCAAAGCCCCAGGCCAGGTTGGCCGCCTCCGTCGGGATCTCCAGCTGTTTCCGGATCCACTGGCCGCCCCATACCCCGGGATCGAAATAGGGCCGCACGCGGAACGGCTGCCTTGCCGCCTGGTCCAGCGCGTCCAGGTAGGCGGCCCCGGTCACCGCTTTCGGCTTTTCCGGGTCATTCGCGTCGATCATCAGGTCCACCCCGGGCAGCAGCCTCTTCTTCAGCCGGTCGGCCATCCGCCACAGCACAAAATAGCCGTATTTGTATTTGGTCAGCAGCGGCGCGTCCCCGTTGTCCAGGCCCCAGTTGCCCTGTCCCTTCCGGTACCGCAGCTGGATTTCCCACCGTGTAATGTTGAAATACAGGCGGATGTCCCCCTCCGCCGCCAGCGAAGCCCCGGTCCCGCATACCAGCACCAGTCCGTCCCGGATTCCCGCAATCCGTTCCCGGGCCGCGGCGAGCTTTTCCGCGTCGAAGCAGGCGTCCAGCGTCCGGTGGGTCATCAGGCCGAAAACCCGGTCGTTCCCCTGGTCGCCGTATACCCGTTCAAAAAGTTTTTCTTTCGGCAGCAGGAGTTCCCGGGTATCGATCACCGCGGAAGATGAAAGCTCCCGCAGCTCCCGGATCACGCCGTCCGGATCCACGCCCGGGTACAGTTCGCATACCGCCACGCAGCGGCCCCCGGTCATGCGTTTCCGGATTTCCGCCCGGACGGCTTCCCATCCCTCCGCGGCGCAGACGTCCCCCGCCACCCGGATGGATGGATATGGATCATAGTTGTGAAAACTGCTGTATATCATGCGTTGCCACCGCTGCCCCGCGTTTCCGGATTCTCCCGTCCGGATGCCAGGAGCCCCTCCAGGATATATTCCGTCGTATCGCTGATCACCAGGATTTCCAGTTCCGGATACTGCTTCCGGATCCCGCTGCCGAAATACTTTTCCGCCTTGGAGATCTGCCCGCCCAGGACCAGCCGGTCCGGCCGGAAGGATGCGATGAACGGCCCCAGCGCCTCCGCGATGATGCGGCCGAATTTCTCCCATACCGCGTCTGCCTGCCGGTTTCCCTCCGAAGCCAGCCGGGAAAGGTCCTTCCCGGAAGTTCCGGCCGGGAATCCCGCCCCTGCGGTCAGCTTCGCCAGGCCGCGCACGGAAACCCAGTCGTCGATGATTCCCCCGCGGAAGGGGAACGGATAGATCCAGCCGTCATCCGGCGCTCCTTTTCCTTTTTTCACCAGCCGGCCTTCCTCCAGGAACGCGGATCCCGTTCCCGTCCCGATGGCCAGGCAGATCGTCCGCCCGCCTGCGCAGGCAGGCTCCCGCGCCGCGGTCCCCAGCGCGAAGGAGTCCACGTCATGCCGGAAGAAAAACCGCACGTCCGGCGCCAGCACATCCTGTCCCGGAATGCTCTTCAGCGCCCCCTCCAGCGCAACGCCGTCGATCGCGTCATATTTATCCAGTCCCCGGATATGGCTGATCCCGTTCGGATAGTCAAACGGTCCCGGAAACGCCATCCCGACGGTCCCCAGGCGGTACACGCCGGCTTCCAGCACCTGCTTTTCCCGGGCAATCACGTCCAGCAGGTTCCCGAGGATCTTCTCCCGGTCCTCCCGCGCGTGGGATGGCGCCGAATGGATTTCATCCAGCCGGCGGCCCGTATCGGAAAACGCGGCGCTTTTGATCTCTGTTCCGCCTGCGTCCAGCAGCACATATCCTTCCATCGGTATTCCTTCCTCCCTGCCGGGCATCCCCGCCCGGCCCTTCCGCCGTCCTTCCGGTTCCTCAGCGGTCCACAATCCGCCGCCGGTTCATCCATCCGCCCTTCCGGTAATAGATCACCAGCGCGATGCTCGTAATCGTCCACGACACCGTGTAGGAAAGGCACAGCGACAGCAGCGTGCCGAAATAGGAGAACACCGTCAGGATCCAGATCACCCGGAACAGGCATACGCCGATGCCGATGATCACCACCGGGTAAACCGCGTCCCCGGCGCCCCGCAGCACGGCGGACAGCACCTCCACCAGGACCCAGGTAAAGTAGAACGGCACGAAATAGGCCATGATCAGGTAGGTGGTCTCCACCACCGCCTCATCCGGCGTCAGCAGCCGCAGGGCCGGAATCGCGGTCAGCATCAGCGCCGCGCTCACCGCCACGGTGATCACCAAGTGCATAATCAGTCCCTGCTTCACGCACTGCCGCACCCGGTCCGTCCGCCCGGCCCCGTAGTTCTGCGCGATAAAGCTGGTGATGGCCGCGCCCATCGCGTTGCTGATGGCCCAGTAGAATCCGTCGGTCTTCCCGCTCATCGCCCAGGACGCCACCACCACGGTCCCCAGGGAGTTCACGCCCACCTGGATAATCATGTTGGAAACGCTGTACATGGAGGACTGCAGCCCCGCCGGAACTCCCAGCCGCAGCATGTTGGCCAGGTAAACGCCCTTGACGCCCAGCTCCCGGAAGGTCAGCCGGTATTCCTGCCCCTTCCGGGTCAGCTGCCGGGTCAGCAGGGCGGTATTC
Source organism: Clostridia bacterium (assembly GCA_017427165.1). Lineage (GTDB taxonomy): Bacteria > Bacillota > Clostridia > Christensenellales > Aristaeellaceae > Aristaeella. The sequence goes on from JAFRTK010000105.1 coordinate 5,745, forward strand.
ACCACCTGGGCCGCCACCGTGGCGACGGCCACCCCGGCGATTCCCCATCCGAACACGATCACGAACACCGCGTCCATCACAATGTTCAGCACGCAGCCTGCCACCATAAACAGGAAGGGATGGAAGGAATCTCCCAGCGCCCGCAGGATGCTGGATTCCATGTTCAGGATCATCAGGAACGGAACGCCGATAAAGTAGATCCGCAGGTACAGCACCGCGCCCTCCAGCGTCTCCTCCGGCGTGTTCAGCAGCCGCAGCAGCGCCGGTGACGCCGCAAACCCCAGGACCATCAGGGCGATTCCGAACAGGCCCATCACCGTCACCGCGTTGCCGATGGCCCGGTTCAGGTCCTCCCGCCGGCCGGCGCCGTAAATCTGCCCGATCACCACGGAGGCACCCGCGGTCATCGCCACAAAGAAGCCCACCAGCACGTTGATGATCTGGGCGGAGCTTCCGCCGACGGCCGCAAGGGCATTGGTGCCCACAAACCGTCCCACGATCAGCCCGTCCACCGCGTTGTACAGCTGCTGGATGATCGTCCCCGCGGCAATCGGCAGGAAGAAGATCAGCAGCTTTTTCCATACGCTGCCTTCCGTCAGGTTGGTCTTTTCCCTTGCGCTCTTCATTTTTCAAACCACCGCCCGGAGAATTCCGCCACGGCTTCCGCCAGCTTTTTGATGTCCCAGCCGGCTGCGTTCACCGTCAGGTCAAATCCGCTTCCGTCCGCCGCGCTTTTCCCGGTCAGGATCTCCCGGATCTGCCGCCGTTCCCGGTCAATCCTCCGGATGTTCCGCAGGATCTCCTTTTCCGTCAGGCGCTCCCCGGGTTCCTTTTTCTCCTCATACCGGACGCACCGCGCCAGCCGGCTTTCGATATCCGCGCACACATAAATCCGGAAGGGGTTCACGTCGTGCAGGATCACGTCCGCGTCCCGCCCGACGATGATGCAGTCGTTGCCCTCTTCCGCGATTTCGCGGATAATCTCCCGCTGCTTCACCAGCACTTCCGTGTTCCGCCATCCGGCTCCCATTGGCTGCCGGAAGCTGTTCCGGTAGGTCAGCTGGTACTGGTGCCATCCGTGGCCGTTCAGCACCCTGTGCACATATTCCGGGTCCAGTCCCTGCTGTTCGGACAGCATCTGGATAATCTCCCGGTCATAGTAGTCCCATCCCAGGATGTCCGAGAGCCGCTTTCCCAGCTCCCGTCCCCCGCTGCCGAACTGCCGGCTGATGGTAATAATCCTGGCAGCCACTGCCGCCGTCATCTCCTTCCCGTTGTCCGCGGTTTTTACACGTTCCGGGTCTGCACTGTCCGGATGTTCGGATGCTCGGACAGCGTGGTGATCAGGTCCTGGTAATGGGTCTTTCCGCGCATGGACAGGGTGTACACATTGGTGTACATGTTCTTTCCGTTCTCCCCGGTCTCCGCGTGGAAGTCCTGGTCCAGGATCTTGACCTCCATCTTCTCAAACGTCTCCCGGATGTAGGCCAGCGTCTCGTTGCGGTGCACAAACTGGATCTCCAGCCGCTTGTACGTGTTCACGTGCACGATCTGCTGCATCAGTTTCAGCACCACCATCACGATCAGGCAGGCTACCAGCGCCATAGTCGTAAACCCGGCGCCCACGGCCAGGCCCAGGCACGCCGCGCACCACAGGGAGGCCGCGGTGGTCAGGCCGGTAATCCGCCGGTCGGCGATGATGATCGTCCCCGCTCCCAGGAAACCGACGCCGGATACAATCTGCGCCGTCAGGCGTCCCACGCTCACGTTGATGTGCGGATCGCCCAGCGAAACCACGTAGGCGATGGTCTGCTGTTCCACCAGGCCGATCAGCGCGGCCCCCAGGCACACCAGCACATGCGTCCGCATGCCGGCCGGCCGGTTTTTCGATTCCCGCTCCACGCCGATGATGGTCCCGAAGATCACCGCGGCCACAATCCGCAGCAGCATCTGCCAGAACGTCAGCGGCTCCCCGAAGCTTATCCAGTCCAGTACCATATCGCACCTCCTGCAAACAATCCGGTTTATGTTTCCGGCCTTCCGGCCGGTTGATCAGCGTGTTTCCCCGCAGGCCCCGTCCCGCGGCAGGATCTTTTCGATCCGGTCCGCAAACAGGTCCGCCAGCACCCGGCAGCCCTCGTCCGTCGGATGCAGGCCGTCGTAGGTCAGGGCGGCCGCTTCCGGCGGGTACGGATATTCGTCCTCTCCCGGGCGGAACGGCTTGCCGATATACTCCGGATACGGCAGGTCGGCGTATCCCCCATCCTGCCGCACGCGCTTGAAGCGCACCAGCCTCTCCTGGTCAAATCCGGAAAGGTCATGGCAGTTCACTGCCTCCGCGCCTCCCGCTTCCCAGCACCGGAGGATGGCCGCCGCCACGTCCGAAAGCTTCTGCCCGTGCTCCGGGACATAACTGCCCGGGGCGTTGTTCGCCGGATCCAGCAGGTACACAAAGTCCGCCCGCTCCACCGGGTTGCCCGCCACGATCTTCGCGTCCGGGTTTGCCTCCCGGATATGGTCCAGCAGGATCCCCAGGTGTCCCAGGATGGTTCCTTCTTTCCGGTTCCGGAAATCATCGTCATCCCCCAGCGGGAATCCCGCGTGCCAGTCGTTCGTTCCCAGCAGCACCGTATACAGGTCCGCCTTCGGGATGGGCTGCCGGATCCAGTCGGCAAAGGTCGATCCGTTGATCCCGGCATTGTGCAGCCGCAGCTCCGGAATCCGGTCCGCGATCCGCGAAAGGTATCCCCGGCTCACCCGGTACCCCGTTTCATCCGGGTGGTCATTCAGGTAGGTGAATGAATCCCCGATTGCCGTCCATTCAGTCATCGGTCGTTTTTCCTTTTCCTTTCATCCGGGGATCCCGGGCAAAGCAGGGCACCTCCGTGCACGGCGCCTCATAGGCATACCGCTTTGCACGGCCGCCCATACCCTGGTACCAGTTTCCCGTCACCTCATTCACAATATGGAGTGCGTCTTCCGTCTCCTCCATCTCAAACAGCAGGATGCGCTTGCGGCTGTGCTCGTTCGGGCAGTGGCAGGCCATCATCAGCTGTCCGGAAAACGCGCGGAACAGCATCCCGTGCCCGCCGTCCAGGGAATACAGCGGTTCCTTCCGCTGCTTCCACGGGCCGTGGATTTCCCCGCTGTCACTCACCGCGTATGAAACCGCGTAGGCGCCTTTCGCTGTATAGCCGGACCAGAGCATCAGCAGCTTCCCGCCCGGAAGCCGGTGCAGGAACGGTCCGTCCGTCACGCCGCTCGGTCCCGTCCACGGGCCGTCGGATGCCCGGAAAAGGATCACCGGTTCCCCGACGGCTTCCCCCAGGTCTTCGGACAACGGCACCGCGCAGATCTGCCCGTCATCCACCTGCAGCCATTCATGGCAGAACACCAGCCACGGCGCGCCCTTCCGGTCCGTGTACAGCGTCCCGTCCAGGCAGTGCCAGCCCTCCGGCGTCAGCGGTTCCGGCCGCACCGGGCGGAACGGCCCCTTCGGGCTGTCCGATACCAGGCACTGGCAGCGGCGGTAGGTGCCCTCCGCCCGGAAGGAGCTGATCAGGTAATACTTTCCCCGCCATATATGGCATTCCGGGGCCCAGTAGTCCCGGTCTGCCCGGAAATTCCCTTTTTCAAAGCACACCTGCGGTGCGGACCAGTGGATCAGGTCCGGGCTTTCCAGCACGAAAAAATGCCCGGGGCCGGCCGGCACCTCCGGAAAGCGCTTTGTATCCGCAAACTGGACATAGGTGTAATACATCCCGCTTTCCGCATCCGGAAGGATAAACGGATCGCTGATATGTACGTCCCGGATATGGTACGGATAATCCTTCACCACCGCCGGTTCATCTTCGCACCGGAACATCGCATCCCCCTCCTTTTCCGTCCGGAAATACATCCGCGCGGTTCTCCCGGATCCTTCCGGGAATCCCCGCGCCCTTTCACTATTCCCTCGTTTTTCTGCCTGTCCATCATACCATGGAAAGCATCCTGTGACAACAACTGTCCCCGGCGCCGGGACAGTCCGGGCGCCGGATTTTCCGCCGCGGAAAGCCTTTTTTGCCGGTTATGTTGAATTTGAGAATAATTTTCATTTTCTTCTTGACACAGTCTTCATCCGGTGTAAAATGAGAACAGTTTTCAATTCGAAAGGGAGGTGTCCGCTGTGAACAGGCGCAGGAGACAGGTCGCGCTGTGGGTCTGCCTGGGCTATATCGCGTTCCTGTTCATGGCTTCCGCCTTCATCGCGCTGGAAGCCGGCCACGACTGTGCCGGCGAGGACTGCGCGGTCTGCCTGCAGGTGGCCCGGATGCATGCCCTGCTCAGCCATGGTTTGCTCCTCGGGATATCCCTTGCGGCTGCTTTTGTCCTGCTCCTGTCCGGGGCGGTCCGGTCTGTCCGGACTGCCGGCCCGGTGATTTCCCTGTCCCCCGTCTCTTTAAAAGTCCGGATGAATAATTGATCTCCCCCGGGTATTTCTGTCTGTTATCACTGAAAAAACCGGAGGAATCACTGAAAATGAAAAAACTGCTTTCTTTTGCTGCAGCCCTCTTTGTGCTGCTGTCCTGCTTCGCACCCGCCACGGCGGAAGCCGGAAAAATCAGCGTTGTCACCACCATCTTCCCCATCTATGACTGGGTCCGCGAAATCGTCGGCGCCAATGACAATGTGGATGTCTCCATCCTGCTCGACAGCGGTGTGGACCTGCACTCCTACCAGCCCACGGTCCAGGATATCCTCAAGGTATCCGCTGCCGATGTCTTCGCCTATGTCGGCGGGGAAAGCGACGAATGGGTGGAAGGCGCCCTGGCGGAAGCCGTCAATCCGGAGATGAAGGTCGTCAACCTGGTGGAAGCCATGGGGGAAGACATCAAAATGGAAGAAATCGTGGAAGGCATGGAGCATGAGCACGACCATGACCATGACCACGATGACCACGATCATGACGAAGACGACCATGACCATGATGAGGATGACCATGATCACGACGAAGACGAACATGACCATGAACATGAGCATGAGCATGAGGAAGAAGCGGATGAACACGTATGGCTGAGCCTGCGCAATGCGCAGAAGCTGGTGGCCGCCCTCACGGACGCCCTCTGCAAAGCGGATCCCGCCGACGCGGAAGCCTTCCGGGCGAACGCGGCTGCCTACATCGAAAAGCTGGCTGCGCTGGACGCGCAGTACAGCGAAGCCGTAAGTTCCGCTGCCTTCAGGACCA
>JAFRTK010000106.1 GCA_017427165.1 Clostridia bacterium
GTAGTCCGGACAATGCAGACCGCCTCATCCGAGGAATCCAGGATGACGCTGGTATCCCCGGGCAGCGGCAGGTCTTCTCCTTCCGCCTCATACAGATCGTATGCCGAGCAGGTGGCGGTTTTGATTCCCGCTTTGACCAGGTCGGCCAGCTTGTCCGCCGCCTCCCCGAATGCCCAGGCGTCATATTCACCGGCCAGGCCGGACTGTTTCCACATTTCTTCTGCGGTCATGGATATCTCCTGTTGAATGAATATGGGGTTATTTTCTCGTCGGGTCGCGGTAGGTTTCCACGCTGCGGTGGTTCCGCATGAAGAACAGCAGGGAGACGAGACCCTTCTCATACGGGATGAACTGACGGTCATCGATCATCTGCAGGATCTCCTCCAGGGTGGCCCATCTGATCGCCTGGACCTCTTCCGGCTGCAGGCGCAGGGTGGACAGGTCCACATCCTGGATGACGGCATAGTAATCGTCAAAGCCGCGCTCGAAGTTGATCGTCAGCACCGGACGGACACCGGTCAGGTCCACGGACAGGCCGATCTCCTCCCGGGTTTCCCGCTCCGCCGCGGCGGTGCTGGTATCCCCGGCGACGGCGCAGCCGCCGACGCTCATATCCCAGTAATTCGACCAGCCGCTCTTGAAGGGCTGGCGCTGCTGGATGAGCATCCGGCCCTGGGAATCAAAAATGCAGACATGCACGACCAGCCGGCACAGGCCCTCCGGCACAACGGTTCCGCGCACCATGGTCTTTCCGGTTCTTACCCGGTCCGCCGTATACAGATCCAACAGTTCCATGGAAGATCCCTCCATCCCATATTCCCCGGAAGGGGAAAACGTCCCGAAAATGATAGCACGTCCGGGAACACCGCGCAACCGATTTGCGGCGGACGAATAACAGGCAAGGGACCATGCGCGGTGCATGGTCCCTTTTTGTGAAGAGTGACGAGTTGTGAAACGCACAGCGTTTCACTTTTTGGGACGGGAGGAGAGCGGGGTGATGTCCGGGATGAATTCCACGTTCTGGCTTTCGGCGTAGGCCATGGCCGGGGAACCTTTCACCCCGTGGACCTTTTTGAGGGTTTCGCAGATGCTGGTATATGCCGTGCCGGGTTCATCAACGCCGTCTGCCCAAACATTCAGCATGACGCCGATTTCTTTGCAGCTTTCCGGAATGCGCACCTCCGTCAGGCCGGTGTGGGTGAAGGCTGCCCAGCCGATATACTCCAAGCCTTCCGGCAGGGTGATTCCGCCGCTGAGGTTGACCCGGTTGAAGGCATAGGCATAGATCTGCTTTACACCGTCGGGAATCTGTACATCCTCTCCGTCACAGTCACAGGAGCAGTGAATGAGTTTCGTGCCGTCCGCGGAGAGCAGGAGACTGAGATCGTCATTGTTTTTGAAGAACCGGCTGTTATCCCCGGCGTAAATGCGATCCAGGTAATCGCACATGACAAAAGCGGCGTCCTCGATCTCCTCCAGGGAATCCGGAAGGAACAGGTACTGGAGGTAGTTGCAGCCCCAGAACGCGTCCTGCTCAATTTTCTTCAGCCCATCATTCAGGGTGGGATCATTCATGCGGAAGCAGCTCTCGAAGGTTCCGGAAGGCAGAACCTCCAGCGATTCAGGCAGCGCGGTGAAAACCAGGTGTGTGCACCCGCCGAAGACATTCCGCCCCATTGTCCGCATGGAATCCGGAAACGAGACGTGGCGTACGGCTTTTTCATAGAAGGCCTGGTGCCCCATGGAAATGACGGGCTTTCCGTCGATCTCGTCGGGAATCCGGACATATTCGGCACTGCCGGTATAGGCCGTGATGCAGATTCCGTCCCCGTCCGCTTCATATTCAAAATCCGAAGCAGGCGCCACGCCCATGGAGAACGGCGCATAGACCGTGAAGGAATCCACCATCTCCCGGATGATTCCGGTATATTCCTTGTCTTCCGGATCAACCGGATACATGAAATACCACAGGTCTCCGCCGACCGGCCAGCTTTCGGGGTGATCCAGGATCCAGATCATTTCATATCCCTGGCCGACCATTTCCACCCGGGTGGCCGCGAGGCCGTGGAGGTCGAACTGCTCCAGGATTTTGCTGCCCTCGGTGCTCTGGCCCTGGGTCACCTGCATGCCTTCATTCAGGAAGCCGCTCAGGGGATGCTCATCGTCCTGCATGATGGCCATTTGGTCTTTAACGGTCAGCTCGGTGATCATGACATGGTGGGCATGGTTGGACGGATCCATTGCGATGACGGCTGAGACGCCATAGGCATCGCTGGTATCGCCGCCGTCCCATTCCATGGGGCAGTCCAGGCAGAAGGTTCCGGAAGCCAGCGGGAAACAGGTATAGCCGGGCATGGCACGGAAGCTGAAGCCGGATTCCGCCTCCTCTTCCTCCTCCGCAAACACGGCGAAGCACAGGCACAGGGAAACACACAGAAGCAGGGCAAGGATCCGCTTTTTCATGAAAATACCTCCATATTCCGGAAAAATCTTGGGAACGGATGCAAGATGTATGGGCGCTGGTTTTGATTTTCACCGACCATCATACCAGACGGGGCGGTGTTCTGTCAAAGAAACGCGCGGAACCGTCCTGATTCTTCCCGGGATATAGAAAAAACATTTTACTTTTTCCCAGGTGGATGAAAAACGGTCTCCTGTTTCGTCTATATATATGGAGGACGATATCCGAAAGGAAGTGGAGAACCATGAGTATCCGAACAAAGGGAAAAGAAATCATACTGCGGGCACTGCTGCTGTGCCTGTGCGCCATGCTTGCGGCTGGATGCGCCTGCGCGGAGAAAACGGAGGGCGTGAATCTCAGCACGGACAGGAGGAATACCATTCTATATGGAACTACGCTGGCCGATGGCCGGATCCTGTTGGTGGGAAGAAGCCGGGAGGTTCCCGGGGAGGATGCGGGCTCCGCATGGCTGCTGTGCCTGAACCCGGACCGGACGGTGAGCTGGGAATATACAGACGATGCCAAAGATGACGGGTACTTCGCCTGTGCGGCGGAACTGGAGGACGGAACCATCGGCCTCGTGTCCGGGACGATGGTGCAAAAACCGGATTCAGCATATGCACTGCGCTTTTTTACAACGGACGGAAAGCCGACCGGGAAGGAAGTCAACATTCCCCGCCGGAAAGGCCCAGTCACTGTCCAGAATGCCACAAAGTCCCGGATTCAGCTGGTTGACATGGGAGGAATCAGGAAAGCAGGGGAAAACCAGTACAGATCAGTGCATTTTGACAATTACCTGATCGACTGGGACGGAAACGAGATTGCCTTCCTGGAGGACTTCGACCTGGGTCCTTTCGATGGTGATATGATTGAAGAGGCAGACGGCCTGGTCATGAACGGATATGAACTCCAGAACTTCGATGCGAGCAAGGCGGTCCGAAAGACAGACCTTCAGGGCAACCTGATCTGGGAAACCAGGCTGGAGTGCGTATGGCCGGATACAACCCGGGCGGACGCGGAACGGATCATCCCGGCAGGGGACGGGGGATATATCGTTCTTCAGGTGGAACCCGTTTATCCGAAAGAGGATACGGATTGGGAATACCGGGGCGCCCTGGTGAAACTGGACAGGGACGGGAATATCCTGTGGACCCGCACGGAAGGTTTTGAATTCACGGACCGGGGACAGCTGCTTGTGATGGACGGCGGGAAAATCGCAGCAACTTTCACCAACAATTCATTTAAAGTGGAGGACAATCCCCGGAGAATTGCCTGGTTCGACGAAAACGGAAAGTTCCTGGGGAACGCGGAAATGGAATTCGGCACGGAAAACTTTCCCGAGCTGAAACGACTCAATGAGAAACCGACGTCCGGAATCGAAGAGTCCCTGAATTTCTATGGAAACCGGATCATACCCATGGAAGACGGGATGTGGATGCTCGGGGATTTCTGGCTGGTACAGGCCGAAAAAGAAGAATACTACAATTCGGGCCTGTTCAGGATCCCGGAACCGTCAGAAAAGTGAAGAGTTCAGAGTGAAGAGTGAAGAGCTTTGAAATAACAAGGGGGATCTCCTTGTTATTTCAAAATGGAGGAAAAAACAATGAAACGAAACAATCATCCCGGAAAGATGATCCGGATCCTGCTGCTGTGCCTGTGCGCCATGCTGGCGGCGGGATGCGCGTGCGCGGAGGATATTGAAATCGTAAACCTCGGCGGGGCCAGGAATTTAAACCTGCATTATGGGACCACACTGGCTGACGGGCGGATCCTGCTGGTCGGAGCCGCAAATGACCCGGGGAAAATAGAATGCCTGCCAACGCTGCTGTGCCTGAACAGGGACAGGACGGTCAGCTGGGAATTTACGGATGAAGCATTCGGCAGCGGGGAATTTACCCATGCATCTGAACTGTCCGACGGAACGATCGCCGCGGTATATACCCGGTGGGGAGCCGATAATTTCGCCTGCGCCCAAGGGATACGGTTCTTCACGCCGGACGGGAAACCGACCGGGAAGGAAACGGTCATTTCCGAAACGGATTCCGTTCCGGTTGATTTCGCCGCGAAATCCCGGCTGCTGGTTGCGGTATTCGAGGATGATGATATCGCCGGCTGGCGGATGATCGACATGGACGGAAATGAAATCAAAGGGCTGGACAATTCCTTTGACTTCAATGACGGTTTCAATGCGATCGATGATGCCAAGTGGAAAAATACGGAAATCTTTGAAGGCATATCGGATCACTTCGTGGATTATGCGGTTTCCGGAGGGAAAACCACAGTATGCTTTGAGAAGTCCGAAAAACACGATTTCAGGGATATCAAGGATTTCACGAAAGGGACAACCCTGACAATCATTGCGGCAGATGAGAACGGAATGAACCCGGCGAAAACGGAAATGCGTATCACCCCGGAGGATGTGGAATGGATGGCACAGTACCTCAGGGAAAACGCGGGCACGAAGGAGATGATCCCCCAGTTCCGGGCGAGTAAGCTGATTCCCATGGATGACGGCCTGTGGCTGCTGGCTAATTTTTCCATCTACGAAGAGAGGGAGGATCGCCGGATCTGGGACCGCATGTCCACCGGGCTGATCAAAATTCCGGAACCGTGAAGCGATGGGGATCAGGAGGAAGAACAATGAAACGGAACAACCATCCCGGAAAGATGATCCGGATCCTGCTGCTGTGCCTGTGCACGGCCATGCTGGCCGGAACGGCAGGCGCGGAAGAGATTGTGGATATCAGTGACTATGCCTTTACCGACGTGAAATACCAGGGCACCCTGGCGGACGGGCGGGTCCTGCTGGCAGGAATGGCGGACCGGCAAGGCAAAGGCGCTGAATCTTTGCCGAGGCTGCTGTGCCTGAATCCGGACCGGACGGTGAGCTGGGATTATCTGGATGAAGCCGCTCCATTGGCAAGTTATATCGGCGCGGCAGTGCTCGCGGACGGCCGGATCGGTGCGGTTCTCTGGGATAACGGCGACGAACAGGATACCGGCTTTACCCTGCAGATTTTTACCCCGGAAGGAGAGCCGGCCGGAAAGGACATTCCGGTTCCGGTACCCGAAAGCGCATATCATAATTTCCTGACATCAAGCCGGATGGTTTTTGCGGATCAGCGCAACAATGGA
>JAFRTK010000107.1 GCA_017427165.1 Clostridia bacterium
AGAGAATGGAATCGAATCAGGCAGGCCGCAGCAAACGGCCCACAGTCTCCAGGCCGCGAGATCTTCCGGATCCGCGGCTTTTTTCCATTCCGCCGGGGAGGTGTGAATGTTCACAGGCAGGTCTTTCCAGCGGTCGCTGAGGGAAGTTCCTTTCCGGAGCGAAAGCAGCAGCGTGCGGTCAGGGGGCACAAGCGATTCCAGCCGAGCACGGGTAAAGTCCAGCATTGCCGCAGCCATCAGCCGGCTGATCCGGGCCCCCGGATAGCGGCGAGTGGACAGATACTGCAGCAGCTGATCCCGGGAGGAACATAAAGAAGCCGCTTTTTTCAGGGCATTTTCCAGTCCTTCGGAAAGATCCGGCAGCTCTGAAAGTCCAGCAGTCCGGAGCTTGCTGATCAGCAGGGTGTCCAGCTTCCGGGAATCGGGTATCCGCCGGTTCAGGAATGCGGCTCTTGTCCGCTCTGCGGAAAACGCAGGCATGGCCGCAAGAGCAGGAATGTATATGCCCCGGGACAGACTCTCGCGGAGCGCGGAGGCGGAAGGAATATCTGTCCGGATATCCGGATCGTGATATTCCCCGCGGCGCGGAATGACAACCGGAATAACAGGAGAATGCATGCGGCGCAGCGCACGCAGGTAACAGACGGCAAGGATGTTGTTCGGACGGGACAGAACGGCACCGGCTTCCGGCAGGCAGTCATTGACGGCTGCAGACAGCGCGGCGGGATAGCCTTCTCCGCCGGACAGGTGAAGGTTCAGTGTTTCCTTGAAGCGCGGCGGGGAATCTTCCAGAAGACCCGCCACGCCATTCAGCAGGCGGAGGTCCGGCGTTTCCGCGCCGAACGCAAGATGGGTAATGCCCAGGCCTGCAAGCAGGTGAACAGCTCCGAAAGCATAATGTTCCGCATCCCGGACGGTCCAGAGAACCGGCATGGCGAATACGGCATCGGCCCCTTCATGGACGGCGCAGGCCGCCCGGTCAAAGGGGGACAGCATGGACAATTCGCCGCGCTGCTTCAGGCATGGGGAGAGCGCGATATATACGGCATCCGGCCTGACAGCTTTCCGTGATTCCGAAAGATGCAGGGCATGTCCGTTATGGAACGGATCATACTCAGCAACAATACCCAGAATGGTTTTTCGATCTGGCATCTTTTCCTCCGTGCGCTCCGGATCAGCCTGCGGCGGTATATCCCGCGGGATACAGGCCTCAGCGCGGAATGGTTCATGCGGACAGGTCAATTATACCAGAAAAGACACATGAAACAAAGGGCGGATTCCGGAAACTGAATGCCCTGCCAGCCTGGAACAGCGGAGAAATATTGATTTTCTGCCGGATGTAGGATATACTTAATTGATTTATCAGGAGGGAGGATTCATTATGAAACTGATTATTGCGATCGTTCAGGATGAAGATTCTTCTAAGCTGTTATCAAAACTGATGCAGAAAGGCTTCGGGGTTACCAAGCTGGCGACTACCGGCGGTTTCCTGAGAGCCGGGAATACCACTCTGCTTCTGGGTGTTGATGAAGACCGCATTTCCGAAGCGATCCACATCATTGAAACGGTCTGCAAGAGCAGGAAACAGATGACGGCAGCTACTACCGGCATTAACAATATCACCCATGGGGAATATGCCGCGTTTCCGATGGAAGTTACCGTCGGGGGAGCGACCCTGTTTGTGCTGAACGTGGAACAGTTCCTGAAGGTTTAACGGGTCGGATGGCATGAAACCGGATTTAGCGTCTTTTCATATACAGGGGAAAGAAGTCAGCGGACTGCTGTCCCAGCTGGCGGAAGGCCGGCTGGTTCACGCAAGCCTGATTACAGGGGAAAAAGGGACCGGAAAACGGACGCTGGCAAAGCTGATAGCGTCCGCTCTTCTGTGCAGTTCCGGCGGAGACCGGCCCTGCGGTATATGCAGGGACTGCATTCTGGCTGAGCAGGGTGAGCATCCGGACGTGACGGTTATCCGGCAGGGAGTTCCGCTTGCGCCGGACGGGAAGAAGGACAGGACCACCATTCCGGTGGACGATATCCGTGAAATGATCCGGATATGCGGCAGTCATACGCTGGAGGGGAAGGCGCGTGTCGTTCTTCTGTTTGATGCGGAACGGATGACTGCCCAGGCGCAGAACAGCCTGCTGAAAACCCTGGAAGAACCGCCGGAAAATACCTATATTATTCTGGTGACCGGGCATCCGGAGGCACTCCTGACAACTGTGATCAGCAGGTGCCGTCCGATCCGGCTGAAAGCATGGCCTGATGAATACGTTCTGAATGTGCTTGCGGAGGAAGGAATCAGGGGAAAACGTGCGGAAGAGCGTGTGGAAGAAGCACACGGTTCCATCGGCAGGGCACTCGAACTTGCCAGTGATGAGGAGTACTGGAAAACGCGTGCTGAAGTGAACAGCCTCTTTTTCCGGCCGGCCGGCACCGGGAGAAGCGATATCCTGCGGGTTTCAAACAGCTGGAAAGAGAGAAAGGCCGAAGCCGGAACCCTGCTGAACATACTGGAAACCTCCCTCGACCGTATGGCTCACTGCCGTTATCGGGGGAAGGGCAGCAGCGAAGAAGCCGGCCTGCCGGATAACTGGAAGCGCTTTTCCGAAAAAGCCGGTCCTGAAGATTTTACCGGGCTGATCAACGCGGTCAGCGATGCCCGGAAACAGCTTGAGTCGAATGTTAATTTCCAGGCGGTTCTGGAACAGCTTCTTTTTGTTTTTATGGGGGAAGGAAACAAATGGTAAAAATCGTTGGAATCCAATTTCAGAATAACGGGAAAATCCATTATTTTGACGCGTGCGACCTGATGCTGAAGCCGGGCGATTATGTTGTGGCGGATACAGCCAAAGGACTGGATCTGGGAGAGGTTGTGATCGGGATCCGGGAAGTGGAGGAATCCGCGAACGCGCCGATGCGCAAAATTGTCCGGATTGCCACACCGCAGGATGTTCAGCACAGCAGCGAGAACCGGGAAAAGGAGCGGGAGGCATATCAGACCTGCCAGAAAAAGATTGCAGAGCATCAGCTGGACATGAAGCTGGTATCAGTGGAATATGCATTTGACAACAGCAAGATCCTGTTCTACTTTACCGCAAACGGCCGGGTAGATTTCCGGAGCCTGGTGAAGGATCTGGCTTCCGTTTTCAAAATGCGGATTGAACTCCGGCAGATCGGGGTCCGGGATGAAGCGAAAATGCTCGGCGGTCTCGGACCTTGCGGCCGCCCCATCTGCTGCGGCGCATTCCTGGATGAATTCCAGCCGGTATCCATCAAAATGGCCAAGGAACAGAACCTTTCGCTGAACCCCACCAAGATCAGCGGTGTCTGCGGGAGACTGATGTGCTGCCTCAAATATGAGCAGGATCATTACGAACAAACCCGCAAAAAGATGCCGAAGACAGGCCGGGAAGTTTCCACACCGGCCGGAACAGGAATTGTCTCTGACCTGAACATCCTGAAGGAAACCGTGAGTGTCCGGATTACAACAGGCGATTCCAGTGAGATCAAGGAATTCCCGCTGGAGGATATCATCCGGACAGATGCCGAAAAAACGCCGGACAAAACACCTCCGGCCGGGAAGAAGAACCGCGGCACAGCAGAAAATGATTCCCGGAACGGAAACGGTGAGCGGGAACGGGCGTCCGGAAATGAGTCCGGAAGGGATAACGGAAACGGCCAGCGGGAAACCAGACCGGATGCCGGACCGCAGGCACATCCCCAGGAGGGCAGAAAGGGAGCCCGGAAGGACGGACAACAGCTGGGGAAACCGGTCCGGCGTGAAAACCCCAACCGGACAAAGGAAGATGACGTGACAGCGGAGCAGCCTGCTCCGGTCCCGGAGCAAAAAACAGAAGCGGCCACCACACGCGGAAGCTGGGCGGACGCGCTCCAGAAGGCAATGGACGCCATCAACTGATGCCGGCGGATGGTATTGCAAAAACACAGATTCGATGGTATATTATGAAGGACACCATTTCCCAAACAATTTTTGGAGGTAGGATTTATGGCTTACAAAATTTCTGAAGACTGCATCAGCTGCGGCGCCTGCGCTGCGGAATGCCCCGTGAACGCGATCTCCGAAGGAGACGGCAAGTACGAAATCAATCCCGATGTTTGCATCGAATGCGGTGCATGCGCGGAAACCTGCCCGGTAGGAGCTCCTGCCCAGGCGTAATCCGGATTTGCGCAGTCCAGGCCGGCCATATGCTCTATGGCCGGCTTTTTGATATGCCGGTTATTCTGAAGCACAAAAAAACCTGCGGCGTTAACCGCAGGCCTTGTACACCATTAGGGACTCGAACCCTAGACACCCTGATTAAGAGTCAGGTGCTCTACCAACTGAGCTAATGGTGCTCACAGCGAACAGATGTTATTATACAGAAAACAGAAGGTTTGTCAAGCAGAAATATTCAAAAATTGCAGGACTATTTTTTTCCATGATTTATGGTATAATCTTTCCGTAACAGCGGAGGGATGAATTTGAGTCTGAGACTGACAGGACCGTTGACTGACCGGGACGCCGGGATGCTGAATGCGCTTCAGCTGGCATACCTGGGAGACTCTGTATGGGAAACCGTAGTGCGTGATACGCTTGTGCACCGGGGATTGAATGTCCACCATATGCACCGGGCCTGCGTGGAATATGTCAATGCTGCGGCGCAGGCTTCTTTTCTGGAAACAATCCTGCCGGAAACCGATGAGCAGGAGCAGGAAATTGTCCGGCGGGGACGCAATGCCCATGCACGGCATCCCGCGCCGAAAAACCAGGAACCCGGGGACTATTCGGCGGCGACTGGATTTGAGGCCCTGATCGGCTTTCTGTATATAACCGGCAGGGAAGACCGGATTCTGCAATTTGCCGGAATGATTATCGGAGGGAATGGCCATGGCTGAAAGAAAACAGATGAATGTGATTCTGATCCGGCATACCGGATTTCCGGAAGAAACGGTATCCCTTGGAGCAAAACTGTGCTATTCCAAGGCCAATATCGAGGATCTGAAAGCCAAAATATCCGAGAAAGACCAGTCGGCATTTATCCAGAGGCTGATGAACATGGGACATGAATCGGTGCTGGAGCATGCCACATTCACCTTCGGGATTGAAGGAGTGAGCCGGGCGCTTCTGGCGCAGATTACCCGGCACCGGGTCGGTGTGGCCTTCTCGGTCCAGAGCCAGCGCTACGTTTCCTATGAAAACGGATTCGGATACATTATTCCGCCGAGCATTGAGGCACTTGGAGAGCAGGCTGTTGAGGAATACCATGCCCAGATGAACCAGATTGAGGAATGGTACAGATCCTGGCAGGAAAGACTCGGAAAACAGGGGGAAAAGTCGAATGAAGATGCCCGGTTTGTTCTTCCGAACGCCTGCGAAACACGGATGCTTGTAACCATGAACGTACGCGAGCTCCGCCATTTCTTCAGCCTGCGGATGTGCTCGCGTGCCCAGTGGGAGATTCGTGCCCTGGCGGAAAGGATGCACGAGCTGTGCCTTCAGGTTTCCCCGGAACTTTTCCGTGACGCAGGCCCGGCCTGTCTCCGCGGAAAATGCCCGGAAGGTGAAAAGAGCTGCGGAATGCAGATGATTAAGCGGGAAGAGCGTGAAAAGCTTCTTGCCCGTCTGAATGAGGAGAATCAGAATGCCGAATAATTACAGCAACAGGGATCGGAAGAAAACCCCCGCAGCGTCATACGGTCAGCGGGAGCGGAAAGGATTCAGCCCCGCGGGCGGAAGAAAAAACAGTGATAATCCGCGGGAACGGAACAGCTTCCGCCCTGCGGCGGCGCGCAATACAGAAGAAAGTCCGCGCAGGAACGGAAGGCCTTTTCCGGCTGCAAATCCGGAAAGGGACGAATTCCGGAGGAACAGCGGATACCGTGATTTTGAATACAGGGAGGAGGCGCGCCCGCGCCGTGAACGGGTCCCTGCATATGAAACCCGTCCGGATCATGACGCCGAGACGGAAAAGTATATCCTGACCGGCAGGAATCCGATCCGGGAGGCACTGAAGAATCATCGCGACCTGGAAAAACTGATGGTTCAGAAAGGCGACCTGTCGGGATCGGCCCTGGAAATTATCCAGAAGGCAAAGGAACAGAAGATTATGATCCAGACGGTGGACAAAAGCCGGCTGGACGAAATCGCGCCCCGACATCAGGGACTGATTGCCTTTGCTTCAGCCTACCAGTACTGTACGGTGGAGGATATTCTTGAGGCGGCCCGTGAAAAGGACGAACCTCCTTTTATCATCATTCTGGACGGCGTAACGGATCCGCATAACCTCGGCGCGATTATCCGTACGGCGGAATGCGTTGGGGCGCACGGCGTAATTGTGCCGCAGCATCGCAGCGTAGGACTGACACCCGCGGCGGTTAAATCATCCGCCGGAGCGGTGGAGTATGTGAAGGTTGCCCGTGTGATGAACCTTAATCGCACGATTGAGGAGCTCCAGAAGGCAAACATCTGGGTTTATGCCCTGACAATGAACGGAAAGGATTTTCGCGAGGTCTCCTTTGATGGAGGAACCGCTCTTGTGATCGGCGCCGAAGGAGAGGGAATCAGCCGGCTGACAGAGGAAAAGTGTGATGCATCCGTATCCCTTCCGATGAAAGGACATCTGGACAGCCTGAATGCATCTGTAGCTGCCGGTATCATGATGTACCATGTGTTCACATCGCGAAACAAATGATAACCGAAGGCGGGGAGAAGCTGCATGCTGGATGAAAGAAAACTGCCGGACAAACAGCCGGAAGAGATGAATAACACAGCCGATACGACCGTCAGCGAAGAAAACGAAATGGGATTCCTGAGCGCCCGGTATCAGCAGATGAATGATGAACAGGTGGTGGAAATGTGCCACCAGGGAGATTCCGAGGCAGAGGAATACCTGCTGAATAAATACAAGAATTTCGTCCGGGCCAAAGCACGGAGTTACTTCCTGATCGGGGCGGATCACGAGGATATTGTGCAGGAAGGAATGATCGGACTGTATAAGGCGATCCGGGATTTTAAACCGGAGAAGCTCAGTTCATTCCGTGCGTTTGCAGAACTGTGCATTACCCGCCAGATTATTACGGCCATCAAGACGGCAACCCGGCAGAAGCACATTCCGCTGAACAGTTATGTTTCGCTGAACAAACCCCTGTATGACGAGGAGAGCGACCGTACACTGCTGGATGTGATTATGGAAGGACGGATTTCCGATCCGGAAGAGCTGATTATCAACCGCGAGAACCTGGGCAACATCCACAACAAAATCAGCGAGGTCCTTTCCGGACTGGAACAGGAAGTCCTGCAGGCATACCTGGACGGGAAAAGCTATCAGGAAATAGCAGACGCGCTGGGACGCCATGTCAAATCCATTGACAATGCGTTACAGCGCGTGAAAAGAAAACTTGAAAAATATCTGGAAGAAAAGTGGGTATAGAGACCACAGGCTCTCAGTTCGTGCCTTTGGGTACGGAAACGGCGGCGGGATCGGCGGATTCCGCCGCTTCATCATTTTCCTCAGCCGGATCTGCTTCTTCCGATTCCGGAACGGCTTCTTCATTCTCTTCCGGTATTACGGAGCCGGCAGCGGCAGCATACTGGCTGACAGTTTCATCGATAATGTTCTGCAGGATAACCGGCGATTCGATCCGGCGCGCCCCTGCAGTGATCGTCCGGATGTCTGCGGCATCAGAGTCATTCAGGGAATGAACCTGGCCGAGAACGGCTACCAGTGCAATCATCACTACGGAAAGAGAGCAGAGCGCGATCATCGGAACCCGGATGGAACGGCGGGACGGAACGGAATCCGGCTCGAGGGCTTTCCGGTAAATACGGCTTTTCAGTTCATCACCGGCCTGAAGACAGGCAAGCACCTGTTCCGTTGCCTCGGGCAATTGTTCAATTCTGGTCATCTGCCCCATCTCCTTTCAAATCATTTGCCAGCCGCGTCCTGGCCCGGCTGAGCCGGGAGGACACAGTGCCTTCTGAAATTTCGAGCATCATTGAAATCTCCGATACCCCATATCCCTGGTAATAGTGCAGCAGGACAACTTCCTTGAAAATCGCCGGAAGCCGGTTAACAGCTTCTGCCAGGGTGGTACTTTCCGCAAGGCGGCCGATTTCATCATCTGCCGGGAAAAGCTCAAAGGCCGGATGTCCGAGAACAACGCGTTTCATCCATGCGCCCCGCCAGAGATCCCGGCACCGGTTAAGCGCCACTTTCAGGAGCCATGCCTTTTCCCGGCCTTCCACCAGTGTGGGGCGGGAAGTGAGGAACCGGACGAATACATCCTGGGTGACATCCTCCGCACGCTGGCGGTCTCCGAGATAATAGTATGAAACGCGGAGAACATCAGTCGCGTACAGATCATACAGCTGCTCGAAGGAGAGCCCGGAAGCAGGAGAATTGTCTCCCTCTGCCGGCCGCCGGCCGGAACCCTCTTCCATTGATAGTAACGAAACAAACAAGCGGTTTATTCCCCCGTTATCGGAAAAATTGGATAAAAAATTCAGAATTCCGGAAAATCCAGCCGGAGTCCCGTAACAGCCCGGCTGATTTGCAATCGATGACTGCGTGATAGGCAATATTGCCATATCGTTACCAATAAAACAGTATAGCACAATCCGTCAATATTTGAAACCTGTCAGCAACGATTTGTTGACTGCCGGATGTGCAAATTTCACTTGACGAAAGTGTCGTAAACGGGTTAATATATTACCAGAGAAAGCATAAAACGATTTTGCATGTCAGTTCGTGTATTATGCGCGCACATCATAATAATAAAGGAGCGTGTTACCCTGTGTTAAGAAAAAAGACTTGTGTTGCGATGCTTCTCGCTGGCGGTCAGGGAAGCCGGCTTGGTATTCTGACCAAGAATGTTGCGAAACCGGCAATTCCGTATGGCGGGAAGTACAGAATTATCGACTTTCCGCTGAGCAACTGTACCAACAGCGGTATTGATACGGTTGGCGTGCTGACCCAGTATCAGCCCCTGGAACTGAATGCATATATCGGCAGCGGTGCCCCGTGGGATCTGGATATCTCCAACGGCGGCGTTTTCGTGCTTCCACCGTATCAGAAAGGGAAAAGCGGAGAATGGTACCGCGGCACGGCAAACGCGATATACCAGAATATCGCATTTATCCAGCAGTACAATCCGGATTATGTGCTGATCCTGAGCGGCGACCACATCTACAAGATGGATTACAATGCCATGCTGAATTACCACATCAGCCATGGTGCGGACGCAACGATCGCGGTTCGTCCGGTCGCCTGGGAGGAAGCTCCCCGTTTCGGCATCATGAACACCGATGAAAATGACCGGATCATTGAATTTGAGGAAAAACCGAAAAAACCGAAGAGCAACAAAGCTTCCATGGGCGTCTATATTTTCACATGGGAGAAACTGTACAAGTACCTGACGGATGATGAAGCGGACAAGGGAAGCTCCAATGACTTCGGTAAGAACATCATACCAAACATGCTCAATGACAATCAGGTAATGATGGCTTATAACTTTACCGGATACTGGAAAGACGTGGGAACCATTGAAAGTCTCTGGGAGGCCAACATGGACCTGCTTGAGAATCCGATGCCGATGGATATGCATGACAAGAAATGGCGGATATACGCCAAGAATCCGGGCATGCCGCCCCATTATATCGCCAAGGGTGCGACCGTTACCGATACGCTGATTACAGAAGGCGGCGAGATATACGGGAATGTCCATCATTCCATTCTGTTTGCCGGTGTTGTGGTGGAAGAGGGCGCTTATGTCGAATCCAGCGTGATTATGCCGGGTAGTGTCATTAAGAGGGGCGCTGTCATCCGCAGGACCATTGTGGCGGAAAATGCAGTAATCGGTGCCGGTGCAATTGTCGGGGAAGAAGAAGGGAATATCGCGGTGGTCGGACAGGGCATTTCGATTCCCGCAGGAGCAACTGTTCCGGCCGGGCAACAGGTGGACGAGTCGTATTCTTTCTGAAAAATGGAAAGGAATGAAATAGAATGAAAGATATAATGGGAATTATCTATACCGGTGAAAATGACGCCAGACTCCGGGAACTGACGATTACCCGGGCAATTGCCGCCATGCCGGTCGCGGGCAGATTCCGTGTGATTGACTTCCTGGTTTCCAGCATGGTGAACGGCGGAATGAAAAATATCGGTGTGATTATGCAGAAAAACTATCACAGCCTGATGGACCATCTCGGCTCCGGCAAGGAATGGGATCTGCACGGCAAACATGAAGGACTTCATATTCTGCCGCCGTTCCTGACACGCGAAAATGTCGGCCTGTATCCGGGCATCCTGGACGCTCTCCGATCCAATAACAGCTATCTGACCCGGAGCAAGCAGGAGACCCTGGTGTTGAGTAACAGTAACATCCTGTACAATGCCCGCCTGGATGAACTGATCAGTTTTTACCGGGAAACGGGCGCGGATATTACCCTGATGTACACCAAGGATCCCACCATGATCCGGGATGAATATGGTACGTATATCAAGGTTGAGGAGAACGGCGACGTAACCGATATGGAGGTTCAGCCGACCCATCCTGCATACGGGAACTGCTATATGCAGGTGTTTGTGATGAAGCGCGAACTGCTGCTGGATCTGGTGGATAAAGCGGTTGCACACGGTCTGCATTCCATGGAGAAGGATATTTTCCTCCGCCTGATCCAGAGCCGCAGTGCAAAGATCAATGCTTACGAATACAAGGGAAAATGCTGGCATATTGATTCAGTCCAGAGCTATTTCCGGTTCAACATGGAGATTCTGGATCCGAAAATGCGGAAGGGATTATTCCGGGACGAGCTTCCGGTCTATACAAAAGTCCGCGATGAAATGCCGGCTTACTACGGTGACAATTCAACCGAGCTGAATTCCCTGGTGGCAGACGGCTGCCAGATTGAAGGAAAAGTGGAAAACAGCGTACTATTCCGCGGTGTCAAGATCGCCCCCAATGCTCATGTCAAAAACTGTATCATCATGCAGGACGGTCAGGTGCAGGAAGGTGCCTATATTGAAAACTGTATCCTGGACAAGGAGGCCATTATCCGGCAGAATGCCCGTCTGATCGGACCGGAAGCGTATCCGATCGTAATCGGCAAAAATGTTGTGATATAAGGAGGAATCATCGTGAAAATCCTGTTTACTGCCAGTGAGTCTGTACCGTTCGTCAAAACCGGCGGTCTGGCTGACGTGGTCGGTGCACTGGCTCCCGTGCTTGCTGCGCAGGGACATGATGTCCGTGTAATCATTCCGGATTTCAGTGCAATTCCGCAGGAGTACACGGAGAAAATGGTTCACGTATGCGACTTTGAGGTTCAGCTGGGCTGGCGCCGCCAGTACTGCGGGATCGAAAAGATCGAAATGGACGGAGTTATCTGGTATTTCATGGATAACAAGTTCTATTTCGGCAGGCCGTATATCTATGGGATGGGCGGTGATGAGTATGAGCGGTTCGGCTTCTTCTGCCGCGGCGTCCTGAATATGCTGCCTCTGATTGATTTCCAGCCGGATGTGATCCATGCGCATGACTGGCAAAGCGGTATGGTGCCCGCACTCCTGAAGATTCAGTATGCCCACCTTCCTTTTTACGGAAAGATTAAAACGGTGTTTACAATTCATAATCTCCAGTATCAGGGCATTTTCGGGATCCGCGAAGTCCAGGATATCCTGGGACTTGGTGACAGCCTGTGGACGGATGATAAACTGGAATGCTTCGGATGCGCCAATTTCCTGAAGGCAGCGCTGGTATACAGCGATGCAATCACCACAGTCAGCCCGTCCTATTCCGAGGAAATACAGACGGCCTACTACGGAGAACGGCTGGACGGCCTTCTCCGGGCACGAAAAAAAGACCTGCATGGTGTACTGAACGGAATTGATATGGTGGATTACGATCCGAAATCGGATACAAGAATCGCATCCGTTTATTCCATCGGAGATATGGGCGGGAAGGCTGCGTGCAAGAAAGCCCTCCAGGAGGAACTGGGGCTGGATGTGCGGCCGGATGTCCCGATTATCGGGATGGTTGGCCGCCTGAGCAATCAGAAAGGCCTGGACCTGGTGGATTATGTGATTGCCGATATTATGCGGCTGGATATCCAGCTGGTTGTTCTGGGCATGGGTGAAGGACGGTATTTCAATCTGTTCAGCTGGGCTGAAGGTGAATACAAGGGCAGGGTGGCAGCCCGGTTCACGATGGACCACGCCCTGGCCCACAAGATTTATGCCGGTGCGGATATGTTCCTGATGCCCAGCCAGTTTGAACCATGCGGACTAAGCCAGATGATCGCAATGCGGTATGGCACGGTTCCGATCGTCCGGGAAACCGGCGGCCTGCGGGATACGGTGCTGAGCTACAATGAATTCTCCGGTGAGGGAAACGGATTTACATTCTTCAACTATAACGCGCATGATATGCTGCATACAATCGAACGTGCAGTGGATTATTACCTGCACCACCGGGATATCTGGCAGATCATCCAGAAGCGCGGGATGGAAGGCGATTACAGCTGGACTCATTCCGCCGGCGAATATATGAAGATTTACCGGGACCTGTTTGCAGATAAAAAGCCGGAAGAACCGCCACGGGTCCCTGAAAAGAATCCGGTGGTGATGGAAGACCTGTAACAGGTTGCAGATGTTATAAAAGAGATGCGCCGAACGTGCGCATCTCTTTTTGAAAGATGCATGGAGGCAAGTGACATTGGATCAAATGATGCGTGAAGATGAGACGGTGGAGGATCTGCAGCTGGGCGGACTTCGGCTGCTGCAGAAAAGAACGGGATTCCGTTTCGGAATGGATTCCGTACTGCTTGCGGATTTTGCAGCAGTCCGGAAAGAAGATACAGTGGTGGATTTTGGAACGGGAACAGGGATCCTTCCGTTGCTGCTCATCGGAAGAGATAAAGGGCAGCTTTTCCGGGCCATTGAGATTCAGGAAGAGTATTGCGAAATGGCATCCCGGACGATGATGCTCAATCACCTGGAAGACAGGGTTTCCATCATCTGCGGGGATGCCGGAAACGCAGACCGGCTGCTTCTTCCCTGCAGTGTGGATGCGGTGATCTGCAACCCGCCATACGGAATACACGGGGCAGCCCTGACCAGCCCGATCCCGGAACGCGCAACAGCCCGGAACCAGGCGGAAGATACACTCGGCCGGTTTTTCACAGCTGCTTTCCGGATCCTGCGGGGGAAAGGAAAGTTCAGTATGGTATATCCGGCACCGCAGATGCTGCAGGCGATGGAACTGATGCGCAAATGCCATCTGGAGCCTAAACGCTTTCAGCTGGTATATCCCCAGGAAAACAAGCCGGCGAATCTTGTGCTGATTGAAGGTGTGAAGGATGCGCGGCCTACCCTGCAGCCTATGACTCCGCTGATTATATACGACAGCAGTATGCACTTGACAAACAGACTCAAGTCTATTTATCATATAAAGGAATAGAATCCGGTCTGAAATGAGATGAGGAAGTAGGACAGAATGGATAATATCTATGATCTGGCCATTATAGGTGGGGGTGCGGCGGGCCTGGCTGCATGTGCGGCAGCATCCCGGCTGGGCGACCGTGTCATAATCCTGGAAGGGACATCCTCTGTCGGCCGGAAAATCCTCGCATCCGGGAACGGCAGATGCAATCTGATGAATACAGGAGCTCTGCGGTATTACGGGTCACCCCTCTTTGCGGAGAGTGTCCTGTCCCGGTGCGGGGCCGCGGAGCAGACGCGATTCTGGAAAAGTATCGGGCTGGTTGTTTCCGGGGAAGATGACGGAAGAGTATATCCGTGTACATTTCAGGCAGCATCAGTGCTGGACGTTCTCAAACGGGAAATCGGAAGCCGGCAGGCGGAAATCAGCCTGAATACACGCGTCTGTATATGTTACAAGGAAACGACGGACTGCTTTGTGCTGGAAACGGAAAACGGAAGGAAAATCCGTTCCCGCCGGATTCTGGTGGCGGCAGGAGGCACAGCAGCGCTGAAACCCGGCAGCGCGGAAAGCGGATACGGGATTCTGAAACGATTCGGACATACCATCCATCCGGTATTCCCTGCTCTTGTGCCTGTTGAAACCGACAGCCGGAGCATATCCGGACTGTCCGGCATCCGGATCCGCTGCATCGTGACACTGACCGATTCAGCCGGGACAGAACTTCACCGTGAAGCCGGAGAGGTTCTGTTTACTGACACCGGTGTCAGCGGAATATGTGTCATGCAGTGTGCGCGGTTTATTCACGGGGAAGGCTGCCGGCTGGAACTGGATATGGCAGACCGGCTGTTTCCGGATGATACGGAACTGGCGGACGAGCTGCTGCGACGGATCAGGCGCTATCCGGATACGGATGCGAAAACAATGCTGATCGGACTCGTTCCTTCCAGGATATCGTACGCGGTGATGAAACAGGCAGGTATTCCGCTTCGCGGGGAAAAACTGGGAGAAATTTCCCGGGAAGTCATTCCTGCACTGATTGATGCGATGCGCCATTACCGGATCACGGTAACAGGCACACGCGGAATGGAGAATGCCCAGGTAACAGCGGGCGGGGCAGCATGTGATGAATTCAGGCCGGATACGCTGGAGTCGGTTATTGTGCCCGGACTGCATGCCGCCGGAGAGATCCTGGATGTGGACGGAGACTGCGGGGGGTTTAACCTCATGTTTGCCTTCGGCTCCGGCATCCTGGCCGGGCTGAACGGACGTGAACCGGGTTTCTGATCATCCGGAGGAGGTGAAACGGAAGTGAAAAAAGGGGAAATCAAGAAACAGGAAATCCTGCAGACTGCCGAGGCAATGTTCTGCCGCAACGGATATGATAAAACCAGCGTTCAGGATATCCTGGACGCACTTCATACCAGCAAGGGAAGTTTCTATCACCATTATGCAAGCAAAGAACTGCTGCTGGAAGAGATTTGCCGGACCCGCGTGAAAAACGGAACAGGGCAGATCCTTTCCGGAATATCGGACAGCGCAGCTGCAGCCGACAATATCAACCGGCTGTTCTCCGGCGCTATGCCGCTGAACGGGGAAAACCTGACATTTCTGAGAATGCTTCTGCCTGTGTTCATTCTTCCGGAAGGAATGCAGATCCGCGCCGGCTATGCGGATGCGCTGACTGAGATGATGCTCCTGCCGACTGTGAAGGAGATTGTGCACGGAAATGAAACGGGTGAATTCTTCTGCACGGATCCACAGCATTCCGCTGAGGTATGCTGGCTGCTGATACATGACTGCTGGATCCGGATCTGTATGCTGATTATCCGCAGCGAACAGGCGGGAGAAGAGACGGATCCTTCCGAACTGCTCAGCATTACCGATCATTACCGTCATTCCGTTGAAAGACTTCTGTCTGCTCCATTCGGGTCCATCCGGCTGATGAATCTGGATGAACTGATCCGCCTGACCGAACAGATTCACTATTACTGGAACCGCCAACATTAATCAGAAGGAGGACTGAAACATGAATCCCAATATCCCGACCCCCCACATCACTGCAGGAGAGAACGATTTTGCCAGAACCGTCCTGATGCCCGGAGATCCGATGCGGGCAAAATTCCTTGCTGAGCATTACCTGGAGAATGCGGTCCTTGTCAACAATGTCCGCGGAGTCCAGGGATATACCGGAACCTGGCACGGAAAAAGGGTATCCGTGATGGCCAGCGGCATGGGATGTCCGTCCATCGGAATCTATTCGTATGAGCTGTTTAATTTCTATAATGTGGATAATATCATCCGGATCGGCAGTGCAGGCGCGCTGCGTCCTGAAATCAAGGTAAGGGATATCGTAATCGGCATGAGCGCCTACACAAATTCCGGATATATCAGGGCATTCGGCTTTACGGGCAGTGCCGCGCCGTGCTGCAGCTATGATCTGCTCCGCAAAGCGATGGACAAGGCGGAAGAAATGGGAATCCGGGCATTTGCCGGGCCTGTTTTCAGCAGTGATATGTTCTATTCTGATATCAGCAAGCAGGAAAATGAAGTACTGGCAAGACAGGGAGTGCTGGCAATTGAAATGGAAAGCGCGGCGCTCTATCTGAACGCCGCGCGGGCAGGCAAAAACGCGCTCTGCATCTGTACGATATCCGACAGCCTGGTGACCGGAGAGATTACCAGCGCGGAAGAACGGCAGGAAGGTTTCACCAAAATGATGGAACTGGCCCTTTCAATCGCCTGACGGACCGGATTCCTCCACTTCCCATGGAACGTACAGCTCTTCACCCGGGATCATCTCGATTTTCCTGTTTGTGACCCGGTTCATGGCATCTGTAACCGAGGCCAGATCCCGCGTGCGGACAGACAGGGTAAAGGTGATGGTGGAGGCAAATTCGGGGCTTTCGATCCGGACGGGAAGACTGCCTGCGGCATGGCAAAGCGGATCCCAGCAGGAATACGGAATATCGCACAGCAGCTGCGAAGTCAGCTCCATTTTTGCGATTCCGGCTGCCTTCAGTGCTGTTTTGCAGCCCTGTGTATAAGCTCGCACGAGGCCGCCGGTTCCCAGCAGAACGCCGCCGAAATACCGGACAACAACCACACAGCAGTTTACCACATGTGAAGATTTCATCACTTCCATAATCGGGAGCCCGGCGGTACCGCCGGGCTCTCCGTCATCACTGTACCGCATGATCCCGGAATTTTCACCGATGATATACGCGTAGCAGTGGTGTGTTGCCCCGTGATGTTGATCGCGGACAGACTGCAGGAAGGACAGGGCTTCGCTTTCTGTCGCACAGGGACACGCATAGCCGATGAAACGGCTTTTTTCAATTGTGAATTCACCGGAGGCCGATGATTTTACGGTAATATACGAGTCTTTCATGCCAGCTTGATGCGGCAGAATCCCTTCTTGCCTTTTTTCAGGAGGATACTGTCCTCTTTCAGCTGCGAGACAGAAATCTGCGCAGCCGGATCGGTCACCTTGCTGTCATCCAGGGAGACCGCGTTCTGCTCGATCTGTTTCCGGGCGTCGCTCTGGCTCTTGCAGAGACCGGCACGGACAAGCATCGTGGAAACACGGGCATCCTCATTCAGTTCCGCTTCCGAAATCTCCAGGGTAGGAACATTCTCCATGGAAGCGCCGCCGCCGAAGAGGGAAGCGGAAGCATCCGCTGCCTTGCGGGCTTCTTCCTCGCCGTGGACCAGCTTGGTGACTTCATACGCGAGAACCTTTTTGGCTTCATTGATCTCGGAATCCCGGAGGGCACCCAGGCGGCGCACCTCATCCATGGGGAGGAAGGTCAGCAGCGCAAGGCACTTCTCCACATCTTTGTCATCGACATTCCGGAAGTACTGATAGAACTGGTAAGGAGAAGTCTTTGCAGCATCCAGCCAGAGCGCGCCGGCTTCCGTTTTGCCCATCTTCTTGCCGTCATGGGTCAGGAGCAGCTGGAACGTACATGCAAAGGCCTTTTCGCCATCCTTTTTCCGGACCAGGTCCGCACCGCCGAGCATGTTGCTCCACTGATCGTTGCCGCCCATCTCCAGACGGCAGCCGTAGCGATGGAACAGCTCCAGGAAATCGTAGCTCTGCATCAGCATGTAGGTGAATTCCAGGAAACTGAGGCCGTTCTCGGTTGCCATACGGGCTTTGTAGCAGTCCGCCGTGAGCATTTTGTTGACGGAGAACTGGGATCCTATATCGCGCATAAACTCGATGAAGTTCAGGTGGCGCAGCCAGTCGCCGTTATTGACGATGATGGCGTTCCCTTCGCTGAAATCCAGGAAGCGGGACATCTGCTTTTTGATACTTTCCACATTGCTGTCAATCGTTTCCGTGGTCAGCATTTTCCGCATGTCGGTTTTGCCGGAGGGATCGCCGATCATGGCGGTACCGCCGCCCATCAGGGCAATGGGCTTATGGCCGGCCCGCTGCATATGTGCCATTGCCATGATCGGGATGTAGTGGCCGATATGCAGGCTGTCCGCAGTAGGATCAAAACCGACGTAAAAGACGGTCGGATTTTTCAGCTGTTCGTAAAGCTCGTCCTCAAATGTCACCTGCGCGATAAATCCGCGCTCTTTCAGGATGTCCAGGATATGTTCCATACTTGTTTCCTCCTTATCGAATGGTTTGGGCAATCAGGTCTTTCAGGATGCCCATGCCGGTAATGATCTGGTCTTCCGTACTGTTGGAGAAGTTCAGCCGCAGGGTGTTTTCATGGCCGCCGCCGACACAGAAATGGGTTCCGGGGACAAAGGCCACTTTTTTCTCAATTGCCCGGGTCAGCAGGTCAAGCGCACTGATGTTTTCAGGCAGCTCAGCCCAGATGAAAAGGCCGCCTTCCGGTTTCGTAAAGGAAACGCCGCCGGGGAATGCGGAAAGCTGGTCCAGCATCAGCTTCATTTTCTTTCCGTACTCTGCGCAGATGGAAGCAATATGGGCGGGCAGCAGACTGCGGCGGATGAACTGGTCCACAACCGCTTGGTTCAGGTTGGCCGTATGAACGTCAGTGGACTGTTTGCCGACTGTGCACTTCCGGATGATGGAAGGATCGCCGGCCATGTAGCCGACGCGCAGGCCGGGAGAAATGATCTTGCTGAAGCTGCCGAGGAAAACCACCCATCCGTCTGTGTCGAAGCTCTTGATGGAAGGAAGCGGAGTCCCGGTATACCGCAGGTCACGGTACGGATCATCCTCCGCAACTACGACATGATACTCGCCGGCAAGCTCAGCAACCCGTTTCCGCCGTCCTTCCGGGAGCGTTTTACCGGTAGGATTCTGGAATGTCGGAATCGTGTAGAGCATCTTTGGATGGTACTGACGGATTTTCGCTTCGAGATCATCCGGCAGCAGGCCGTCCCCGTCACTTTCCACGGGCACCAGGTTGGCCTGATACAGTTTCATGCACTGGAGATTACCCAGGAAGGAAGGATTCTCCACCAGAATGGTGTCGCCTGGATCAATCATGGCCTTGCAGAGCAGATCCATCGCCTGGGTGGAACCGGTAACCGGCAGAACTGCCGGGATTTCACACTTCAGCATATCCGCAACATAAGCATGCAGACTCTCCAGGAAAGGCGCATATCCCTCCGTTGCCCCATACTGCAGGATCGCCTTACCGTTCTGCGCCAGGACATCGACAGCCAGATCAGAAACCAGCCTGTCGGGAAGGGCATTCAGGGAAGGATTGCCGCCGGCAAATGAGATCATACCGGGCTGCGCAATGATCTTGAAAATTTCCCGGATGGCGCTTCCGGATACGTTGTCAAACCGGTGGGCAAAATGAATAGCGGACTGGTCCATGGAAAAGCCTCCTTCAGAAACAAAAAATCCGCAGTTCTCCGGAAGGCGAAGAACCGCGGTACCACTTCCATTTGATATTGCAGGTGACTATGCAATACCCTCATCGAACGCTGTAACCGGCGAACCGGATCCATCCTACTTGCAGCTGCTTTCAGACGATAACTCCGGGATGTACATTTCCCCGCCGGACGCTTTCTTCCACCTGCCGAAAGCTCTCTGAAGACCGTTACCGGAGAACATCTTCCCATCATCGTATTGGTGATATTATGACCGATGGACAGCAAAATGTCAAGCATCCCGAGACAGGCGCTTTTGGAAAAAGCTTGATAAACCCCCCGAAATCCTGTATAATTTACAGGGTCTTTTTCAGGATACTGCAGCCCGGCTATTTCCTCGGGATGTGCAAGGAGGCGTATTCAATGGAATGTAAGGTCAAGAACGATTACGGCACAATCTATATTGCGGAAGACGTCATGCTGAAAGTCGTCGGTTATGCCGCGCTGGAATGCTACGGGATTGTGGCGATGTCCGGCAAACGGGCAACAGACGGAATTTCTGAATGGCTGGGACGGGAAAACCTGTCCAAGGGTGTCCAGATCCGGAATGTCGGCGATATGCTGGACGTGGATCTGTTTATTATTGTCGAATACGGAATTTCCATTTCCGAAGTTTGCAAGACCATTGTTGAAACGGTTCGATATAAACTGGAAAGTATGACCGGTGTCAAAGTCCGGAAGATCAGCATTTCGGTGGAAGGCATCCGGATCTGATCCTGTTTGAACTCACAAGTATTGTTAGACGGAGGAAGATTCCTTGATTCAGTTTAAGACAATAGACGGCCTCCTGCTGCGTGATATGGTGATGGCCGGCACAGCGCTGCTGGAAAAGAACCGTGAAGCGGTGGATGCCCTGAATGTTTTCCCCGTACCGGACGGCGATACCGGTACAAACATGTCCCTGACCATGCAGTCTGCCACCCGGGAAGTGAACAGCAAGGAGTTTCTCCGGGCAGATGAAGCGGCGAATGCCCTGGCCAAGGGCGCATTGAAAGGCGCACGCGGAAACTCGGGTGTGATCACGAGCCAGCTGCTGCGCGGCTTCGCAAAAGCCGTGAACGGGATTGAGAAGATCACTCCGGTTCAGTTTGCCGAGGCCCTGGGAAAAGGCGCTGAAATGGCTTACAAAGCCGTTATGAAGCCCAAGGAAGGTACAATCCTGACCGTTGCACGGGTAGTCGCGGAAGACGCCATGAAACAGGCGGCCAGCGATCCTGAAGATTATGACAAGCTCTTCAATGTGATCCTGAAGAGCGGTGAAGCCATTCTGAAAAAAACGCCTGATATGCTTCCGGCACTGAAACAGGCCGGTGTTGTGGATTCCGGCGGACGGGGACTGCTGCTGATCTATCAGGGGTATGCAGCGGTACTCCGCGGTGAAGATATCAGCATGGCGGAAACCGGAATGGAAAATGACAGTATCGCGGATTCCGATGACTGTCATGACCTGAGCAAGGAACTTACATATTCCTATTGCGTCAATTTTATCCTTTCCAGATTCCGCGAAGACTGTGACGAGCATGATCTGGATTCCTTCCGCCGGCGCCTGAACCGGATCGGTGACAATGTATCGGTGAGCGGGGACCTGACAAAGGCAGAAGTGCATGTTCATACGGATAATCCAGGTTCCGCACTGGAATACGGGATTGAGCTGGCGGAAATTTCCGAAATCCGGATTGATAACCTGGCGGAAATGAAACGCGCCTACGATGCGGAAAACGGAACGGCACAGCCGGCTGAGGATAAAGAACCGGCGGCGCCTGCCGAACCTGAAAAGAAATACGGCTTTGTGGCGGTTTCCCTGGGCGCAGGATTTTCCCAGTTTTTCCACGACCTGAGCGTCGACCAGATTGTGGAAGGCGGACAGACGATGAATCCGTCGGTGGATGATCTGCTGAATGCAGTGAATCAGGTACCCGCACAGTGCGTGTTTATCCTTCCGAACAACGGGAATGTCATATTTGCGGCCAACCAGGCAGCTGAGCTAAGCAAGAAGGATGTCCGGGTGATTCCGACAAAGAATGTCGCCATGGGCATTGCAGCAGCAATTGCATTCCAGAATGATTTGGAGCCGGATGAAAATGTTCAGCGGATGGACGAGGCTTCCCAGCATGTCAAGACCGGCATGGTTACATATGCAATCCGGGACAGTGAATATAACGGAATTGAAATCAAACAGGGCGATATCATCGGCCTGCATAACGGAAAGATCGAGTTTTCCGGCTCTTCCATCCAGGAAGTCGTTACCGAGATGATGAAGAACATCGTGACGGACGAGGATGAACTGATCACCGTCTATTACGGGGCGGATGTGAAGGAAGAGGACGCGAAGGATATCGCAGACGCCATTGAGCAGGAATATGATTTCTGCGATGTGGAATGCCATAACGGAGGACAGCCGCTGTATTACTATCTGATTTCCGTGGAGTAAAGCATGGAACTGACAGATCTGGAAGGCATCGGCCCGGTACGTACTGAAGCATTACGCGCAGTGGGAATTCTCTCATTGCGCGATTTATTGTATACGCTCCCGGTACGGTATGAAGACCACAGTACCGTTTACCCATGCGCAACCCGGCAGGAAGGGCCGGTAATGGTGCGCGGATCATTCCAGGAATCACTGAAACTCAGCTATTTTCACGGGCTTTCCCGTGTTACCGGTACAATTGCCGATGCATCCGGGAAAATGCCGGTATGCTGGTTCAATGAACCCTGGATGGCGAAAAATATCCGCCCGGGGGATGAAGTTACCCTTTACGGGCGCATGAATATCAAAAACAACCGAAGAGTGCTGCAGAATCCCATCATTGTAACGGAAACCGGATGGTCACCCGTATACCGCGCGGTACGGCAGATTCCGGCAGCGTCTTTCCGGAAACTGATCCGGCTGGCTCTGGACAATGTGGATGACTGCTGTCCGGAAACGCTGCCGGCTGAATTCAGGCTTCGGTACCGGCTGTGTGAACTGAATTTTGCAATCCGTCAGGCTCATTTTCCGACGAACGAGGCAAATCTGAGAATTGCCCGGCGAAGGCTTGCGTTTGAAGGAATGCTGGTATATCTGCTGTATGTTTCCATGAACGGAAGCCACAGAAAGCCTGCGGTCCCTCTGCAGGCTGCGGACGATGCCGCGGAGGTATACTGGAAGCTACTTCCTTTTCCGCCCACTTCCGCCCAGCATCACGTGCTGAATGAGATCGCGGCGGATATGCGGCAGGGTACGGCGATGGCACGGCTGGTTCAGGGGGATGTCGGCTGCGGAAAGACGGCGGTTGCCTTCGGCGCTGTTTATTTGGCGTGTATGGCGGGTGTCCAGGCATGTATGATGGCTCCGACGGAAATCCTGGCTGAGCAGCATTACCGGAATGCCAAAAAGATACTGGAACCGGCCGGTATTTCATGCCGGCTGCTGACAGGCAGCACAAAAGCGAAGGAACGCAAATCCATTCTGAGTGAACTGGCGGATGGAAGCTGCCAGGCAATATTTGGTACCCATGCGCTGATCAGTAAGGATGTAGAATACCATCAGCTGGGGCTGGTGATTACGGATGAACAGCATCGGTTCGGTGTAAACCAGCGGTCAGGCCTGGAGGAAAAGGGAACCGGGGAGACCGGCATGGCACCGCATGTGCTGGTGATGTCAGCAACACCGATTCCCCGGACCTTATCCCTGATCCTGTACGGGGACCTGGATCTTTCCATTATCGATGAGCTGCCGGCAGGAAGAATTGCCGTACGGACAAGGATGGTACCGGAAGAAAAGCGGAAAGCCATGTACGCGTTTCTCCGGGAGGAAGTCCTCAAAGGCCGTCAGGCATATGTCGTCTGTCCGATGGTGGAGGACAGTGAGAAAACCGATGGCGTACGAAGCGCAAAGGCGGTCTATGAACAGCTGAAAAACAATGAACTGCAGAACCTGAATATCGCACTGACGTGGGGAGAACAGAAGACAGAGGACAAGGAAAGAGCCATACGCAGTTTTATGGATGGAAGCAGCCAGGTGCTGGTTTCCACCACTGTGATTGAGGTGGGCGTCAACAATCCGAATGCGACAGTTATGGTGATTGAAAACGCGGAAAGATTCGGACTGAGCCAGCTGCACCAGCTGCGGGGACGGGTCGGCCGCGGGACGGAGGAAAGCTGGTGCTTCCTGCTGTCTGACGCAACGGATAAGCTGCAGATCCTGTGCAGTACCAATGACGGGTTTGAGATTTCCAGGAAGGATCTTGAACTTCGCGGCCCCGGCGACCTGATCGGAACCCGGCAGTCCGGGGATGCTGCCGGACCGTTTGCAGGCGGTGACGCGAGACTTCTGGATGAAGTGGCACAGACGGTACGAGAACTTCACCGGGATCCATCCATGAGCGGGATCCTGGAACAGGTGGAAGCATATGCACGGGCATATTTTGAAGAATACGGCCATCAGATTGCCATGAACTGAAGCGGGAGGAACGGAAATGCAGAGCTGCTTTACCAACCGAGAACTCAGCTGGCTTGAATTCAACCGCCGGGTGCTGATGAATGCAAGCAGCCCGCTGGTTCCCCTGTGCGAACGGCTGAATTTCTTTTCGATCTTCCAGTCCAATCTGGATGAATTCTTCATGGTGCGGATCGGCAGTCTGCACGATCAGAAGCTTCTGGATGACGGCAGCCGGGAAAACAAGACAGGTATGCGGCCCTCCAGCCAGATAGAAGCAGCCCTGGCCAAAATACGCAGTATCTGCCGGGAACGCGATGAAGTTTACAATGTACTGATGGATGACCTGGCCGCCCAGGGAATCAGGATTGTCCGGTTTTCCGACATTTCCGATGAGGCAGAGGAGGAGCTTGGGAAGCTTTTCCATTCGGATGTTCTGCCTTATCTCTCCCGGTTTATGATTACCCGGAAAGAAGATTTTCCATTTCTGAAGAATCGGGAAATCTACGCCATTGCTGTACTGAAATCCCGGGATGGTGCCATCCGTGTTGCAGTCATTCCATGTGCGGGAACAGTTCTGCCCAGACTGATCCGGGTGCCGGGCGAAGAAGGCCGGTTTATCCTGCTGGAGGAATTTATCCTGCACTATGTTCCCACGCTGTTTACGGAAGAAGAGGTGGTCGGGAAAACACTGGCCCGGATTACGCGGAACGCGGATATTGACGCAGACGCGGTATATGATGAAGACCTGAATTACCGGGAGCATATGGCGGAGATCATCCGCATGCGGAAACGGCTCTGTCCTGTACGGATGGAACTCAGCCGGCAGATTGATACGGCCATTGTGAACCGGCTGCGTGAGTATATGGGACTGACAGCCAGTCAGGTGTTTGAGTATGACACACCGCTGGAACTGTCGTTCCTGTACCGGTTCAGTGATATGCTGAGGGGGAAAGCTGACCTGTTTTACCCGCCGCGGACATCCCGGAAGCTGGCGGTACCGGATGGCAAGGATCCTTCTGTGATCGGAATGATCAGACGGGGCGACGTTCTGATTCACTATCCCTATGACAGTTTTAGCTTTTTCCTGCGGCTTCTCCGGGAAGCAGCGGTAAATCCGCGTGTAACCGCAATCCGTATGACGCTGTACCGTGTAGCCAGGAACAGCAAAGTCGCTGAAGTGCTGGAGGAAGCAGCGGAAAACGGGAAAAAGGTTGAGGTTTTTGTTGAACTGAAAGCCCGGTTTGATGAGGAAAACAATATTGAATGGAGCCGACGCCTGGAGAGTGCAGGGTGCAGGGTGATCTACGGAATCGAGCACATCAAGGTTCACAGTAAACTCTGCCTGATCAGCCTCCGCAATGAAGCCGGCGGGGAGGAATATATCACACAGATCGGAACCGGCAATTACAATGAAAACACCAGCCGGATCTATACCGATCTTTGCCTGATGACATATAACCAGCAGATCGGCCGGGATGGGCGCATGGTTTTTGACGCCCTGACCAAGGGAGAGACCATCCGCCATGCAGAAATGCTGCTGGTATCCCCGAATGATATGCAGGTTTCCCTGATGAAACTGATTGATGAACAGATCCGGAAAGGCCGGAACGGCAAAATCCGGCTGAAACTGAACAGCCTGACTGACAAGGAACTGATGGACAAGCTGATTGAAGCCAGCCGGGCCGGAGTCAGCATCCGGATGGTCATCCGCGGTATCAGCTGCATGCTGCCGGGGGTCCCCGGACTGACGGATAATATCCGGATCATCAGCATTGTCGGCCGGTATCTGGAGCATTCACGGATCTATCTGTTCGGAGACGGGGAGGATACGAAAGCGTTCATTTCCAGTGCTGACTGGATGACGCGGAATATGAGCCGGCGGGTGGAAATCGCGTGTCCTGTACTGTACAGGCCGCATATTGAAATGCTGAACAGGATCATGGAAACCTGCCTGAATGATACGGAACAGTCATGGGAACTGGAAAGCACCGGAGAATACAAGAAACGGAACAATCCGGAAAAACCGTACTGTGACGCGCAGGATGCTTTTCACGATCCGTCCTTTATGCCCTGTCTTCCATAAACTCCAGCAGGATGCTGTTCTGAATATCCATTCCGCGGCGTGTCAGGAGCCAGCTGTCATCCTTCAGAACCAGAAGTCCCTGTGATGCGAGGCGCCGGAGAACATCCCCGTAGAAGGCTTCCGGCGGGGCTCCGTGCAGGTCCCGGAAGCGTTTGCGGTTCATACCGGCAGTCATGCGCAGGGACAGCATCACGGTTTCAAAACGGGCTTCAGCAAGGGATATTGTCTCTTCGGGAACGGAAAAAACCGGAGAATGGATCAGCCGGTAATACTCATGCAATGTGTCCGGATTGGTTGTTCGGATACTGAATACTCCTTTTGGCCTGGAAGCAGGGCGGAGCATCGAGGCGGCAGAAAGGCCGAGCCCCAGATACGGAACCTGGTCCCAGTAACCGATATTATGCCGGCAGGCATATCCGGGCCGGGAAAAATTGGATATTTCATACTGCTCGAATCCGTTTTCTGCCAGAAGACGGATACAGAAGTCATACATATTCCGTTCTGAATCCGGATCCGGCAGTTCAAGGATACCGGAATCCAGCTGGGCAGACAGGGGGGTTCCATCCTCCGGAATCAGACCGTATGCGCTGATATGATCCGGACACAGGGATAAAGCAAAATGCAGCGTTTCTGCCCAGTCCTCCGCTTTCTGGCCGGGAATGCCGAACATCAGGTCGAGGCTGATGTTTTCCATGCCGGATTCCCGGGCGGCTTTCACGGAAGCAGCAACATCACAGGAACGATGAATCCGGCCGAGTGTCTGCAGGATCTGATCCTGAAATGCCTGCACACCAAAGGAAATACGGTTGATCCCCTGGGAGACGGCTGTATCCAGCCAGGCCGGGGTGACCGTGCCCGGATTGGCCTCCGTGGTAAATTCATGGACCCGGGAAAAGTCCAGGATTGTTTTCAGTTCTGAAAGAAATGAACAGAACAGCTCTGCCGGTATCAGCGAAGGAGTGCCTCCGCCGATATATACGGTTTCAAGCGGCTCATTTATTTCGTGCTTCCGGAGCTGCGCCTCCCTGAGAACCGCAAAGAGGTAGCGTTCCATTTCCTGCTGACTGCAGCCGGGGAATGAAGTAAACGAACAGTATGTGCATTTCCGGACACAGAAGGGGATGTGAATGTACAGTTCCATAGCTGCTCCTTCATCAGGGCCTGGGAAGCGGGGCCTTCATACAGGTTGATGATATCCCGGGACTCAGACAGCGCATACCGGACCGTATACCCCGTACCGCCATCAAATTGCCTGAGATAACAGATACAGACGGAGGAGTGCCGTACCATGAACCGGTTCCGGACGTGCATACATCCTCTGAAATAGGAGGGGGCCAGAACCAGTTCATCGTCAGCGGAATCCCGGATCCTCTCATATCTGCGGCGGTCTGCAGCAGACCAGTGAGCGGACTGATCGGCACATGGAATCGCCAGGAAGAGCCCGATATCCGGATGATTCGCACGGAAGGACAGGACTTCTTCCGCAGCCAGCGTATCAAAACCCAGAGCTCCGCCGCAGATAAACCAGCGGGAACCCTGCTCATAACACCGGAGAATGGCGTCTTTCAGGCGCAGCCGGATTTCCGGCACCCATTCCCGGTCAATCCGGCGGTGCCCGGTGAAACATACCGTATTCTGTTCAAGCCGCGGTGTTCCGCATCCTGATGCTCTCATATCAATCCATTTTCAGAACGGCAAGGAAAGCCTCACTGGGAACCTGAACGGTGCCAAACTGGCGCATCCGCTTCTTGCCTTCCTTCTGCTTCTCCAGCAGTTTTTTCTTCCGGGTAATATCGCCGCCGTAGCACTTGGCCAGGACATCCTTCCGAATGGCCTTGACAGTTTCACGCGCGATGACTTTTCCGCCGATGGCTGCCTGAATCGGGATTTCAAACATCTGCCGCGGAATCACGTCCTTCAGTTTTTCCGCAATTCCGCGTCCGCGGGCGTAAGCCTTGTCCCGGTGGACTATAATGGAAAAAGCATCGCAGATTTCACCGTTCAGCAGAATATCCAGCTTGACCAGATCGCTCTCACGGTAATCCTTCAGTTCATAGTCAAAGGAAGCATAACCGCGGCTGCGGCTCTTGATCTGATCAAAGAAATCAAAGATAATCTCATTCAGCGGCATATCATAGTTCAGCTTGACCCGGGTGCCTTCATACTGCATATCCAGGAATATGCCGCGCTTGTCCTGGCAGAGCTCCATCAGTGTGCCGACAGAATCCTGGGGTGTATAGATTGTGGCATGCACGAAGGGTTCTTCCATGGATGCGATTTCACCCACAGGCGGCAGGTTTGTCGGGTTATCAATCATCAGTTCGGTTCCGTTTGTTTTGATGACCCGATAGATTACGCTCGGGGCAGTGGTCACCAGGTCCAGGTCGAATTCACGTTCTAGGCGTGTGGTGATGATATCCATGTGAAGCAGTCCGAGGAATCCGCAGCGGAATCCATAACCAAGCGCCACTGAAGTTTCCGGATCAAAGGACAGGGAGGCGTCATTCATCCGCAGCTTTTCCAGGGCATCCTTCAGCGCGGTATAATCCGCTCCGTCAGCAGGATAGATACCGCAGTAGACCATGGGGGTCACATGACGGTATCCGGGCAGGGGAGCTGACGCAGGACGGTCAGCGTCCGTAATGGTATCACCTACACGGGTATCCCGGACATCCTTGATGGAAGCGGATACATAACCGACATCGCCGGCCTGCAGGGCATCGCACGGGGTGTATCCCGGGGTAAAGTGACCGACTTCCACTACGTCAAACTCGGTGCCTGTGGACATCAGACGCATTTTCATGCCGGGACGGACCGTACCTTCTTTGACCCGGATAAAACAGATCGCGCCGCGGTAATTGTCATAGAACGCATCGAAAATCAGCGCCTGAAGCGGGGCTGACGGATCTCCTTCAGGAGCCGGAATATGCCGGACAACCGCTTCCAGGACGTCTTTGATATTCTGACCTGTTTTGGCGGAAATACACGGGGCATAGCTGGCATCCAGCCCGATGACGTCCTCGATCTCGCGGCGGACTTCTTCCGGGCGGGCGGAAGGCAGGTCAATCTTGTTGATGACTGGAATGGTTTCCAGGTTGTGCTCCAGGGCCATGTACACATTGGCCAGCGTCTGGGCTTCAATACCCTGGGTTGCGTCCACGACCAGCAGGGCGCCTTCACAGGCGGCCAGGGCACGGCTGACTTCGTATGTAAAGTCCACGTGCCCGGGGGTATCGATCAGATTCAGGATATATTCCTGCCCGTCTTCCGCCCGGTATTTCATATGAACGGCTTTGCTCTTGATGGTGATTCCGCGTTCGCGTTCCAGCTCCATGCTGTCCAGGATCTGATCCACCATTTCGCGCTGTTCAAAAACGCCGGTGGTTTCCAGAATCCGGTCTGCCAGTGTGCTTTTTCCGTGATCGATATGCGCGACGATACAGAAATTGCGGATTTTCCGCATATCATCCGCCATGATTGTACCTCCGGTCTTACTTTGATTTGAAGCGAAGCTTATTTTCCGTTCCTTTCAGGAGACGTCCGATATTTGCATGATGGCGTGCCACGCAGATGACTGCAAGCAGCACGGACCAGATGATGACATACAGGCGGTATTCGCCCTGGTAAGTCAGGGAAACGAGAACTGAAAAAGAAGTCAGAAGGAACATGCTGCCCAGGGAAATATACCGCGTAATGACAATCAGCGCGATCGTCAGGACGAAACAGATCAGCGCAGGAACCGGGAAACAGTAAAGCAGCACGCCGCAGCTGGCTGCAACACCTTTTCCGCCCCGGAACCGGTAATAGACAGGCCAGTTGTGTCCGATGATACAGAACAGGCCGGCTGCCAGGCAGGCCATATGGTCACCGGTCAGCAGCTGGGCGATGAGGCAGGAAAACACGGATTTCAGGGAATCCCCGGCGAATGTGATCAGGCCGAATTTCCAGCCCATGGTCCGCTGTACATTGCTGGCGCCGGTATTTCCGCTGCCGACCTTCCGGAGATCGGGACCGCCGGCAAACCGCGCGACAATCAGTCCGAACGAAACGGAGCCGAGCAGGTAAGCAATTACACAGGAAAGCAGGACGAGCCAGGGCTTTTCAGTAAAAACAGCAGGAATCATACGAATCATTTTTTCCTTTCGCGCAGGATAAACCGGATAGGTGTACCGGTAAAATCAAAAGTTTTCCGGAAATAGTTTTCCAGGTAGCGTTCGTACGAGAAGACCATCAGGGTTTCATCATTCACAAACAGGACAAATGTCGGGGGCTGAATATCACACTGCGTGGCGTAATAGATTTTCAGCCTGCGTGTTCCCTGGATCGGCGGCTGGAGGGCGTTCATCGCGTCGTTCAGCACGTCGTTCAGCACACCGGTGGTAATCCGGCGGCAGGATGTTTCGTATACGGCCTTTACGGTCTGGAATACTGTATTGACCCGCTGGCCGGACTTGGCAGAGATACAGAGTACCGGGGCATAATCCATGAACTTCAGGGCGGAAAGGACTTCCTTCTGGTATTTTTCGAATGTGCCCGTCTCTTTTTCAATCAGATCCCATTTATTGACGATGATGACAACGCCTTTTCCTTCTTCATGGATCAGTCCGGCGATTTTCGTGTCCTGTTCAGTAACGCCGTCTTCGGCATTGATCAGGAGCAGTGCGACATCGCAGCGGCGGATAGCGGCGACAGAACGCAGGACACTGAAATGCTCCAGCGATTCATCCTCAACCGAGCGCTTTCTGCGCATACCGGCGGTATCGATGATATTGTAGGATGTACCGTCCTCCGCGGTATAGGGCGTATCAATCGCATCCCGCGTGGTGCCCGGGATATCGGATACCATGGTCCTTTCCTGGCCGAGTAGACGATTGGTCAGGGAGCTTTTTCCCACATTCGGCCGGCCGACGATTGCAACCTGAATCGGGGAGGATTCATCCGCTGCTTCGCCTGTATCCTCCGGGAACAGGCGGATGATCTCATCCAGCAGGTCACCGAATCCCAGCATATTGACGCTGCTGATTCCGATCGGGTCGCCGAGCCCCAGTTCATAGAACTCATACATCTGGTCGTTCAGGCCCATGTAGTCGATTTTGTTGACAACCAGCAGGACCGGCTTGCCGGTGCGGCGCAGCAGGTTGGCCACATCACGGTCGTCATCGGTCAGACCGTCCCGTGCATCGGTAAAAAAGCAGATGACATCCGCCAGGTCCATGGCGACCTGAGCCTGGGCACGCATCTGGCTGAGCAGTTCATCATCGCTTTTCGGATCAATACCGCCGGTATCGATCAGTGTGAAGGAATGGCCGAGCCACTCCACATCGGCATGAACCCGGTCACGCGTTACACCGGGCGTATCCTCCACGATACTGATCCGTTTCCCGGCCATTTTATTGAAAAAGGTGGATTTGCCGACGTTTGGACGTCCGACAATTGCGACAAGCGGTTTGCTCATGATTCAACCTCCGGTCCGCGAAGCGCGCGGATAAAAGCATCTCCTGTATTGGCAACAACGGTAATGGGTTTTCCGACGAGCTGCCGGACTTCCTCCAGTGTCATATCATCCAGGAACCGGTCCGTCTGCTCCCGCAGCATGGTTCCTGAAATCAGGACGCGGTCGAATGTATGGGATTTCAGGGCATCCACGAGATCCCGGCCGACGATCAGGCCGGTTACCGTGATGGACTCCCCGAAAAAACGGTTGGGAACAGCAATAACCTCCACGCTGGTGCCGGGCGGCGCGTAGCGTTCAGCCAGGTCACGGATAAACGGCTGAGCTGAAACGCCTGTCGGGATGATCAGCCGTTCACCGTGAACAGGCTGATCCGCCAAAACAGCAGAATCAGCGGCTTCATCATCTGCAGCGGATTCACATTCCTTTTCCAGAAGACGCAGCATTCCGACACCGTTTTCAATCTGCGGATAATCCTCATAGTCATTGTCTTCCGGAAGCGGCTTCCCGGCGATGCAGTAGAATTCATCGGAAGGGAATACGAACCGGGTACCGAAGTCACGGAGGTACTGCTCCTGGAAGGACTCACAGAGGCGGATGACTTCTTCTGCCTTTTCCGGGGTAACGCACTGCATGGGGGTCAGGCCTTCCCGGTGGCTGGTCATACCGATCGGTACAATTGCAAGCGAGCAGGCAGCCGGGAAGAGGGAAGCGGTATCCTCAATGGTTCGGGCCAGGATATCACCGTCATTGATACCCGGGCAGAGGACAACCTGTCCGTGAAACTGAATTCCGTGATCGCGGAGCAGGCGGAGC
The DNA here is from genome assembly GCA_017427165.1 of Clostridia bacterium. Taxonomy (GTDB): domain Bacteria; phylum Bacillota; class Clostridia; order Christensenellales; family Aristaeellaceae; genus Aristaeella. The sequence continues at coordinate 32,083 of JAFRTK010000107.1, forward strand.
CGTTCCATGATATTTCCCGCATTGGGATTCCGGAGCAGGCGGACCCGGGTTTCGGGATCGGTAGCGTGAATGGAGATAAAAAGCGGGGATGCTTTCCGCTGGAGTATCCGGGTAAATTCCTTGTCATCCACATTGGTCAGGGTGACATAATTGCCCATCATCATACTGAGACGCCAGTCATCGTCCTTGACATACAGGGTATTCCGCATGCCCTCCGGCATCTGGTCAATAAAGCAGAAAAGACAATGATTACGGCAGTGGCGCGGTTTCAGGGCGACCGTTTCATCCAGGCAGAGTCCGAGCGGTTCCCAGGGGGATTTATAGATAAATACCTGACGCGGTGATCCGTCGGTGCCGATCAGGTCCAGCGTGAGACGGGAAGCGGAAGTGAGCGCCTGATAATCAATCTCGTCGATGATTTTCTCGCCGTTGACAGATTCCAGCTTTTCGCCGGCCCTGATTCCGGCTTTATCGGCCGGTGAACGGCCGGTAACCGCCAGGATTGGTATTGCCAAGGTACTCCCTCCCATCTCCATAACATTCCAGAATATATTATGCTGAATCGTACGTTTGTTGTCAAGAACGGCGGCGGGATGCGATGTTGTAATTTTGGGGGGTTAATGATATGATGTATCCATTATCCGGAAGCCGGGTAATGGATTCTATACAGGGTTGAAAGGTGCAGGCAGATGGCACAGGCAGCAGGCGATCTCGGAATCGATCTGGGAACTTCCAATGTCGTGGTATACATGAAGGGGCGCGGTGTGATATTCCGTGAGCCTTCGGTTGTGGCTGTTGACAGGGAGACAAACAATATTATTGCTTTCGGCACGGAAGCCTACCGGATGATCGGAAGGGCGCCGTCCAATGTCAGCATCATCCGGCCGCTGGCCCAGGGCGAGATGATTGACTTTGAGCTGACAAACTCCATGCTGCGCTACTATATCACCAGTATCACGGGGAAGCGTTTTCTGGCCCGCCCGCGTGCCGTGATGGCCGTTCCGTCCGGAGTCAAGGAAATGGAGAAAAAGGCTCTGGTTTCCGCCATGTTTGATGCAGGCCTTCGGAGGACCCAGCTGCTGGACCGGACGATTGCCGCCGCACTGGGAGCCCAGCTGAACTTTCTGGGTTCCTATGGCAGCCTGGTTGCGGATATGAGTGCGGGAGGCACAGATCTTGCGGTACTCTGCAACAGCGCAGTGACAGTGATGAGCTCTGTACCTGTCGGCGGGGATCATTTTGATGATTCGGTGATCCGGTATCTCCGGAAAAAACATAACCTGCTGATTGGCGAAAGAACGGCGGAGCAGGTGAAAATGACACTCGGCGGCGCAGTCAGGCGTAATCCGAAGGTTGTGATGGATGTGACCGGGCGGAACCTGATTTCCGGCCTTCCGAAAACACTTGCCATCGATTCGGATGAAATTTACGAAGCCCTGGTGGATAATGTCAACGAGCTGATTGAGGGAGTCCAGGTAGTCATCGAACGGACTCCGCCCCAGCTGGCATCTGATATCTTCGAAGGCGGCCTGACACTGACCGGCGGCGCTTCCGGGCTGTATGGACTGGCTGAATGCATCAGTGATGTGCTGAAAATCCCATGTCACGTGGCACAGGATGCCAAGGACTGTGTGGTGCTCGGATGCGCCAAGGTGCTGATGAATCCTGCCGGCATGCGCCACCTGCTGGAACGGGCCTGATGATATTCATCTGATCCTGAAACCGTAATATTATAAAAGACCTCCTTCACGGTAACCGTGTGAAGGAGGCCTTTTTGATTTCCTGCGGTCAATTCTTTCCGCCGCCGGCGGTATCAATTCCTGCGGCACCGACCAGGCCGAGGCGTTCAGCTGCTTCTTCCCGCATTTTGTATTTCAACACTTTGCCGGCTGCATTCATCGGGAACGCATCCATGAATTCAATATACTGCGGAACCTTGTGGCGGGCCATATGGCTCTTGATGTATTCGGTCATTTCCTCTGCGGTCAGGGAAGCGCCTTCCTTTTTGATAATGCACGCCATCACCGCTTCACCGTACCGCGCGTCCGGAACACCGATCACCTGTACATCGGCAACCGCCGGATGCGTATAGATGAATTCCTCGATTTCCTTCGGATAGATATTCTCGCCGCCGCGGATGATCATATCCTTCAGACGGCCGGTGATCAGATAGGTTCCGTCCGGGTTCCGCCGTGCCAGGTCACCGGAGTGGAGCCAGCCGTCCGCGTCAATTGTCGCGCTGGTGGCATCCGGCATTTTATAGTAGCCCTTCATGATATTGTAGCCGCGGGAGCAGAATTCGCCGTCCTGGCCGTCCGGCAGTTCTTTTCCGGTTTCGGGGTCGATCACCTTGCACTGGACGTGGGGGAACGCATATCCGACTGTTTCGGTACGGAGCTCCAGTGAATCAGTCCAGGCGGACATTGTGCTTCCGGGGGAAGACTCGGTCTGCCCGTACACGCTGACAATTCCGCGCATATTCATTTCATCGGGCCGGGCAGCCCGCTTCATGAGCTCAGGGGGACATCCGGATCCGGCCATAATGCCTGTCCGCATGTAGGAGAAATCGGTTTTCCGGTAATCCTCATGGTTAAACATGGCGATGAACATGGTCGGGACACCGTGGAAGCAGGTAATCCGTTCCTGGTTGATACATGCCAGGGAGTTCTTGGCAGAGAAATAGGGAAGCGGACAGAGTGTTGTCCCGTGGGTCATGGAGGCGGTCATGGCCAGTACCATGCCGAAGCAGTGGAACATCGGAACCTGGATCATCATGCGGTCCGCGGTGGACAGCCCCATCCGGTCGCCGATACATTTACCGTCATTGACGACGTTGTAATGGGTCAGCATGACGCCCTTGGGGAAGCCGGTAGTGCCGGATGTATACTGCATGTTGCACACATCATCCGGTTTTACGCGTTCCGCCATTGCGTTCAGCGTCTCATCGGTGACGGAATCAGCACGGCGCATCGCTTCCTCAAAGGTGAGGCATCCGCTCTGCGTAAACCCGACGGTGATGACATTGCGGAGGAAAGGAAGCCGCTTGCAATGCAGCGGTTCGCCGGGTTTCGATACCGCGATTTCAGGGCAGAGTTCATTGATGATTGCGCGGTAATTGCTGTCCAGCGCACTTTCAATCATAACCAGCGTATGCGTATCGCTCTGCCGGAGCAGGTAATCGGCTTCATGGATTTTATAGGCGGTATTGACGGTTACCAGTACAGCACCGATCCGGGCGGATGCCCAGAACGCGATATACCACGCGGGAACATTGGTAGCCCATACAGCCACCTTGGTCCCGGCTTTTACCCCCAGGGAGATCAGGGCTTTTGCAAAGCGGTTGACATCATCACGGAATTCGGTGTAGGTACGGATATAATCCAGCGTCGTGTATTTGAAGGCATACTGATCCGGAAATTCCTCCGCCATGCGGTCCAGTACCTGGCCGAATGTCAGGTCCACCAGTTCATCCTTTTTCCATACATATTTGCCAGTGCCGTCATGGTTGAAATAAAGGGATTTCTTTTTGCCCTTCGGATTGTCAAAACGGCCCATGTAGTTGAGGAAATGCGCGAAGATGATTTCCCGGTCCGGAATATCCTCCATCCATTCCGTTTTCCACTCCAGGGAAATAAATCCGTTGTAGTCGATGGAAGACAGCGCGTTCATCATATCCTGTACGGGAATTGTGCCTTCGCCGATCAGGTTGTAATTCAGGTCGTCATCTGAGTCCCGCAGGTGGACGTGGTGCACATATCCGCCCAGGTTGCGGATGGTGGTATCCGGGGTTTCGTGGAAATCCCGGTAGGGGTGGTGCATGTCCCACAGCGCTCCCAGCTCATCGCACGCGTATTCGTCCATCAGTTTCCTGAGCTTGCCGGTATCCGCAAAAATCCCGACTGTTTTAATCAGCATGCAGACGCCTTTTTCGGAAAACTGCGGAATCAGCCGGTCAATGCGTTCCCGGATGCGTTCATCATCGTCATGCAGGGCGCAAACGGCGACATACGGGATTTTCATCGTGGCGGCTGTATCGATCAGCTCAGGGATGAAACCCGTTTCATCCTCTGCGGAGCCGAGGTCAATGCAGGTATCGAGGCACGGAATCGTCAGATGGTGCTCCCGCAGCTCCCGCAGGGTTTCATTCCGGTGAAACTTGTGAAAAACACCACTCCGGTCTGTCAGGGAAGGACATTTATGCAGGTTGTAAACTTCAATCCCCTGGAACCGGAGTTCGGAGGCATCTTTTACCTGTTCCGGCCAGGGAAGCTCTTTCCAGCCGCGTGTTGAAAAAGAAAGCTTCATGCTTCTTCCTCCTCGTAAACGATCTTGTTCAGGGCATTCATGTAGGCCAGGATTCCGGCACCCACGATATCCGTTGAAATACCGCGCCCGGAGTACAGTTTGCCTTCATGGCGAAGCTTGACGATGGTTTCACCGACTGCTTCACGGCCTTCGGTAATGGCCTGGATCTGGAAGTCTTCCAGCTCAAAATGACGGCCGGTTGCCTTTTCAATGGAATTGAACGCCGCGGCAATGGAACCATCCCCGACGGCCATTCCCTCGATCACCCGGTCATGGTACATGAGTTTCATATGCGCCATGGCATTGATGGTATTGCCGGTATTGATAACGTACTGGATATCATGGTACACAGGCGGAACCTGCATGGCTTCGGTTGCCACAATCGCATCCAGCTCCCGGAGGGAAATCAGGTCTTTTTTCTCCGCAATTTCGGAAAAACACTGCCAGACCTTTTCCATATCATCGGCGGTCAGGTCATATCCCAGCTTATCCACGGCCTTCATAACGGATTCGCGGGAATCATGGGTGCTCAGCATCACGCCGGAATCATGGTCATCCGCCCCGGTTTCGGCAGCGACGGAACGGCTGAGTCCGGTGCGGCAAAGCATTTCGATTTTGCTGGTGAGGTTCCGGATCTGCTCGGTGCCGATCCGGCAGTGTACATCAAACTGATTGGCTTTGATATCCAGGATCCGGACGATATTCATCAGGGAGATGGCGTTGGTCCGGAAGGAAGCGGCCTTGATTTCCCGGATGCCGGAACGGACAGCGGAGACAGCACATGCGTCCGCCATATTCATCTGGTCTGTGCAGGAAAATCCGACAGTAACCCCGCTCAGGCATTCAATATCCTGATACAGGGAATTGATGAAGGCGGCGGTTTCATCCGGGAGCATCGCCCCTGCTGTATCGCACAGCGTAATCGTCCGGGCACCGGCGCTGACGGCCTCTGTGATAATGCTGCGCAGGAAGGCAGTATCGCTGCGGGTGGCGTCTTCCGCGATGAACTCCACGTCCTCCGTGAATTCACGGCATTTCCGGATGGTATCGGCAACCGCGGCAATCATAGCCTTCGGTTTCATATGGGAAAGGTATTCCATCTGCACCGAGCTGACAGGAGCCGGCACCTGGAGGCGCGGACGGACCGCATTTTTGAGTGCTTCCCGGGCAATCCGCACACTTTCCTCATTCAAAGCCACAGGCACGGCGATCCTGGAACTGGAAACCGCCGTACAGACGGATTTGATCAGCAGGCTGTCAATTTTAACCTGCCGGATTTCCTCCATTTCAATCAGGTCCACATTCAGACGGTCAATCAGGCGGCAGAGCTCTAGCTTCTCCCGAAAACTGAGGTCGGGAAGACCGTTTTTCTGCCGAAGCGTGCAGTCTGTAATGGTCATGATCTGTTTTTCCATATCCGAAAACCCTCCTGAAAAATAAAAACCCTGAAGCAAATATGCGTCAGGGACGAAATCAATCCGCGGTACCACCCATTTTACTGCCGGAAGGCAGTCACTCTCGGGCTCCAACAAGCCCACAGCCGATTACGGGGCATCCGGGTTCCATTACTGATGCATCCGCATGTTCACAGAACCAACTCAGGAAGCAGTGACTTTCCGGCTTTGTACCGCCTCGCAGCGACCGGCGGCTCTCTGAAATCAACGCGGGAAGCTTCATTTCCTTCATCGTCATTCATGTTAAATTCAAGCGAAATCCTATCATAAACGGACCGATGTGTCAACGGAAAGGAAGGGACCCGGGTGTGTTTTTTTTCTGTTCGGAGCAGGGGGATACCGGTCCGGATCCTATTTGACAAAAGCGATAAAAATAGTATCATATAAAGGAAGTTTTGGTGAAGGGAAGTCATATGGATTGATGACGAGCCGGGAAATGATCCTGTCCGCCGATTCCATGGATGCATATGTATCCCTGTTCGGTCTGAATGACCAGAATATCGCACTGATTGAACAGGAATGCGGCGTTACAACTGCGCTCAGGGGAAACAAACTGGTTATTCAGGGAGAGGAAGACCGCCTGGATCTGCCGGAGCAGGTGATTGAGACACTGCTTTCCATGATCAGGCGCCATGAATATGTAGACCGTGTCCGGATCCGTTATGTGATTGCCATGATCCGGGAAGGCAAAAAGGAACAGATCGAGGAAACATTTAAAAATGTGATCGCGGTGACTCACCGGGGAAAGCAGATTACCTGCAAGACGATCGGACAGCAGCAGTATGTGAATGCAATCCGGCAGAACATGCTCACATTTGCGATCGGCCCTGCCGGGACGGGCAAGACGTACCTGGCGATGGCCCTGGCAGTGATGGCACTGAAAAACAAGGAAGTGGAGCGGATCATCCTCACCCGGCCGGCAGTGGAAGCCGGCGAGAAACTTGGCTTCCTTCCGGGTGACCTGACCCAGAAGGTCGATCCTTACCTCCGGCCGCTGTACGATGCTATGTATGATTTCATGGGCGCGGATTCGTATACCCGGCTGATGGAGAAGGGGACCGTGGAGGTTGCCCCGCTGGCTTACATGCGGGGACGTACACTGTCCGATGCGTTTATCATCCTGGATGAAGCCCAGAATACCACATCGGAACAGATGAAGATGTTCCTGACCCGGATGGGCTTTAACTCCCGGGTGATTGTGACGGGTGACATTACCCAGACGGATCTGCCGCAGGGCAAACAATCCGGCCTGGCTGAAGCGATATCCCTGCTGAAGGGAATTCCGGGCATCGGTATTGTGGAGATGACCGGAAAGGATATTGTCCGCCATGAACTGGTCCAGAGAATCGTGGAAGCATATGAAAAGAAGCACGATCCGGCATAAATGACAATCCTGCATATCGGATCGGAAAGGATGCAGACGGGAGAGAAAAGCATTATGACAAACGTCCAGGAAAACCATGCGGATGCCGGACAGGAGCGGAAGGACCGGAGTACCGGAGCGAAGCTGAAGGAATGGTTCGGTTCTTCTGCATGCAGATGTACGTTGCTTGTTATTGCGTCAGCGCTGATTATTTTCGTGCTGTTCTTTTTTGTGTGCACGCCCAAAAAGTATGACCTGAAGGAAGGGGCCGTCGCCCATGAGACGATCTGGGCAACCCGTGATGTGGTGGATGAGGTCCGGACTCAGGAGAGAAGGGAAACAGCGGCGGCCAAGACGGAGATCCAGTATATCTACTCCAATGTCAAGCAGGATGTGCTGGCTTCCCTGGCATCCGCATTTGAAGAGCTTCAGTCCATCCAGCGCTACGGCGAGCAGCTGCGTACCAGTGAGCCGGGCCGGGGGGATCGTTTTACCGAGGATGAGATTGAATACGCGACGATTGAATACCTGAATTCAGTGCCGCTGTCCGGCAACCAGATCCGGATCCTGATGAAAACAAATACCGATGATTTTGAAACCATGGTTAAAATCGTCACCAATGCTGTTTCCATCAAGATGAATTCCAACCTGTATGAGGGGCAGACCGAGGACCTCATCAAGGAGATGGTGGAGGACTTCAACGCTTATTATCCGGAACTGGATATTGAAATGCGCATGAATGATATCATTCCCACCATCCTGCGGGAATGTATCCGGCCGAATTACATCATCGATACGGAAGCGACAGAGAGGGCACGCAGCGAAGCAATGGACTCTGTGGATCCGGTGACGATCCTGCAGGGTGAGCCGGTCATCATTGAGGGAAATACGATCACCTATGCGCAGATCCAGGTGCTCCGGTCACTGAACCTGCTGAAGGACGGCACCTATGATTACTCTGCCTATGGAGGATCCCTGGCGGTTGTAATCCTGTCCATGGTGATCCTGATTATGTGCCTGAAGCTGCTGAACCGGGATCTCCTGAAGGATGTCCGGAAACTGTCCGTGGTCCTGCTGATCCTGATCCTGTGCATGATCCTGGCGGCAATTTTCCAGTTGCTTCCCAGCTCATTCCTGATTCCGCTGGCGCTCGGATCGATCCTGGGCACCATGCTGATCGGCTACCGGGCCGGTATCTGCCTGACGCTGGCGCTTACACTGCTGATTTCATTCCTGACTGCCGGAAGAAGCAGCAGTACTTTCCATGAAGTGGTGCTCCTGATGGCGATGACGCTGACAGAAGGCACGCTGTCGATCTGGTTCCTGAAGGGAAAGCCGCAGCGTGTACGTGTCCTGATTGCAGGACTGCTGTCCGGCATTGCGGGCGTTCTGCTGCTGGTGATTGTCAAGTGGATCACATCCGTGGAATCGCTGAGCATTCTGACGGATGGAGCATGGACGCTGGCCGGCGGGCTGCTGAGCGGCCTGCTTGCAGTTGCCCTGCAGCCTGCGTTTGAAGGCGCTTTCCGGCTGGCAACCCCCAGCCGCCTGCTGGAACTGACCAATCCGAACCAGCCGTTGATGAAGCGTCTGATGATTGAAGCAGCCGGCACCTATCATCATTCCATTATTGTGGCCAACCTGGCGGAAGCGGCGGCTGACAAGATCCAGGCCAATCCGTATCTTGCCCGGGCTGGCGCCTATTACCACGATATCGGGAAACTGAAACGGCCGGGTTATTTCAAGGAGAACCAGACCGGTGACAATCCGCATGAGCGGACAGATCCGTATATTTCCTCTGCCATTGTTACCAGCCATACCATGGACGGTGTGCTGCTGGCTCAGAAAGAGCATATTCCGGAGGAAGTCCAGAACATTATCCTGCAGCATCATGGCGATACTCCCGTAATGTTCTTCTATCACAAAGCGCTTCAGATGTCTGACGGAAACCATGTGGATATCAATGAGTTCCGGTATGCCGGCCCGAAACCCAATACCAAAGAAGCAGCTGTGGTAATGCTGGCTGATACGATTGAAGCGGCGGTCCGGTCCATGAAGGATCCGACCCCGAAGGAAATCGACCAGTTCATTGAGCGTCTGGTCCGGTCGAAGCTGGAAGACGGCCAGCTGAGCGAAAGCCCGCTGTCCCTGTCGGACATTGACGATATCTGCAAGGCATTTTCCGGAATCCTGCGAGGGGTGTACCATGAACGGATTGAATATCCGACGGTCCGCCATTACGTGAATCCGAACGGAACTGTGCAGGATGTGGCTGTTCCGCCGGCCGCTGCTCCGCAGCCGGTTCCGGCTGCGCCGGACGCTGCGGGTTCTGTACCGGAGGAACCGGTACAGCCGCCGGAAGAGACCGCAAAGACGGCGGATAAGACGGAAAGCACCACAGATCAGATGCCTGCCGAGGACGCGAATGATGAGAATTGATTGGACCGGGGACTATGAGATTGATCCCGGGATCCGGAAAAAGATGCAGGAAGCAGCGGACTGCTGTCCGGCTGCTGAAGGGATTGACGTGCCGGTCGCGATTTCCGTCCGGCTGTGTGATGACAATGCCATATCTGAAATCAACGCGGAATTCCGGGGAATCAGTCGGAGTACGGATGTCCTGTCTTTTCCGACAGTGGAATATCCGGCCGGCCGGACAGCCGGACAATGCGGAAAACTGCTGCAGCAGGAATATGACGATGAGCTGAACGCCTGTTTTCTGGGGGATATCATCATCGCTGTACCGCATATTTATTCGCAGGCAGCGGAATACGGCCATTCACCGGAGAGGGAAGCGGCCTATCTGCTGGTTCATGGAATCTGCCACCTGATGGGGTATGACCATATGGAAGAGGGGGACAAGGCAAAAATGCGCAGGATGGAAGAAAAGGTCCTGTCTGAAGTTTCCGCGACCCGGGAAGCGGGAATCACGGAAGTTGACAGGGAACTGGTCCGGGCGGCCGTAAAGGCCATGGAAAACAGCTATTCCCCGTATTCCGGTTTTCCGGTCGGCGCTGCCATCCGGGGAACAGACGGACGCGTTTTTACCGGGTGCAATATTGAAAATGTTTCATTCGGACTGACGAACTGTGCGGAACGGACGGCTGTATTCAAGGCGGTCAGTGAAGGAACTCGTTCATTTGATGCGATTGCAATCGCAGCCAGCCAGACACCCTGGCCCTGCGGTGCGTGCCGTCAGGTACTGGCTGAATTTGCCCCGTCTATCCGGATCCTGCTGTGCTGGGATGGACAGGTAATTGAGAAGAATCTTTCAGAACTGCTGCCGTTCAGCATTGAACTGGAAACAAAGGAGTCAAAAAAATGAAACCTGCAGAGAATGCTTTTTATTCCGGATTCATTACCATTGTCGGCCTTCCGAATGTCGGGAAATCCTCACTGATGAATGCGATGATCGGTGAAAAGGTGGCCATTGTATCCAACCGGCCGCAGACCACCCGGAACCGGATCATGGGGGTTGTGACGCATGAGCACGACCAGATGGTTTTCCTGGATACACCGGGTATTCATCAGCCGCGAACGCGGCTCGGGGAGTATATGATGCAGTCGGTCCATACTGCCATGGATGGCATGGACTGTGTACTGATGATTGCAGATGCGTCCCATATCACAGACAGGGACCTGGCGATTGCGGCGGATGTGGTTTCCCGGAAGGTGCCCAAGATCCTGGCGCTGAACAAGATTGACCTGATCCGGCCGGATGCTGTTCTGGAAGCAACCGCCCGCTTTGCTGAATATGCTTTTGATGAAATAATCCCGGTCAGCGCAAAGACAGGCGCCGGGCTTGAGGAACTGAACAGCAACCTGCGGAAATACCTGCCGGAAGGCCCGAAGTATTTCCCGGATGATATGATGACTGATCAGCCGGAACGGGTGCTCTGTGCGGAAATCATCCGCGAGAAAGCGCTCCGCCATCTGCGGGATGAAGTGCCGCACGGAATCGGCGTTGAGATCCTCGGAATCGAAAAGATCCGGGATGATCTGACGGAGATCAACGCAACGATCTATTGTGAAAGAGATGCCCACAAGGGGATTATCATCGGAAAGCACGGTGCCATGCTCCAGACGATCGGTACGGAAGCGCGGCTGGATATTGAACGGCTTCTCGACACCCATATCAATCTGAAACTATGGGTAAAAATCAGGCCCGACTGGCGGAACAACGCGTCGGACCTGAAAACACTCGGATATGAGGATAAATAACGGTCGGTATTCCCGTTATACCGGGAACACCTGGTAGATACCGCACTTCAGGTATTCGGTTTCCGGTGCGGCCGGAAGAATCGGATGATCCTTTCCCTGGCTGCGGAATTCCACCTGCCGCAGGGAAACGCGGGCGTCATACGCGGCATCCTGGATCATCTTTTTAAACAGGTCCGGTGTAACGTGCTGGCTGCAGGAGCAGGAAATCAGATAACCGCCGGGAACAACCATTTTCATGGCGCGCAGGTTGATTTCCTTATACCCGCGGAGTGCGCTTTCCACAGCGGAACGCGTCTTGGTAAATGCCGGCGGATCCAGGATGATCACGTCGTATTTCTGGCCGGATTTGCTCTGCTCGGAAAGCAGGTCAAATGCGTTGGCTGTCACAAAGCGGATGTTGTCCCCGAACCCGTTGAGGCGGGCATTTTCGGTGGCAAACTCACAGGCGTAATCACTGATATCAACACCGGTGACATCCGCGGCGCCATAATGCGCGGCATGGAGCGCGAAAGAGCCGGTGTGCGTGAAGCAGTCCAGGACTTTTTTATTTTTTACAAACGGAGCAATCGCAGCCCGGTTTTCTTTCTGATCGAGGAAGAAACCGGTTTTTTGTCCTTCCTTGACATCCACCAGGAAACGAATTCCGTTTTCCGTCATTTCCACTCGATCCGGAACGTTCCCGTAAAGCAGGCCGGTCTTCATTTCCATGCCTTCGAGCTTGCGGACGGGAATGTCATCCCGTTCCCAGATGCCGTCGGGATGGATTTCATCGACAATCGCGTCGATCACATCCTGCTTGAAGCGCTCCATTCCCAGCGACATGCACTGGATAACCACCGTGCTGCCAAACACGTCGGCAATCAGGGCCGGAAGGCGGTCGCTCTCCGCAAAGATCAGCCGGCAGCTGCGAAGATCGGCAAAAGTCCGGCGGTATTCAACAGCATCGTGAACACGCCGGAAGATAAAAGCGCGGTCAATTTCCTCATCCTGCCAGGTGAGAATGCGGAGTGCGATCTGGCTGTTGGGGTTGTAGAACGCCTTTGCCAGGAAACGCCCTTTGTCAGAATAGATACTGACAACGTCACCGGGATTGCAGTGACCTTCCGTA